>DATGJQ010000098.1:0-134674 GCA_035295105.1 Candidatus Acidiferrales bacterium | reverse complement strand
TGGACGTGAGAAATCACGGGATAAGGTTACTGAATCGAGGTGGCAAAGTCAATGCAGCATTGCCGGGACGGCTTCCCACTAGAGGAGGCTGAAGCGTTGGAATTTTGGAGGCGCGGGGCGGGATCGAACCGCCGATAAAGGTTTTGCAGACCTTTGCCTTACCACTTGGCGACCGCGCCTCGGACTGCAGGATATTCTACCAGACCCTCCGCTCGCACCGCGCCGGATACGAGCGCCGGCGCCAGAACACTGGCTCTCGGGCGAAGACGCGTACGATTCAATCCGGCGATGCGGCGGTGGGACCGGCTTACCACAGCAATTTTAACCCAAATTGCACCTGGCGCGAACTGGTGGACGTCGAGGTGATGACGCCGGCGGTCGCCGTCGGCAGCACTGTTGTCGCTGAAGTAAACACGACGGGATTCGGATTGTTGAAATTGGCGCGATTGAAAAGATTGAACAGTTCGGCGCGGAACTGCAGATTGTTCCGCTCGGTGAACAGGAATTTTTTGGCCACGGATACGTCGGTGGTCGCGAGCCCCGGGCCCTGCAGGAAGTTGCGCGGCGCGTTGCCGTAGGTGTTGGGCAACGGCTGGATGAACGCGTTGGGATTGAAGTATTGCCCCGGGCCGCCTTCGATGATCGAACCGCTGAAGGCCGGGTTCAACGACGGGCGCACCGGATTGCGCGAGTCGCCGTCGTT
Organism: Candidatus Acidiferrales bacterium; assembly: GCA_035295105.1. Lineage (GTDB taxonomy): Bacteria > Acidobacteriota > Terriglobia > Acidiferrales > UBA7541 > Palsa-360. The sequence goes on along the minus strand of DATGJQ010000098.1, from coordinate 133,971 downwards.
CGACGGATTGTAGGAAAGCTGCGGCGTGAAGGGCAAACCGGAAACCAGCGTCTCGATGCCGCTGAGCTGCCAGTTACCCAGCGCCGCGTTCCACCAGCGGTTTTCGCCTCCGGCTGGCTTGCGGCCAAACGGCAGATCGTACGTCGCGTTAATCACCGCGGCGTGCCGGACATCGAATGAGGCGCGGCCGTAGTCCGACTGCAGCGGATTCAGCGGGTTGGAAACGAAGGCTGGCGAGTTGGTGGCGACGCTGGTGTTCATGTTGTCGCCATCATCGAGGGCTTTCGAGAACGTATAAACCCCGCGAAACTGCAGCCCATGGCTGAATTGGTGATTGAGGTCCACTTCCAGCCCGTTGTAGGAACTCACGCCTTCCGAAAGCCAGTGGGTGGTGTTGGCGACCGCGGGATTCGCCAGCGCGGGCGTGCCCGCAAGCGGAGTCGCAGCGCTTGAAAAATAAAAGTATGCGCCGCCGGGATAATTCGCGGGGCACGGCGCCGCGGGGCAAATGACGACGTTCGACGGCACATTGGCATCGACGGAAAGCATTTCGTGATAGCCGTGCGACCCGATGTATCCGACGGCCAGCGTGGTTCCCGGGAAAATTTGCTGCTCGATTTTCAGGTCGTAGGAAATTACCGTGGGCGTTTGCAGGTCCGGCTGAACACCGCTCGGAATGACCAGTCCCGCCGGAACCGCGCCCGTGCCTTCGATCTCGGCAACCGTGGCTTTCTTCGCTGCCTGCACGGTGTTGTAGGGGCCGTTCTGATCGAGGCGGTAGCTGAGGTTATCGATCAGCGCGTAATAGAGGCCGGCGCCGGCACGGATCACTGTTTTCTTTGAGCCGAACGGCGACCAGGCAATTCCCACCCGCGGCGCCGGAAGGAACCGGGCATTGTTGATGGACAGCGCGGAAGAGCCGATGGTCGGAACCGCGTCGATCACGCCGTTACTAAATAGATAATTCGAGGCGCGGCCGTGCGCTTCGTTCCAGCCGCTGGTGAACTCGCCGCGGAAGCCGAGGCTCAGCTCAACGCTTGGCGTAAGTTTGATAGCGTCCTGCGCATAGAAGGCGCCCTCCAAGGATCGCCAGGACATGGGGGTCGCCGCCGACGCAGTCGTGTAGGTGCTGATCGCGCCCTGCAGGAAGGTTTGCAGGTTGTTGAAGGACGCTTGACCGTACTGATCCTGGATCAGATTGTCGTTGGCCTGCACGCGCTCAAACCAAACTCCGAAATTGAAGAGGTGCTTGCCGCGAGTCATGCTCACCTGGTCCGTCCAGGTGAACAGGTTGCGCACCGCGCTGAGATTGCTTCCCGCATTGGTGCCGCCGTTGGTCAGCGCCGAGGCGCCGTTGAGCGTGGTGCCGCCGCCGATCACTACGGCCCCGGGCACAGCCGCGCCCGTGGTGCCAGCCCATGCGCCCGGCACCGACGCGGCGGTTCCGGTGACGCCGCTGTTGAAGTAAAAAGCCCCGCGGGAAAATCCGAACGTGGCTTTATTCAAAACGCTGGGCGAGAAAACGTGCGTCTCGCTCAGGCTGGCCACCTGTTCCCTCAGGAAAATTTCGACGGTACTGAGGGGATTCGTTGTGGGTGAAAACGATTGGCTGTCATCCGCCGTATAAACCGCGGCGAAAGAATCGCTGTCCGAAAAAACCTGATCCAAACGGGCGGTGCCGAAGTCTTCGCGGATGTGCTGCTCGGGGCTGCTGAAGGCCTCGGCGATTCCGCTCTCAACGCCGTTCACGGTCAGCTCCGGCCCGTTGGCGACGGGCCACAGGTTCAGCAGATTGGCGACGCCCGCTCCGAGCGGCACGTTCGTCCGCGGCGTGGAAGAGGTGCAGGCTGACGTGACCGTGGTGAGCGCGGCGCAAGGCAACTGGCCGGCGCGCGCGCCGCTGTCCGGCACGAGGGTAACGTCGCTCAGCCCGAGCGATTGCCGGAATCCCTCGTAGTTGGCAAAGAGAAATGTCCGGTCCTTGCGCTGCGGCCCGCCGAGCGAGCCGCCGAACACATTGCGCTCGAAATGCGGGATTTGCGCGAGGTCAAAGAAGTTCCGCGCATCTAGCGCGCTGTTGCGCAGGAATTCGTAAGCATCGCCATGAACAGCGTTGGTCCCCGATGCCGTCACAATATTGATTTGCGCGCCGGGGCGCTTGCCGTACTCGGCGCCGTACGCGTCGGTGACCACGGAAAACTCGCGCACCGCATCGACGCCGAGCAACTGGCCGCTCGTTCCTCCCGGAGTGTTGTTCACCTCGGACGCGCTCGTGTATTCCACTCCGTTCAGAATGTAGAGATTTTCCTGCGGGCGGCGGCCGGAAGCCGAGAACATATTGCCGACTACGGAATTGGAAGTGCCGATCCCGCCGGCGCGCTGCGAGGTGTAGTTCACGACGCCGGGATTGAGCGTCAGCAACTGGTCGTAGCTTCGGCCGTTGAGTGGCAGGTCTTTTACCTGGGCCTCACCGACCAGTCCGGAAAAATCGGCGGTGGTTACGGCCAGTTGCATCGCCGTTTCCTCGACACTGATGGACTGCTGCACATCGCCCACGGCCAGCATCAGATTTATTTCGGCGCGCTGGCCGATCGCCAGAGTGATTCCCGTTTTCACCTCAGTGCGAAACCCGGATTGCTCAGCCGAAACTTCATACTTTCCGACCGCCAGGGATGACGCGTCGTAACGACCGGCGGTGTTCGTGACGATCGGGCGGACCGCGCCGAGATCCACGTTCTTCACCTTTACGGTGGCACCCGCTATGATCGCGCCGGACGTGTCGGTGACCACACCGCTGATGGAAGCTTCTCCTTGAGCCCGTGCCGTGCCGGCGGCCATTAATACTGACATCCAGACCGCACCTGCAATTAAGATCCAGGTCCCCGCGTTTTGCTTCAATCGGTTCATGACCTTTGTCTCCTCAGGAATCCGCTGTAATTCCTTCGACTGCTGTGCCGCACGCGCTGCGCTTCGCAAAAAATGACGTACAAAAAGAAAAATCCCACCGCCGGTATGGTTCTGGCGGTGGGATTCTAGAAAATTGCCCGGCTTTTGATCAGGAACCTAGATCGTCAGCCTCCCGGCGCCAGAAGACACACACGGACAGCAGGAACAACAATTACAAGCCTGCGTGGTCATCTGGACGTCGCGCTTCATAAGATGAGGAACCGTAGCAGAGAAAATTATCGGTGTCAAATTTGAATATGGCGAAGCAAAAAAAGCAGGGGGCTGAAAATCAGCCCCCTGCTTTCGTTTTGACACCGGTTGTGAACGGCTGAAGTTAGAACGTCAGCTTCAGGCCGACCTGAACTTCGCGAGCATCTCCCGAACCGACCACCGGGTTCCCGGCGATAACGTCCGGGGTGCCCAGTGCGCCGCCGAAGAGTGCGCCGGTCGAGGGATCGTTGTTGCCGCCGCTCGAACCGTTCGAAGCTCCGTACGGATTTTCCGGGATCGGTTTGTTGGTGATGTTGAACACCTCAAGCCGGAACTGAGCGGAATAACGCTCTTTCCAGGTGAAGTTCTTGAAGATGGAAAGATCCAGGTTGCGGAAACCGGAATCGCGGAAAATATTCCGGCCCATGGTGCCGAAGGTTCCGGCAACGGGAGGAGTCATGACCGAACTGCCGGACACGAAGCAACCGCCCGTCGCGAGAGTAGAGGCATCTGGAGCCTTGGCGGTGCATTGAGCCGCCATGGCAGCGGAATTGGAAACCGCGATGCTCTGGCCGGTCTGGCCATCGGTAAACGAGCAACTCGGCCCGGCAGAAGTCCCGAAGCCGGTGCAGAACGGAATGGAGTTAAACGTGCCCTTGAAGTCGGAAGGATTCCCGAAAAAATCCCAACGATCCGAGGCGTCGCCCGTCCCGCTGAAGTTGTTGCCGTAGTCGTTGACGAGCCACGGCTGCGAACTCTGCAAGGTCAGGATTCCGTTGACCTGCCAGCCCTCCAGCAACTGGGCAAAGCCCTTGATGCCGGGAATGTTGTAGGTGCCGGTGAGGGTCAGGCGATGGCGAACGTCGAAGTCGCTGTTGCCGTACTCGGCGCCCGGATTGAGTTGATTCTGGGGAATCAGACCGAAACGGTTCAGCGATCCGTTATCCAAGCCGTGAGCGTAGGTGTAGCCCGCGACGAAGGAGACGCCGTGGGACATGCGCTTGGTCAGGGTCACCTGCCCGCTGTTATAGTTCGAGTGAGTATCGTTGGTCATCACGTTGATGAACTGGTAGAAGGGGAATCTGGACGCGTAAGGCCGCAGTCCGTCCCCGGCAGCTGAAGGAGCCTGGGAATTGACGTCAGTAAAGCCCGTCAGTCTCTGGCCACGATTCCCGACGTAACCAACTTCCAGCGACATATTGTTGCCGAATGCGTGGGTCACGCCGAGGCTATAGTTCATCACGTAGGGAGTCTTTAGATTCGGGTCGACGCCCATGATGTTGCACGGCGCGCTGTCGGAGCAAGTGATCGAAGCGCTTGATGGGAACACCGTGTTCTGCCCAGCTGCGCACGCGGAGACCGCCGGATCCCAGCAAAGTTGACTGCCTTTGTAGGAAAACGGTGCGACCGCGATGGTGCCCGTACCGTTGGTGACATTCGCACCGTTGATGAATATCGCTGCCGTCGGGTTGGCGCCAAGGCTCACGGATGAAGAATTCTGGAATTGGTTCTGGTTCATCCATTCGACAGCGGTAAACGACGAGTACATCACGCTGAACCCGCCGCGAACCACGGTCGTGCCTTTGCCATTCAGGTCATAGGCGAAGCCGACGCGCGGCGAGAAGTTGCCGCGGTTGGGCTGCCACATGGTGTTCTCGCCCGGGTTACCCTGCTGAACGAGTCCCAGCGGCGAATTCGGATCGAAGTTGGCCCAGAGGTTGTTGGCCTCCTTGATCGGCGAAGCATATTCGTAGCGCAAGCCGAGGTTAAGGGTAAACTTCGGAGCCAGCCGCCAGTCATCCTGCACGAACGCCCCAGTGTAGGTGTTCAGCATGCGACGCGTGGGGTTGCCGACCAGCGCCTTTCCGCTGCTCGTGACTCCCGCAAAGAAGTTGCTGAGGTTGGAGAAATTGACGCGGCCGCGCCCGTAGTCCGGGATAAAGGAATCGGCCTCGATGTGAGTGAACTCACCGCCGAACTTCAGGCTGTGCTTGCCCACCAAGTACGAGAGGCTCTCCTGAACATCCCAGTACGGATTGGGCGCGATGGCCTGCGGACGGTTGTGCCACGTGCCGTAGAGGGCGAAACCGCCGATTTCGATTGTCGGCAGACCGGGCACAGTCGTCAATCCCGTATTCAGACCCGCGATCTTCGTCCCGGCATCACCGTCACCGCTGGTGGTCAGGAAAGTCATCCGGTTATAACCAAACCGGACTTCATTGACCATGTTGGAAGTGGGCGTGTAATCCCAGGTGCCGGACGCCGTCCAGGTCTTGATGATGAAGCCGTTGGAAAAGATCTGATTGATGAAGCCGCGATCTTCTCCGTTCCCCACGTAGTTGCCAACCACGAGCAATCCGTTGAGGGTGTTCTTGTCATTCATGTGATAGTCGATTTTCGCCACGCCGTTGTTGCTGTTGTTGATGTTGGGGATGGTACTGACGAAGCCTGTGTTAGTCGTTGACGGATTGCTTGGATACAAGCCGCCCGTGCAGGTGGCCGTGGCGCTCGGCGCTGCCCCGGTTACGGTGCAACCGGCTAGAGCTTCGCTCACCGCGCTGGCTGTCCCGCCGCCGTTAACCACCGACTGAAGAGCAGCCGCAAAATTCGTAGACGCATCTCCGTTGGAAGGACCAGTCTGGGGAACGCCGCTGGTGCCGAACACGTTGCCGATCAAGTCGCGCAAGCCTTCATAGTTGGCAAAGAAGAAGAGCTTGTCCTTGATGATCGGGCCGCCCACCGAACCGCCGAACTGCTTCAATTGCGTGGCCGGCTTGTCGCAGCTGGTCAGCGGGCAGCTTCCGCCAGGGCCCGGCGCGGGATTGTAGAAGTTACGCGCGTCCCAGTTGGAGCTGCGATAGAAACCGTATGCCGTGCCGTGGAGGCTGTTGGTTCCGGAACGGATTCCGACGTTGACCACGGCGCCGGGATCCCATCCGTACTCGGCCTTGGGAGCTTCCATCAGGTTGAATTCCTGAATGGAGTCGATCGGCAGGATCGTCGCGCCGTCGGTGATCGGACTGGGCATGCCGGCGATCGGGCGGGCGTCGAAGAAGTTATGGTTGATCACGCCGTCGATCATCCAGACGGATTCATCGGGACGGACGCCGTTGGTGCTTTGGGTCCACGGTCCGCCGCCCACTTGGGTCATGACGCCGGGGCGCAGGGACAAAAGATTTTGATAGTTGCGGCCATTGAGAGGCATGTCCACGATTTCGGAGTTATCCAGCGTGCCGCCGAGGGTGGCGTTGGTCGTCTCGACCAGCGGTACCGCTTCGGTGACCGTTACGGTCTGTTCCTGTTCGCCGGGCTGAACGGTGAGGTCGACGCGGACTTCCTTGCCGACTTCCAGCGCCACGTTCTGGCGTTCCAGTTTCTTGAAGCCCTTGGCCTCCGCGCGGACGGTGTATTGTCCGGGCGTCAGGTTCGGAGCGTTGTACTCTCCCGCGTCGTCCGTGGTCAGAGTGCGCGTTACGCCTCTGGCAACGTCCACGACGCTGACCGTCGCGCCGGCCACGACGCCGCCGCTCTGGTCGGTAACCGTTCCCATAATGCGTCCCGCGTTTCCTTGCGAGAACGCCGGCACGCAGAGCAACAGCACACCCAGGGTGACGGCCAGTAACTTGAACATGTTCAGGTACCACTCGGCGACGGACTTACTCGTCGTTGTTGAAAGACTCATTCTGAACCTCTCACTTGAAGGATTGAATTCTGATTCGGACCCCGGACCCGACCCCGTACTACACTTGCCCACCAGTTGCAACACTACCCCGAAATTTCATGCCCACAAAAACGATCGCTAAAACGTCTGTCCCAATCCGTGACCGGTAACTCTTCTGAAGAGTGAAGTCAAAGATTGCGCTTACAGCAGCCCATGAAATTTTCGATCAAGTATAGTGAATACCAATATCCGAGAAAATAGACAGCACCCGACCGTTCTGATGGGGCGAGAGTAGTGCGGACAAGTATGGCAAGTCAAGCGCTTTTTAAGTGGAAGTGTGGCTGCCTGGACACAGACTTGCTTAGGGGAATCGTAATGACTGCTTTGTCATTAAGACATGACCACGGAATCTCGATTTCGGGCCGCCGATGGCAGTGGCGGGAAGGAGGAAGGAAGTACCGGCCGGACTCAGTCTCAGCCGTACCCCGTTTCAGCCGGCCGCGTCGGCTAACGGCAGGCGAATCTGAAAGGTAGACCCGCGTCCCGGCGAGCTGCGGACTTCAATCGTCCCGGCATGCACCTCGGTAATCCAGCGGCCGATGGACAGCCCCAGGCCGACCCCGCCCATTTCCCGCGTGCGCGCCTTGTCGGCGCGGTAGAAACGCTCAAAAACGTTGGGCAGGTCCGACTCGGAAATGCCGATGCCGGTGTCCCGCACCTCGGCGATGGCATAGTGACCATTGCGCTGGAGGGAAACTTCGACGTGGCCGCTGGCCGGCGTGTATTTCACCGCATTATCGATCAGGATCAGAAACAGGCGGCGCAGCGAAGTCGCATCCCCCTGAATCCACATGGGGCCGTCGGGAACTTTCTCCTGAAACGCAATCTGCTTGGCCTCCGCCAGCGCCGCCCCCTGGTGGCAGGCTTCGCGCAAAACTTCCGCGACGTTGGTGGAGGTGAAGTGCAGCGTTTCGGCGCCGCTGTCTGCGCGCGCCAGAAACATCAGCTGTTCGATCAGGCCCGAAGTCTTTTCGAGTTCGTCGAGCATTTCGGCGATGACGTCGCGGTACTCTTCCGCGGAACGCGCCTTGCGCAGCGACAACTCCGCCCGCGTGCGCATCACCGCCACGGGCGTGCGCAACTCATGCGAAGCGTCAGCGGTGAACTGGGTGATTTTTTTGAACGCCGCTTCCAGGCGCGCCAGCATTCCGTTGAGCGTTTCCGAAAGCCGCTGCAACTCGTCGCGCGTTTGCGGCACCTCCAGCCGGCTGGAAAGATTCTGGGCGCTGATGTTCCGGGCGGTGAGGGCGATCTGGTCGACGGGAGCCAGCGCCAGCGAGCTGATCCAATATCCGCCGGCCGCGGCGAACACCAGCAGCAGGGGAATCGAAATGTACAGAAGGAGCGCGAAGTGATCGAGTGCCTCGTAGAAGTCGTCCATTTCAAACGCCGACTGAATGAGATAGGAATCGCCGCCGACGGTGACCTGCACGTCCCAGATGCGCAGCGGCACGTCGCGGCCCAGAAATTCCGTGGCCCGCTTGGGAATGGTCTTGGGCCGGGGAACTCCGTAGTCGCTCATGACCTTGGAACGGTACAGCCAGTTGCCCTGATCGTCGGAAACTTGCAGCAGGGCGCCGCCGGCGCGCAGTTCCGTGTGTTCGCGGAGCCCCTCCGGCAAATCCTGCTTGGCGTTGCGCTGTATCGTGCGCTCGATGAGCTGATGAACGCCCTCGGCGCGGGCCTGTAATTCTTCGTCGACGGTCTGGCGGATGCTGTGGCGCATCTCGATGTAAGCGGTGATGCCGAAGGCGGTCAACACCACGGCGAGAACCGCGAAGTACCACGCGGCCAGACGGACCCGGATGGGAAGAGTGATCATTCTTTCGTTTCTTGCGCTGCTTCTGAGCGTTCCTTGCGATCAAGCCTTCGATGTATCTCGAATCGTGTAGCCCGTGCCGCGAACCGTGTGGATCAGTTTCACCTTGTGATCGCGGTCCACTTTGTTGCGCAATAAACTGATAAAAACGTCCAGCGTGTTTTCCTCCACGTCGTCGTTGGAATCCCAGACCGACAGGACGATGGTGTTTCGCGCGACGACGCGGCCGGCGCGGCGCATCAGGAATTCCAGCAGGCGAAACTCCGTCCGGCTCAGCGAGATTTCCTCGCCGGCGCGCTTCACCTCGTGGCTGGCGGGATTCAAGATCAGATCGCCCACCTGCAGGACCGTGGGCCGCGGCGCCGTGCCGCGCCGCGAAACCGCGCGCAGCCGCGCCAGGAATTCCTCAAACGAGAACGGCTTGGTCATGTAGTCGTCCGCGCCGAGATCGAGCCCCTTGACCACGTCCGGCACCGTGTCCCGCGCGGTCAGCACCAGAATCGGAGTCCTGTTCCCGCCCTTGCGCAGGCGCCGCGCCACCTCGTAGCCGTCCATTCCCGGCAGCATCAGATCGAGCACGATGGCGTCGTAGTCCAGGTTCTGCGCCATTTCCAGAGCATCGCGGCCGTCAAACGCCAGGCTGACCGAGTGGTTTTCCTCCTCCAGGCCTTTCTTCAGCAGTTCCGCCATTTTCTTCTCGTCTTCCACGATGAGAACGTGCATGGATGGCATGCTCCTATCAAACCACTGCAACCTGAAAATGCGCTGAATTGTTCCGAATCTAATTCTAGGCTCTTCCCGGCGCGCGCGAAAGCAGGACACGCAGGCCGGGTGCGGCCGCGGCGGCGCAGTGGTTTCGGCGGAAGCGAGGGCTGTCCGCGAGGGATGCCGCCGACGGCAAGAAGACCTGCCGGCTTCACGGAGCGACAAAGAAATTGCCGGCGGGACGCGGACTCGCCCGGGCAGATCCGCTGAAAACTCAGAGGCGCGCCGAGTTAATATTTTGCGTGACTGTGTATCCCCGCAGTGATATATCCATAACAATCTTGGAACCACACCCCGGAAGCAGCGGCGGCTCTGCCAAAGCTGCTTCCTTTTTCTTCTTGATTCGCAGGAGATTTTACTGCAGTGCCGGGTCTATAACGCCGTAGCCGAATTTTCGAACCGTCACGATCAGCTTCACCCGGCGGCTTCGATCGACTTTGCCGCGTAGCTGCTTGATGAAAGCGTGAAGCGTGTTGATGTCAAAGGCGTTGGCCGAACTCCAGACAGATCGAGCGATGGTGCTGTAGGGCACGACACGGCCCGCGCGGCGCATCAGGAATTCCAGCAGGCGATACTGCGTGGCGCTGAGACAGAGTTTCCGGCCGGAGCGCGCCACTTCATGAATGGCCGGATTCAGCACCAAATCCCCCACCTTCACGAGCGGCGGGAGCGGGGCCGAGCCACGGCGTGATACCGCGCGGAGCCGGGCGAGGAATTCCTCAAAGTAGAAAGGCTTCGACATGTAGTCGTCCGCACCGATATCCAGGCCTTTCACGACTTCCGACACCGTTCTTCGGGAGCTGAGCACCAGGATGGGGGTCTTATTTCCGGTCCTGCGCAAGCGCCTCATCACTTCGAAGCCGTCGATTCTCGGAAGCATCACATTCAGCACGATGGCGTCGTATTCGAGCTCCTGGGCCATTTCGAGTGCGTTGCGGCCGTCGGATGCGATTCCGACCGAGTGGTTTTCTTCCTCCAAACTTCGTTTCAGCGCGGCTGCCAATTTGCCTTCGTCTTCCGCGATTAAGACGTGCATGAAATTCCTGCTCCTCTGGCGGCGCGTCTATGCTAACGTTAGTGCCCGCAGTAAGCTGCAGGGCAGCATAGCTTGTTATAACCATAACACAAGATCGAAATGAAACCGCGAAGTGCTTCCAACAAACCGCCATGGCTGCTGCTGGTGTTTACGCTGCCGTCCAAGCGCGCCAGCCAGCGCGTCGAGGTCTGGCGCAAGCTGCAGCGATTTGGCGTGGTGACCCTCGGAAACTCCGGCTACCTGCTGCCGAACGGTCCCGAGAATCAGGAACGCTTTGAGTGGCTGGCCTCCGCGGTCCGGGACTATGGAGGAAGCGCCTCCGTTGTGGAAGTGCAAGGCATCGACAATTTGTCCGAGCGCCAGCTCATCAAGAATTTCAGGGAAGCGCGGGCGCGCGAATATCGCGAGATCATCAAGGAACTCACGAAATTGTCCTCGCCGTCCCAGCACAAACGTCTGAGAAGCCACGCGAAACGCTTGCGCGGCCGGTTCCAGGAAATTGTGGCGGTCGATTTTTTTCACAGCCCGCTGCAGGCGCACGTCGAGAAATTGCTCAAGCGGGCGGAATTGGACGCCCATCGCGTTTCGGCCGCGCCCGCACACGGCAAACTGCACGCCCGGGATTATCAGCAAAAGCTTTGGGTGACCCGGCACCGGCCGGGAGTGGACCGTTCCGGATCGGCTTGGCTGATTCGTCGCTTCATTGACCCCAAAGCCCGCTTCGACTTTGCCGATGAGACGAACGTTCCTCCACAAGGAATTGCGTACGACATGTACCACGGCGGCTTCGGGCATCGTGGAGAGGACTGCACGTTCGAAACACTGGTGAAGGAATTTCGGATTCACAACCGCAAGGTGGACATGATCGCGGAAATCATTCATGACGCGGACGTGCTCGACGAAAAATTCGGACGGCGAGAGGGATTTGGAATCAACGAGGTATTGAAAGGCTGGTCTCGCCGGAACATTTCGGACCGCGAACTGTTGGAGCGCGGCATCGAGCTCTTTGAAGGACTGTACGAATCTCTAGCGTAGAAACCGTGATTCGTCGAGCTCCAGGCCGACTGTGGAACCCGTGATGAACTCAAATCGCCGCAAAACCGTGCTTCTGATCCTGCTAGCGGTCGCCATCCTGGCGGCCTTTTACGGAGTGGCCGTTATCCATCGAGGATTCAGCACCGTGGATCAGCCCTCCGCCGCCGAGACAATTGTGGCTCGCACCGTGCGCGATTTGGGCATTCCGCGGACCGCGCGCAACGAAGCGAATCCGCTGACGGCGGCTCCCGCAGTGCTCGCGGAAGCTCGGGAAAATTTCACCGATCACTGCGCGGGTTGCCACGGCAAGGATGGCGACGGACGATCCGGGATCGGGCAGAACCTCTATCCGAAGGCGCCCGATTTGCAACTTCCGGCAACGCAGAACCTCAGCGACGGCGAAATCCATTACATCATCCAGAACGGCGTCCGGCTGACGGGAATGCCCGCGCTCGGAAATCCGCACAGCGGACAGGACAACACCAGCGCCTGGAAACTGGTGCTCTTTATTCGCTCGATCGCCGGAGCGACTCCCAAAGAAACCGCCGAACAAAGTGCGGCCATGGCCTCGGCGCACTATGTTGGTTCCGCGGCGTGCGAAAAATGCCACGCCGAGATCTACCGAAGTTGGAGGCAAACACCCATGGCCAACGTGGTGCGCGATCCCCGCGAGCATCCAGAGGCGATTGTTCCCGATCTTTCCACCAACAATGTGAGTCCGAAGTTCACGCGGGACCAGGTTGCTTTTGTCTACGGCAGCATCTGGAAGCAGCGCTATTTCACAAAAATCGGCGACGATTATTTCCCCGAACCCGCGCAGTGGGATATCAGCAACAAGAAATGGCTCAAGTATTTTGTCCCCAACGGCGGCGACTGGTGGGCGCCATTCTATCCACCGGACAATATGCAGCGGCCCACCGGGCCGACGTGCGACGGCTGCCATTCGGTGGACTACAACATTCAGAACAGGCAAGTAGCGGAGTGGAACGTCGGCTGCGAACGCTGCCACGGACCCGGCAGCGCCCACGTGGATCATGCCACGCACGAAAATATCTTGAATCCGCAGCGCATGGATTACGTCAGCGCCAGCGACACCTGCATCCAGTGCCACTCGCAGGGGCGCCCGCTGAACAACCCCATCGAAGGAAAATACTACGACTGGCCCGTGGGCTACCGTGTGGGGCTGAAGCTGCGGGATTACTGGCAGCTCGAGGATCATAAACTCGGGGAATTAAGCTTTACCCATTTCCCCGACGGCACCGCGCACAAAAATCGCATGCAGGGAAACGATTTCGTGCAGAGCGTGATGTACCGCCGCGGCGTGACCTGCTCCGATTGCCACGATGTTCATGGGACGAAGAATTACGCGCAGCTTCGCAAGCCCGCCAGCCAGATTTGCCTGGACTGCCACGGCCCCGGCTCGCGCAACGGGCCGCGCGAGGCAACGCTCGCGGAGCACACGCATCACAAGGATGGCTCGGCGGGCAGCGACTGTGTCGCTTGCCACATGCCAAAGATCCAGGCGGAAATTCCGGGAGTCTTCGTGAGCGCGCATACTTTCGCGTTCATCGCGCCGGCGATGACCGACCGGTACAAGATTCCGAATCCGTGCACGTCTTGCCATATGGACAAGACCACCGCATGGGCCGGCGACGCCTTGCGGCACTGGGAGGATGAATCTCCCTGGCGAATGGAATAACATGTGCGGCTAGAGTTCAGGTGCTGTTCAGGTTAGCGGAATAGTATCGCTGGCAAGGGGTGTTAGTCTGTTCCAAATCGGGTGGTTCGGTATCGCACGATGATTCGACTTCTTTTACGTCACGGTCTTGCGGGAGTCTCGATGAAGTTCGTTCTTTCAGCATTCATTGCGCTTTTACTATTGGGCCCGCCAGCGAACGCGCAGGTTGCGGGCGGAGCGGTAACCGGCACAATCACCGGCGAATCGGGGGCGCCGATGCCGGACGTTCGCATCTCCGTGAAGGATGTGAGCACCGGGCTCGTGCGGTCCGCAACCACTAATACCGCGGGACTGTACAGCGTGGCTGACCTCGCACCCGGCAATTTTGAAATGACCATTGGCGCCGCCGGATTCACCACGCAATTATGGACCAGCATTTCAGTAACAGCGGGCGTCGAGCGCATTCTGAACGTGGTGATGCATCCGGGCGATCCGCAACAGGTAGTGCGCATCGCGGCGCCACCGGCGCTGGTCAGCGAGCCGTGCCCCGCCGTTTGCGGCAGCGCCAGCGCATCGACGGTGCGCGACACGCCGCTGAATGGCCGCGACTGGGCGGCGCTGGCCACGCTGCAAGCCGGTGTCTCCTCCGTGCAAAACGGCAGCGCCAGCGGCGGCGGCAACACCGACCGCGGATTCGGCGCGGCCGTCAGCATTTCCGGATCGCGGCCCGACCAGAACGCCTATCGCCTCGACGGCATCAGCATCAACGACTACGCCAATGGCGCCCCCGGCAGCGTGCTGGGCGACAACCTGGGAATCGACGCGGTGGAACAGGTTTCCGTGCTTGGCAGCAACTATCCCGCCGAGTACGGACGAACCTCCGGCGGCGTGATCAACGTGGTGACCCGCTCCGGCAAGGATGCATTTCACGGCTCAATCTACGAATTTCTTCGCAACAGCGCGCTGGACGCACGGAATTTTTTTGATGGCCCGGTGATCCCGCCTTTCAAGCGCAATCAGTTCGGCGGCTCCGGCGGATTGCCGATCAAAAAAGGCCGCACGTTTATTTTTGGCGACTACGAAGGGCTGCGGCAGTCGCTGGGCGTGACCACGGTCGATACCGTGCCGTCAGCCAATGCGCGGCTGGGAATCGTGCACGATGCCAGCGGCAACCTGCTTGGCCCCAATGGCAGTCCGGCCAGCGGTCCCTGGACGGGACCCTGCCCGCTGGCCAACCAGACCAACCTCGCTCCCGGCCAGGCGGGATTTTGCGTGGACAATTACATCGCCGCGGACAACCCGCAGCATTCCTCGTTTGTGAACGCTTTCTTTCCCAAGCCTAACGGGCAGCTAATCGGAAACGGTGACACCGGGATTTTTTCGTTCGCCGCGCAGGAAATCACTACCGAAAACTATTTCACCATCCGTTTTGACCATAAGTTCACCGACAGCGACAGCTTCTACGCCACGTATATCCGGGACAACTCGACCACCGTGCAACCTGGCACGTTCGGCGAGCTCTCTTCCGATATCGTTTCCAATCGCCAGGCGGCGACGATTCACGAACAGCATATCTTCAGCGCGAATCTACTGAATGACGGGCATATCGGTTTCAGCCGCGCCATCGGAATCATTGGAAAAGTGAATCAGGTTCTCAACCCGCTCATGAACGATGCCTACTATGCGTTCGAGCCGGGAGGTTTCGCCGGAGATATTCAGAGCATTCCGGGCGTCACCAGTTTTCTGGGCGCGCCGACCGCGGAAGGCTTCATTCCATCCAGCAGGACTCTGGCCTGGACTTCCTATCAGGGCGGCGACGACCTGGTTCTCACGCACGGCAGGCACTCCATCAAGTTCGGCGCCGAAGTCGAGCGGATGCAGGACAATGAAATTTCCGCCAGCAACATTAACGGGCTCTTCCGCTTCGATTCCCTGACGCAATTCTTGACCAACGAGCCGTCGCTATTTTCCGGAACCGGCACTCCGCTGCCGCTGGATATCGGCACGCGTGAGACTCGCGTGGGCGCCTACGCCGAAGATGATTTCCGCATGCGCAAGACGCTGACCCTGAACGCCGGCCTGCGCTACGAAATGCTGACCGTGCCGACCGAGGCGCACGGCCGCACCACCATCCTGCCGACGCTGGACGCCGCCGAGCCCATCTGCGGCGTGATGGCCGCCGGATGCGCCGGCACCGGGCCGCTCTTCACCAATCCCACGCTGCGGAATTTTGAGCCGCGCCTCGGATTTGCCTGGAATCCGCGCGGCGGAAAAACCCTGTTCCGCGGCGGCTTCGGGATTTTCGATGTCCTGCCGTTGCCCTATGAATTTACGCTCACCATTCAGCGCGCGGCGCCGTTCACACGTACGATTATCGGCATCGATCCGGCGCAAGGTTCGCTGCCGACCGGAGCCTACAATCAGTTCATCAATCAGTCTGACACCAATCTGGGGTACTACGCCGATCCGCACCCCAAGCGCAACTACGTGATGCAATGGAATCTCAGCGTGGCTCGCGAGCTGACCTCCACTCTCGCTCTGACCGTCGGGTACGTCGGATCGCGCGGCGTGCACCAGCCATATCGTGTCGACAATATCGACATGGTTACGCCCACGCTCACTTCCGCCGGCTACCTCTGGCCGTGCGGTCCCGATGGTCTGGGCGACGCCTGCCAGGCCGGATTTCTTCCTACCGGCACGCAGCTGAATCCCATTCCCAGTTCCAAGGTCAATCCGTTTTTCGGCCGCCTGAACGGCACGCTGTGGCAGGCCAACTCGTTTTATGACGCCATGCAGGTGGACGTCGCCAAGCGCGCCAGCCACGGAATCACGTTTCACGGCGCGTACACCTGGGGCAAGAGCATCGACACTCTCTCGGCCACCGAAGCGGACGACGCTTTTCCGAATGGAATCTTCAACCAGTTATATTTCGACCAGCGCACCACCCGTGGGCTCTCGGATTTCAACGTCGCGCAAACGCTGGTGGTGAGCGCTACATGGGAAATTCCCGGCCCGGCCAAGGGATCGCGGCTGCCGGAACTGGTGTTCGGAGGATGGCAACTGGTCGCACTGTACAAAGCCAGCACCGGCCAGCCCTTTACTCCAATTCTGGGCGGCGACCCTGCGGGTACCAAACTCGATGAAACCGGATTGGCGCCAAGCGTCGTTTCGGGTTGCGACCTGGTGAATAAGAATTTCAAGAGCGATCCCAACGGGCCGATCTATATCAATTCAAGCTGCTTCATCCTGCCGCAGTCGACGGCCGCGATCGCTGCCAGTTGCCAGCCCTTCGGACAGGGCCCGGGAAATCCTGGCATCCCCGGAACCTGCGCCAACCTGCGCGGCAACATGGGCCGCAATATCGTGATCGGCCCGGGACTCTCCAAACTGGATTTCTCGGTATTCAAAAATAACTACATCCGGCGCATTTCGGAAAGCTTCAACGCCCAATTCCGCGCGGAAATTTTCAATATTTTCAATCGCGCCAATTTTTCCTCGCCCACGGATAACACGGCGGTCTTCGACCAGAACGGCTTGCCCATTCAGAGCGCGGGCCTGATCGATTCCACGCAGACCACGTCGCGCCAGATTCAGTTTGCGCTGAAATTGATCTGGTAGTTCCGGGCCCGCCGCCGTGTGCGTTCGTTTGCCGCTGCGAATGGTATTCTTGTGCAGCGATCGCAAAACCCACACAGCGAAGATTCGCTGTGCCACCATTCGCATGAGGAAGGCTCGATGAGATTGGCCGCTGCGGCTGCAATCCTGCTGTTCGTTTTCACGCTTCCCCTGCACGCCCAGGTGGCCGGAGGAACCGTCAGCGGCAAGGTGACCTCCGAATCCGGCGCGGCGATGCCGGGTGCCCAGATCTCCGTCAAGCACGCCAGCACCGGATTGGTGCGAACCGCGGCCACCAACTCCGATGGGATTTACAGGTTCCCCGATTTGCCCGACGGAAATTATGAGATGACGGCGTCAGCTTCGGGCTTCGTTACTGAAGTGTGGACCGCGATCGGTGTTACCGGAGGACTCGAACGAGTCTTGAACATGGTGATGCATCCGGGAAATCCGGAACAGATCCTTCGAGCCGTGGCGCCCTCCGCCGAGATCAGCCAGGCATGCCCCACGGCCTGCGGCACAGCGAACACAGCGACCGTTCAGGATACTCCGCTGAACGGGCGCGACTGGGCAGCGCTGACCACATTGCAGGCGGGCGTCACCGGCATTCAGACAGGAAACGCTTCTGGCGGTGGCGGCAACACCGATCGCGGCTTTGGCGCCCCGGTAAGCATTTCCGGATCGCGCCCCGACGAAAACAGCTACCGCCTGGACGGAATCAGCATCAACGATTACGCCAACGGCGCCCCTGGCAGCGTGCTGGGTGACAACCTGGGAATTGACGCCGTTCAGCAAGTGTCCGTGCTGGGCAGCAACTATCCCGCCGAGTACGGACGCACTTCCGGCGGCGTCATTAACGTGCAGACGCGCTCCGGAACTAATACCTTTCACGGCTCGGTCTACGAATTCCTTCGCAACAGCTCCCTCGATGCACGCAATTTCTTTGACGGCCCCGTAATCCCGCCGTTCAAGCGCAATCAGTTCGGCGCCTCGGGCGGATTGCCCATTCAGAAGGACCGCACATTTATTTTTGGCGACTACGAAGGGCTCCGCCAATCCTTGGGCTTGACCACGGTGACGACCGTGCCTTCGCAGGCGGCCCGCGACGGCCATCTCTCCACGGGAACCGTGACCGTCGATCCCGCGGTGGCCCGTTTCCTCGCGGCGTTTTATCCCCTGCCCAACGGGCCGTTGCTCGGCGCGGGGAATACCGGGATTTTTTCTTTCGCCGCGCAGCAGGTGACTAACGAAAATTACTTCACCATTCGCTTCGACCACAAGTTCTCAGACCACGACAGCCTCTACACCACTTACACGCGCGATGCTTCCGAGACCATTCAGCCCAACGCCTTCGGCGAACTCTTTTCCACCATCGTCTCCAGCCGCCAGGCGGCCACCGTGCACGAACAGCACATCTTCAATTCCAATTCCCTGATGGCCGGGCGGATCGGCTTCGACCGCGCCATCGGCGTGGTGGGCGGGATCGATCGCGTGCTGAATCCCCTGATGAAAGATACTTCCTACGGCTTCGAGCCCGGCGGATTTGCCGGACAGATACGCCAGGTTCCGGGACTCACGACATTTGTGGGGGCTCCCACGGCACAGGGGCTGCTGTCTTCCAGCCGGCGCGTCTTCTGGAATTCCTTTCAGGGCGGCGACGATGTGTTTCTGACGCGCGGCGCGCACCTGCTGAAGTTCGGCTTTGAAGTGGAGAGGATGCAGGACAACGAACTGACTCTCAGCAGCGTGAACGGCACTTTCCGGTTCGATTCCCTGCAGCAGTACCTCACCAATCAGCCGTCTGCGTTCGCGGGGCTGGCCTCGCCGCATGTGCCGGAATTCGGCGTGCGCCAGACTTTATTCGGCGGCTACGCGCAGGACGACATTCGCCTTACAAAAACACTGACGATCAACGCCGGCTTGCGCTATGAGATGGTCACGGTGCCGACGGATGCTCACGGCCGCACCTCGGTGCTGCGCAATCTAACCACCGGCAACCTGGCCGATGTGGTGGCCACTGCCGGGATGCCTCTGTATCCCAACCCTACGCTGCGCAATTTCGAGCCGCGCGTGGGCTTCGCCTGGAATCCGCGCGGCGGCAAGTCCCTGGTCCGCGCGGGATTCGGGGTCTTTGACGTACTGCCTCTTCCATATGTCTACACGCTCACGTACACCGGGGCCGAACCCTTCGTGCAGCGCATCATCGCCAACACGCTGAGCCCCGGAATGTTTCCAACCGGCGCGTACGATCAGTTCAGCACGGACACTCGCACGAGCCTCGCGTACTATCCCGACCCGCATCCCAAGCGCAATTACGTCCTGCAGTGGAATCTCAGCGTGGCGCGCGAGTTGACGTCCACGCTCATTCTGACGGTTGGCTACGTCGGATCGCGCGGCGTCCATATGCCCTACCGCGTGGACAACATGTCGTTTGTGCTTCCAACGCTTACCTCGGCGGGTTACTTGTGGCCCATTCCCAACTCCGCGCCTCCTCCGCCTGGCGGGATTTGCGCCGACGGCTCGACTCCCGGTCCCAACGGATGTCCGTGGCCCACTCTGAATCCCAACTTCGGACGCATACCGGGAACGCTCTCGCAGGCCAACTCCTTTTACGACGCGTTGCAGGTGGACCTCACCAAGCGCCTCAGCCATGGCTTTCAAATTCATGGAGCATTTACCTGGGGCAAGAGCATCGACACACTGTCCGCCACGGAAAGCGATGACGCTTTTCCGAACGGGCTGTTCAATCAGCTGTTCTTCGATCAGCGAACCACGCGGGGTCTTTCGGATTTCAACGTCGCCCGCACTCTGGTCCTGAATTTCACGTGGCAGATTCCCGCGCCGCGGACGGATTCAAAGGCCGCCGGATGGATCTCCAGCGGCTGGCAACTGTCCGCCGTCTACAAGGCCAGCACCGGCCAGCCCTTCACGCCGATTCTGGGCGGAGATCCCCTGGGCACCAATCTCGATCAGACCGGAGAGGTGCCCAGCTTCGTGCCGGGCTGCCATCCGGTAAATTCAGATTTCAAAAAAAATGCCAGCGGCCCCATCTACCTCAACGCCGCCTGCTTTGTGCTTCCGCAGCCCACCCCGGCAATCGCCGCGCAATGCCAGCCGTTCGGTTTCCGCGCGGGCGCGCCGATCGCCGGCACTTGCGCCAATCTGCGCGGAGATCTGGGCCGCAACGCGGTGATCGGACCGGGCCTGTCCAAACTGGACTTCTCGGTTTTCAAGAACAATCGCGTGAAGCGAATTTCGGAAACCTTCAATGCGCAGTTCCGGGCGGAGATTTTCAACATTTTCAATCGCGCGAATTTCGCCTCGCCAACCGACAACCTCGCCATCTTCGATCAAAACGGCCAACCGATTTCCAGCGGAGGGCTGATCGATTCCACGCAGACGACGTCACGCCAGATACAGTTCGCGCTGAAACTGATCTGGTAGCAGAGGCACACGCCGCCATGTGGCGCATGCTTTAGCTTGCGCGGTTTCATTGAGCGAAATGCAAACCCTGGCAGACTAAAGTCTGCCCCACGGTTTCTCCCACGAAACCTGCCGCCCACAAATGAGCAAAACGCGGCTTTTCCCGCTATAATTGGACCAACCTTCCGACAGGTCGGAGTATCTCGGCATTTCTCTATTCATAGAGGGACACGTCTATGCGGGAGTGGCTTCCAAGATCGATCACCTGTTTCAGCGATTACACCCTGCAAAAATTTGCGTCGGACGTTCTGGCGGGCGTCACCGTAGGCCTGGTGGCGTTGCCGCTGGCGATGGCTTTCGCGATTGCCTCCGGCGTCGCGCCGCAGGCAGGCTTGTACTGCGCCATCGTTGCGGGATTCCTGATCTCCGCGCTGGGCGGCTCGAGCACGCAAATCGGCGGGCCGACGGGCGCGTTTGTGGTGGTCGTCTACGGCATCGTCACGCGATACGGTCTGGACGGGCTGTTCATGTGCACGATGATGGCCGGCGTGATGCTGGTCATCCTCGGCGCGACCGGGCTGGGCACCGCGGTGAAATACATCCCGCGTCCGGTGGTGGTCGGATTCACGAACGGCATCGCGGTGATTATTGCCAGCACGCAGATCAAGGATTTTTTCGGCCTGAAGGTGGATAAGGTGCCGGGTGAATTCCTGGGCCGCATGGAAATCCTGGCGCGTAATTTCCGGACGCTTTCGCCGCTGGCAACCGCGCTGGGCGTCACCGCGCTGATTTTGATCCTGATCTTCATGCGCTATGTGAACCGCGTGCCGGGCTATATTGTCGCGCTGTTCGTGGGCACTGCGGCGGTGGTTCTGCTGAAGCTGCCGGTGGAGACCATCGGCACGCGCTTCGGAGGAATTCCCTCGGGCTTTCCAGGAATTGAAATTCCTCGCTTCCGCGCGGAATTGATGCGGCCGCTGATTTCTCCGGCCATCACCGTGGCCATGCTCGGAGCGATTGAATCGCTGATGACTGCAGTCGTTTCCGACCGCCTCAGCGGCACAAAACACAATCCCAACGTTGAGCTCATCGGTCAGGGCGTGGCCAACATTATGTCTCCGCTCTTTGGCGGCCTGCCCGCCACCGGCGCGATCGCGCGCACGGCAACGAACATCCGCTCCGGAGCGAAGACGCCGGTGGCCGGAATGGTGCACGCGCTGACGTTGCTGGCCATCGTGCTGTTCGCCGCGCCGCTGGCGCGCTTCATTCCGCTCTCGGTGCTGGCCGCGATTCTCCTGGTGGTTTCCTACAACATGGGCGAGTGGCGGGAGATTCCGGAACTGCTGAAGCTGACTCCGCTGGAAATTGGCGTCTGGCTGGTCACGTTCGCCCTCACCGTTTTTGCCGATTTAACGGTAGCGGTGGAAGCAGGAATGATTCTCGCGGCGCTGGTGTACATCCGCAAAGTCACGGCCACCACCACGGTGGCGCAAGTCACCGACGAGTATCTGCGCGAAGGACACGTGCACATCCTGCAGCACAAGGAAATTCCTCCGTTCGTGACCATCTTCCGGATCCATGGGCCGTTCCTGTTTGGCGCCACCGACAAGATCGACGAAATCTTGCGCAAGCTTCCGGACCTGCCTCCCATCGTGGTGATGCGGCTGCGCAACATGACCGCCATCGATGCCACGGGCTTGCAGGCGCTGGAGGAATTGGCAGACGCGGTCCACGAATCGGGGCGCGGATTGATCCTGTGCGGCGCGCGCGAGCAGCCCGCGCGCCTGATGCATCAGGCGGAATTTGAAGAGCACGTCGGAGCGGGAAACATCACTCCCAACATCGCCGCGGCGCTGGAGCGCGCCGTGGTCGTCTATCGAGAGCTTGAGCAGCGAAAGCTGGCGCCGGTGGGAGCGAAAGGCTAGCTCAAAATTTATCCGCAGCGCGGCGAGGCCCGCCGCGGAGACCGCACGATTGACCTGAGGGCACGGTTGAGATCGGTGATTTGAAATTTCAAATGAAGACACCTACGCCATCTCATAGGCCATCTCATTTATAGTCTTTGTGGGTCGCGGCTTCACCCGCGACATTCAAGGCCGGGCACAGAAGGGCTTTAGCCCCTGAAGCGCTTTCTCGTTCTGGGCCTGACCAAGTATCAGATGCTTCATCTCAAATCTGAATTCAGTCTCCTGCCACAAATCCCGCCAGGACTCTTGCAGCGACCGAGACCGCCCCGTCCCGTTTCAGCTGGCGTCTCCAGCGATTACGCGGGATTGGATTTGGCGTGGCCGTCCAGCTTTTCTCCGAAATACCCGCCGTAATCCACCTTGTGGGCCGCAAAACCCTTTGCCTTGTACCAGGGAATCACATCATCGGCGACCAGCGTCACCGTCCATTTCGGCGCCAGGGTATCGAAGATGTCGATTTTGTATTGATGGTAGTAATGCTTGAACTGCCGGAACGTGATCTTCCGGTCGCGATAGCTTTCCAGCAGCGCCCGGAAGAAGCCGCAGAAGCCGGAAAGAAACAATCGTACCGGTTCCGGATAATTCCACACGAACGGGAAAAGTTTTCGCAGCATCAGCCGGCCTCTTCCCGGCTCGTAGAGTCCCGCGAAATAAAATTTTCCGTCTTCCGCCACCTGCTCCGCGAGGCAGGCGAATGCCTTTTGCGGATCGGGCGTTACGTGCGCCACGCCGCGGCAAATCACCAGGTCGAACTGGTGCGGCATGAACGGAATGTTAAAAAGATTGCCGAAGATCGCCGAGCCGGGCCGCAATTGCGCCGACTTCAGCGGCATGGACAAATCCACGCCGTAGGCTTGCGGGCAGATTTGCTGCACTTGATTCAGCAGCCGCCCGTGGCCGAAGCCGACTTCCAGCACGCGCATCGTCTTCAACTGTTTTTCGGTCAGGTTACAGTGTTCCAGCAACTCGCGGTAGAAGCGTTTCGGGTCTTTCCCGTAGACCAGTTTCGGATCGCCCAGCTTCCCGGCTTCCCAAAGCGACCATTGCCGGGCGAAATCTCTCCGGTAGGTTTTATCCGCGCAAGCATCCCAACAATTTCCGTTCCAGACAATCGCAAAACCGCAGTGTCCACATTTGATGACAGTCTCTAGAGGCGCGGGAAATTCTCCGCACTCCGATCCGCAGGATGGGCACCGCAATTTGAGTGGCTTTCTTTCATCTCCGTGTAGTTGCTCCATTGAGCCCGAGTCTCCCCTTGGGATAGCCTGCGCAAACCACTACCGTGGAAACCGGCCCCTCCGGGGCTTCCGCATCGCGCCACATGCCGCGATGTGAGAGCCATGGTCAATGTCGGACAAAGTTGTCTCAATAGGTCGAACGACTCAAAATTTTTGGTATCAGGGAAATGGGAGTACCGGGAAGGCCCTCACTCGGCAAAGCAGCTCGTCTCGGGCCGGCGCCGGTATTCCATGCGCGGAGCGGGCCCGCTTGCAAGTCCACTCCCGGGCGTTTAACGTGTTTCGCACGAAGGCGTGATTGACCCGCTTTCC
The DNA here is from genome assembly GCA_035295105.1 of Candidatus Acidiferrales bacterium. Taxonomy (GTDB): domain Bacteria; phylum Acidobacteriota; class Terriglobia; order Acidiferrales; family UBA7541; genus Palsa-360. Next base: position 110,206 of record DATGJQ010000098.1, on the reverse strand, counting down.
GGCAGGGACTCAAACCAAGGAGGCAAAAATGTCCGCAGTAAAACTGGAGGACGCCCGGCGAGTGATCAGCGCCGCGGAAAAGAAGGCCGGTGAAATCGGCCAGCCCATGAACATCGCAGTGGCTGACGAAGGCGGAAACATCGTGGCGCACGTGCGTATGGATGGCGCGTGGATCGGCAGCATCGACATCTCGATGAAGAAGGCGTACACGTCGCGCGCCTTTGACATCGCCACGAAAGATCTGGCCACCCACTCGCAATCCGGCGGGCAATTTTTTGGAATCCACGCCTCCAACGACGGAAAGATCATGATTTTTGCCGGCGGCATTCCCCTGAAGCGGGACGGAAAAGTGGTCGGCTCAATCGGAGTCAGCGGCGGTTCCGGAGATCAGGATCACGCAGTGGCCGAAGCGGGCACGAAGGCATTCTGATTTTGGGTTGGCACAGCGAGCCTTGGCGAAGGGCTCGCTGTGCGGGTCTGTAAGCTGCCCCGAAGGTTGCCCTTGTCGGAGCAATCGCAAAGCCCCACAGCAAAGAGTCGCTGTGGTGGGATTACTCCCCCCAATACACCCGAGGATTGATTAAGTAGGACAGGCTTCAGCCTGTCTGGTTTAGATCCGCGTATGACTCCAGTCTAAACCAACCAGGCGGAAACCTGTCCTACTTCTGGCCTAGCGATCAGTTGCCGGATTCGTCCCCCGAACTTAATCTTTCAGGCAACGTCTGAAGAATGGCCCGCGGCGAGGTATGGCGCCACGCGGGCGACGATGTACCAACCCAGTGGAGGACATCACATGATTCAGGTTGAGGCGTTCCAGGAATTCCGTACCGGGCTTACGTTTTTGCGAGGAGGCGATGCAAATAAAGCCCTGCCGCACTTCAAGTGCGCCCTGGAGGAAGAACCCGGAAATCCATTCTACATTTCGTATCTCGGCGTGGCGGTGGCGGCGACCCAGCAGAAGTGGGCGGAAGCCGAAGAACTTTGCCGTTCGGCCATTCGCATGAGCCGGCGCCAGGCGCAGTTGTACCTGAATCTGGCGGAAGTTTATGTTGCCGCTGACCGCCGGCAGGACGCCGCGGATACCCTGGTACGCGGGCTGCGTTACGCTCCGCACGACCAGCGTTTGAAGATTGGCCTGGACCGCCTGGCGATTCGCCGGCCGCCGGTGCTGCCGTTTCTGCCGCGCAAGCATTCCATGAATCGCACGCTGGGCAGGCTGCGGCATCACGCGATGCAGGCGCTGGCGTCTTTTTAAATCACGGAACGTTTATCGTACTGTCACTAATTGAGACTTGGCGATTGCGCGCGGCCGCGAGTGGCGCTATGATCCGTTGCCAATGAAACGCACACTTGGGCTTTTCGTCTACACCGGGGAACGGAATTGCCCCCTGTGTGGAAGCGAACACGTCCACCGCACCAAGCGCGGGCGCTTGCTGGAATTCTGGGTCCTGCTTTTCCTGCCGTACCGCCCTTATCGTTGCGGTAAATGCCGACAGCGTTTTTACGGGCCCAAAAACCTGCCCAAGCGGGAAACACTCGACGACGTCGACGAAGACTACCGCCGCCCGGAACCTCTGATCCGGGAAGAAGAAAAAACTTCCTCGTCCAGCTGACAAAAAATCCCTCTGTAGTCTTAGACGCATCGCAGAGACGGCGAGGGATCCTTGTGTCTGTATAATGGCCGGCGATGGACCTCAACTTCAGCGCGATTCTGCGGCGACTGTTCGGCCCTGACTTCAGGCCGCCCGGCTATCTCGCGGCGCGGTGGTTTTTTCTTCGCGCGCTGGGACTGATTTTCTTTTCGGCATTCTATTCGCTGGCCTACCAGATCCGCGGGCTCATCGGCCCCCGCGGAATTCTTCCGGCGCACGATTACCTGTTGCAAGTGACGCGGGTTCTGGGAAGCGGGCGCTTCTGGTACGCGCCGACGGTCTTCTGGTGGTCATCGAGCGACCGCTTCCTGATGGCAGTGGTCTTCGTGGGCATGGCAGCGTCGCTGCTGCTGGTGCTCAATATCTCTCCTCGCGGCGCGCTGGTGATTTGCCTGATTGCCTATCTCTCTTTCATCGCCGCGGCGCAGGATTTTGCCAGCTACCAATCCGACGGCATGCTGCTCGAAGCCGGCTTTATCAGCCTGTTTTTCGCCCCGCAGGGATGGCGCCCGCGCTGGGGTACCACGGACCCGCCTTCGCGCGTCAGCCGGTACCTGCTCATCTGGGAAATGTTTCGCATCTATTTTGAATCCGGCATCGCGAAAATTCTGGGCCACGATCCGGAATGGCGAAATTTCACGGCCATGGATCAGTATTATCAGAATGGGCCGCTGCCCACTTGGGTCGCCTGGTACGCCCACCAATTGCCGCACGCGTTTCATGCCGCCACCGCGGTGCTGACGCTGGCCCTCGAGCTGGCGCTGATCTTCGCCGTGTTTCTGCCGAGGCGCTTTCGCATCGCGCTGTTTTTCCTCATTACTCCGTGGCAGATCGGCATTATTCTCACCAGCAACTATGCGTTCCTCAATTACCTGGTTCTGATCCTCGGATTCTTGCTGCTCGACGATAAGTTTCTGGCGCGAATCTTGCCCGAAAGATTGCGTCCTGTAACGGCTCCGGCGGATTCACCGGTCGACGCTTCCTCGCAAGCCGGCGTTGGAATGGCGGACTGGCGAAACAATCTGCGCCTTTCCGTACAGGCGATTTTCCTCACGTGGATTTTTTATGTCACTTCGGCGCTGCTGATTCTGATGATGCTTCCAGGAGCGCCGCTCCCGATGGGCCCGGTTCGAGCGCTCGAGCCGTTTCGCATCGCCAACGAATTCGGATTGTTCGCGGTCATGACCCGCAACCGCTACGAACTCGAATTCCAGGGATCGAACGACGGTGAAAATTGGGCTCCCTATTTATTCCGGAACAAGCCGCAGGACGTGCACGCCGCCCCGCGAATTTACGCGCCCTTTCAGCCGCGGTTTGACTGGAACCTCTGGTTTGCCTCCCTCGGCAACTGGCGGCAATACACTTTTGTTCTGAACGTCGAACAGCGCCTGCTGGCCGGAGAGCCTGACGTGCTGGAACTCTTCGCCGGTAATCCGTTCGCCGGACATCCACCGAAGCAAGTCCGTGTGGAACTCTGGCAGTATTGGTTCACCAGCCGGGCAGAACGGCGGGAGTCCGGTGATTGGTGGCGACGAGAAGACCTGGGGTTGTACGCTCCCAGCCTCGGCCGTACCCCTGACGGCAAAATCGACGTCTTGGATTTTCCGGACGCCCGACCGGAGTCGCAGTAGCCTCCAGGCGCCTCTGCGTAGCGTCCGCCTTCAGGCGGACATCCGAGGGGTCGATGATGATCGAGCGAAATTGTCACGCTTATAGATCGCCCAGCCCCGCCAAGCATGCCGCGTACCACTTTGAACCTACCAAACTGGAACTTCCGTTCTAGTACCGACACAAACTCTGGTCCTAAAGCCTTTGGGACTAGCGAGCTATAGGCTTCCGACGCCCGGAACCCTAACCTGGTCTTACGTTGCGGGGGCCCACCAGCCTGGCGTCTGTAGCGTACTGAGGAACCAATGCTACTTGCCATGGCAGTGCTGCTACTTCACCCGCAACTTGCTGCAACCGGGCCGCTTACGCTCAACGCGAAGGCTCCGGTAACTGCGGCGTCTGCAGCGATTTCCGATTCGGCTCCTGCGATTAGCGCCATTACTCACGAGAATTCTGCTGAGCCCGACGCGGCCACGTCGGCTGCGACGGTATCCGCGGCAACCGAGCCCGAGCCGGAAGCCGAGACCGGGGTAGCGCTCCCGGACGCACCGGCTCCCGTGCTCCTGGCCCTGGCATCTCCAGGGTCAATGGCTTTCATCAAGTCCGGCCGGCCAATGACCGTGTCCGTTGCCCAATTGCAGGCCGAAGATCGCCGCAAGGAAATGTTGTGGAAAGGCCTGACCGTCGCCTCCAGCAGCGCCGCGATGTTTGACGCTGCATCCACCCGCCACGCGATCACCACCTATGGCGCGGTGGAACTCAATCCGCTGCTGAGGCCTTTCGCGGGAAACTCATCCCTGTTTGCGGCCATTCAAGTGGCGCCCGCGCTGCTGGATTTCGCCGGAAAGAAAATGATGTACAGCCGCCACACCTGGCTGCGGCGCGTGTGGTTTGTGCCGCAAAGCGCCAGCTTCGTCAGCTCGATTCTGTGCGGCGCGCACAATCTCAGTTACCGGTAGACGCACGCTTTCTTCCCTCTGCAAAAACGCGATGGCCGGGACACCCCCTCCCGGCCATCGCCTTTTAGAGCCATCGTTGCGGCATTCTTCCCGCTGCTGTACTATCCCCGCCATTGGAGGATCAAGTCATCGCCACGTCGGAAACCATCGCGGTTCGTTCGCCAAGCCCCGCTAAGGCCGCAACTATTCCGCGCCCCGCGCGCATGGTTTCTCTGGACGTTTTCCGCGGCGCGACGATCGCCGGGATGATCCTGGTGAACGACCCCGGCTCCTGGGGCCACATCTATCCTCCGCTGGAGCATGCCGAGTGGAACGGCTGGACGCCGACGGACCTGATTTTTCCCTTTTTCCTTTTCATTGTCGGCGTTTCCCTGACGCTGTCCTTCGGCTCGCGCATCGCCCGCGGAGTCACTCGCCGTGCCCTCGCGATTCACGTGGTGCGGCGCAGCGCTTTGATCTTTACCATCGGATTATTTCTGAATGGATTTCCGGATTTCGATCTCGCCTCCATCCGCATCATGGGCGTGTTGCAGCGCATTGCGCTGTGCTACCTGGTCGCGGGCCTGCTGTATTTATTTACGTTTCAGAGTGAGCGCGCCGACAACGGCGAAGTCCGGGCGCGCGCAAATCTTCGCGTGATGGCCGCAACTACGGTCATTCTGCTGGCCGGATACTGGGCGCTGATGACGTTCGTTCCGGTGCCCGGCTACGGCACCGGGCATCTCAACAAAGATGACAATCTCGGCGCCTATATCGATCGCGCGCTCATGGACGGGCATCTGTGGTCCGAATCCAAGACCTGGGATCCCGAGGGTTTTCTTTCCACGCTTCCGGCAATCGCCTCGCTGCTGATTGGGATTCTGGCCGGCGAGTGGCTGCGTTCGGATCGCCGCGCGCAAAGCAAAGTGCTGGGCCTGGCAGCTGCGGGAGTCGTTCTGCTCGTTGCCGGCCGCCTGCTGCATCCCTATTTTCCGATCAACAAAAATCTGTGGACCAGCTCTTTCGTTCTGTTCACCGGCGGCGCGGCGATGCTGGCGCTGGCCGCGTGCTACTGGCTGCTGGATGTGCGGGCCTGGCGCGCGTGGGCCGCGCCGTTTCTCGTTTTCGGCATGAATGCGATCCTGGCCTACGCGCTGGCGGCGCTGGTGTCCGAGGTCAGCACGGATTTCGATTTCACCGACACCCGCGGCCGCGACACCACCCTGCACGGCTGGATCTACGAGCGGTTTTTCGTCCCACATTTCAGCGCCGTAAACGCTTCCCTGGCTTTCGCGATGTTTTTTGTCGTGGTGATATTTGTGATGCTGTGGCCTTTCTATCGGGGCAAGATCTTTCTGCGAATTTGAGCGCATACAGAAGCTGACGGACCGTCAGATCATTACGGCGCGCTTAACTTTGCCGATTGTGACGCCCCGTTAATAAAGTCCCTTCTTTTAACCCGCCCGTAACATAGCCTTCCTACACTCCCATGTAATATAGTGCGTTCGGTATAGAGTCAGAATTCGTCGCGCAGGACGCGCAGGATACGTGTGATGAAGCGAGTTTTGCTGATCGAAGACGACCGGGACATCGTGGAGTTGGTCCGCTACAACCTGGAGCGCGAGGGATTCCAGGTGGCCGCCGCGACCGACGGCGCCAGCGGCCTTGCGCAGATCCGCAAGACGCCGCCCGACATTTTGCTGCTGGACCTGATGCTGCCGAAGCTCTCCGGCCTGGACATCTGCAAGGAAATTCGCCGCGACACCTCCCTGAACCGCCTGCCCATCCTGATGCTGACGGCGCGCGGCGAGGAAGCCGATCGCGTGGTGGGACTCGAAATGGGCGCGGACGATTATGTGACCAAGCCCTTCAGCCCGCGTGAATTGGGCGCTCGCGTGAAAGCCCTGCTGCGCCGCACCGAACCCACCAACGAACCGCGGCGGGTGATCGAAGCGCGCGGACTGTCCATCGATCCTTCTTCCTATCGTGTGACGCGCGACGGCAAGCCGGTCACGCTTTCCACGCTGGAATTTCGACTGCTGTATTATCTCGCGACGCGGCCCAACCGCGTGTTTACACGCGATCAGTTGCTGGACGCCGTCTGGGGCACCGAGCGCTTCGTCACCCCGCGCAGCGTGGACGTGTACATTCGCCGCCTGCGCGAAAAAGTTGAAATTGACGCCGACCACCCTGCGTTCCTGAAAACCGTTCGCGGAGCGGGGTACATGTTCGAGCACGAAGGACAATCGGAAAAACAGGAGTAAGCCTGCCTTGCGTGTGAGCCTGATCTGGCGGCCGGTTTTAATTTGTCTGGCGCTGGTGATGGCTATTCTGCTCGCCGTGCAATGGGTGTCTCCGGGAACCCTGCCGAAAATCTGGATCGCCCTGCTGATCTTCATCGCGGCGGCAGGCGTGGCGTTTTCCCTCACGGCGCGATCGGCCGCGGAGCGCATCCGCCGCATGAAAGATTTCGCCGAGCGCGCAGGCTCCGGCGACTTTACGCCTCTCGAACGCGACCATGGGCATGACGAGATCGCCGATCTTTCCGACGCACTGGGCCGCACGGTCGCCGGGCTGGGGCAAACCGTTCGCACGCTGACGGACGAACGCAATCGCTCTTCGGCCATTCTTGGGAGCATGGTCGAGGGCGTCGCGGTCGTCACCGGAGAGGAGCGCATCCTCTACTGCAACCAGGCATTCGAGCAGATCCTAGAATTGCCCGCCGGAACTTCGCAGGGCCGGACACTGGTCGAGGCCTTGCGGCAGGCCGATCTGGTGGCTTTGGTGCGCCAGGCGCTTTCCGGAGCGGAGGAACTAACCGGGGAAGTCGAAGTGGGCACGGTTCGCCGCAGGAATTTCAGTGTCACGGCCGCGCCGGTTCGATCCACTGGAGCCAACGGCGCGGTGCTTGTGCTGCACGACATTACCGAGCTGCGCCGGCTGGAACGCGTGCGCCGCGATTTCGTTGCCAACGTTTCCCACGAATTCAAGACTCCGCTGACGGCCATCCAGGGTTTCGCCGAAACGCTGTTGAACGGCGCATTGGATGACAAGGCCAACCGCAAACACTTCGTCGAGATTATCCGCGATCACGCGCGGCGTCTGGCGCGGCTCACCGACGATCTGCTGAAACTCTCGCGCATTGAAGCCGGCCGCCTGGAACTGGAAATTCGCCCGGTCCGCGTGGCCGCGCTGGTGAACGGCTGCGTGGAAACGGCTCGCCTGAACGCCCAGGCCAGGGGCCTCCGGATTGTCGTCGACTTGCCGGATGACGTTCCGGCAGTTCGCGGAGACGGCGCGCAATTGGGAGAAGTTCTGCAGAACCTGATCGACAACGCGGTGCAATACACGCCGTCGGGAGGTCAGGTTGACGTGCAGGCCCGCGCCAACGGGCACGACGTGACATTTACAGTCAGCGATACGGGAATCGGAATTCCGGAATCCGACCTGGAGCGGATTTTCGAAAGATTTTATCGCGTCGACGCTGCGCGATCACGCGAGGCGGGCGGCACAGGACTGGGGCTGGCCATCGCGCGCCATATTGTCGACGCTCATGGCGGCCGCATCTGGGTGGAAAGCGCCGTCGGGCAGGGCTCGCGCTTTCATTTCAGCATTCCCACCAGTTCGTAGGACCAAACTCAGCGATCAATTTGGCAAGACGCCGCAAGACAACGACACCCCGAGGTGTCCAAGCTGATCCGAGCGGCGGCTTTTTGTCACCGATTGGAGACACCGGTATCAGTCGCAGAACTGCCCCAGGATCGGCCGGTAGCCACTCTGCAAGGCTTCTCCCTGAGACATGAAAACGCCCGGTTGCACGTCTTTGTAATACGGAGTATCCGTGCAGTAATAGAATCCGGTCTGCTTGGATGCCCACACTTGTATGTAAACCTGATCGTCGTAGAGTCCGGTGTGCGGCGGCGGCTCGCGGCCGAGAAGAATGTCCACAAAATCTGCGAACGTCGTGCTTCGGTGCCGGTGCGTCCGCGCAGCGCCCGGAACCGAAGGCTGTGGTGTTTGAGCGGAAGACTGGCCGATCGAGGCGATGCCTACGATCAAAACGAAAATCAAAGCCACCGCGCAAACCGTTGCGGAACCTGCCAGCAACATCCGCTGCCGGCGATTTCCGAGATCCCAGGCTGTAAGGATCGCCCGGGGAATCCAGTTTCCTGCCTTGATGGTCTCAATCACTTTTGCCAATGACAGCTCGAATTCGGATTTCGGAATCAGCTTGCTGTCTTTGACACGGCGAGTTTTACTCGCTGGTGAAACCTTCACTTCGGCTGGTGGTCGCGGTGGCTCCGGGCTCGCCACAATCAAAGGCTTAGGGTCGACGGGGGGCGGCGCCACCGGCGCACGAAGTTCGATCGGCCGCGCAATCCGCTGTTGAATGGTGGCGGCGATGGCCTTGTCCTCGTCGATGAGAACCGGGCTAACCGATTGATTAGATTGCGTTTGGTTCGTTTGAATTGCGGGTGGTGCGACCTCTATGGGCGCAACTGCCGCGGATTGCACGGAGGGTGCCACGCTCGATGTTCGAGGAGCCTCCGGAGCCGGGGCAATTGCGCGAGCCAGAGCGAGAGCCGCCGAAAGCGAGTGGGAGAAAGAAGGATCGGCGCCCGGAGAAGTGACCGCAACCGCCGGCATTGGGCGTGACCAGGGCTGTTTTTCGAGCGCCTGAACGTCCGCGGGCTGCGACTCCCGAACCATCCATTTTTCAATTTCTGTTTGAAATTCGGCGGAGGGATTCTTCAGTCGCAGTCCAAGATCTTTTCGTGTGTCACTCAGCCAAATCAGTTCCCCTTCGAATTCCGCTTTGAGGCCGGAACCGCGAAGACGTACAGGAAGCGACGAATTTATTTTCGCATTCAGCGCCTGCACGACATGGCAAGACATGCCGTCGGTTCCGAGGTCGAGGACAATGCCGCCCGTGCCCGTGCCAACTTCAACGTAGATCAGGGAAGACGCTTTGTGCCGCGGGCTGCGACGCCGCTCACCCGAGCCACCAAGCGGATCCTCAAAGGAAGCGCCTGAGTACACAACGGCCTCCGCGCGTCAGGCGGGACGAAATCACCTGAGGGCGCATGATTGTACAAATCGTGCCGCAGATTGGCCGCTTCCGACATGTCGCCAATCGGGTACACCAATGGTGTCCCGGTAGATATAGGTGCATTTCGGTTGCCATAAAGTGGACTTCGTCCAAACGTCGAAACACGGCCGTCTTCGCCGTATATTCACCCCGGTTTCATTTTCCGTTCACAAAATCCGTTTATCCTCGCCCTGCCACAGAAATAATTCGAAGGTGACCCAATGGCGACCCCGGTTTCCCAAATCCAAACCATTTACCAGGATGTCTTGGCGAATTATCTGATCTCCATGGCCCGCACGGTCGAGAGCAGCGTGGAGTGCGCGCTGGACGCGCTGCTGCGTCCTAACCTGGAAGCGGCCGCGGAACTCTCCAGCAAGGTTTTTCTGGTCGAGCCGCGCGTCAATGAAATGGAAATTCTGATCGATGACCACGCCGTGCGCATGCTGCGCACCGGCCTCTTGGATGACGAGGAAATTCGCCGCGTGGTGGCTTCCCAGAAAATCGCCAACGATCTGGAGCGCATTGGCGACCTGGCCGTCAATGTCTCGGAACGCGTGATTTCGCTGGCGGGAATGAATGTGAAAGAAACGCCGCGTGATCTGGAGCCGATGGCCGGAGCGGTGCGCGCCATGCTGGGACGCAGCCTGGGCGCTCTGATTTTCCGGAATGTCGTCCTGGCGGGAGAGGTCCTGGAAGCGGATGACGTCGTGGACCGCTATCGTGACCAGATTTTCGAACATTTACTCGCCCGGATGACCGAAGAGCCCGGGCAAGCTGCGCCTCAGCTGCAATTCCTGCTGGCTACGCGGTACCTCGAACGCATCGCGGATCACGCCACAAACATTGCCGAAGACATCATCTTCTGGGTACGCGGCCTGGACGTGCGCCACGGGCGCACGCGGCTGGTGATCGAAGAAGCCAACTATCCGGAAAAGAAGAAGTAAGCTCTTGAACTGCACAATTTCGGTGCAGAACTTTGAACAGAACAGCGGCCTTCGTGTTGCAACCCCACCCCGGGCCGGCGCTCCCCTGGCGCCGGCCCTTCTCCCCTTCCTTCGTATTTGTCAGAGAACGGGAGGCTTACCGGGTGGCGTCGATTTTATGCCGGCATCATTCCTCTGTAACATGGCTGTAACAATTGAGCGTCAGAATCCCCCAAGATCTTCCTGGAGAAAACAAATGCGATATTTAAAAGTGCTGTCATTGCTCGCGATCCTTTTGACGATTGCGACCTTGAGCATCGCCGCAGGACCCGTTTTGTTGAACGCCGCCGGAGCGACGTTTCCCTACCCAATCTATTCCAAGTGGTTCGATCTGTATCACACCTCGCACGCCAACGTTCAAATCAACTACCAATCGATTGGATCGGGCGGCGGAATCCGCCAATTGCTCGATAAGACCGTGGACTTCGGAGCATCCGACGGTCCGATGAACGACGAGCAGCTCAAGCAAGCCAGTGTGCCGATCCTGCACTTCCCCACGGTACTGGGCGCCGCAGTTCCCAGCTACAACGTTCCCGGCGTGCAGGGCGATTTGAATTTTACTCCGGAAGCTCTGGCCGGAATTTTTCTGGGCAAAGTGACCAAATGGAATGATCCGACGATCACCTCGGCCAACCCGGGCGTGAAGTTGCCCTCTGACGATATCGTCCTCGTGCACCGCTCGGACGGCAGCGGCACCACCTACATCTGGACCGATTACCTTTCCAAGGTGAGCCCCGAGTGGGAGAAAAAAGCGGGAAAGGGCACGTCCGTGAACTGGCCCGTGGGGCTCGGCGGTAAGGGTAATGAGGGTGTTGCCGCCCTGATTCAGCAGACGCCGGGCTCGCTCGGCTACGTCGAGCTGATTTACGCCATTCAGAACAAGATGCCATACGGCAAAGTGAAGAATTCCTCCGGCGCGTTCGTCAAAGCGGACCTCGCCAGTGTTTCGGCGGCTGCAGCGGCGACGGTAAAGTTCATGCCGGATGATTTCCGTGTTTCGATCACCAATCCAGAAGGCAAGACGGCCTATCCGATCGCCAGCTTCACCTGGCTGCTGATTCCTTCAAAGTTCAGCGATGCAACCAAGCGGGATGTGGTAAAGGACTTCCTGAAGTGGGCGCTGACCGACGGACAGCAGTATGCCGAAGGCCTTGCGTATGCCAAACTGCCGAAGGAAGTCGTGGCCAAGGAAATGAAAGCGATCGCCCAGATCCAGTAGACTGCGGCGGTCCTCACGGCTCGGCATTTGATCGAAGCGCATCTGCAATCGTTGCTCTGAGCACTGGCACGGGGAATTTGCGCAAAAGACAGCACGGGAGTCGCTATGCGGTCCGATGCGGACCGCGTAGCGATTCCTCGGCGTTCACCGGCGGGCCGGTGAATTTGGCGCAAATAAGTGACGATTTTTTGGTTCGTGCGGTTTTTTCGATCCAGAAAGCGAAACCATCGAGATGGCCACCACACCGAATGCGGCTACACCCGGCGAATTGGCTGCGCCTTCGCGCTCATCGCTGCGCCGGTGGCTGGGCGCGGACGAAATCGCGCACCTGGTAACGCTGATTGCCGCGGCCGTGCTGGTGCTGATCGCGGTTCTTTTGGTGTATCAGTTGTGGATTCTTTCGGCGGAGGCGCGCGCGAAGTTCGGGTGGAGTTTCTTCATCACCAAGGTATGGGATCCGGTTTCGGGTGATTTCGGCGCGCTGCCGTTTATTTATGGAACATTGGTCACGTCGGCCGTGGCCCTATGCATCGCGGTTCCTCTCGGAGTGGGCGCGGCGATTTTTCTGGCCGAGCTGGCGCCTCCAAAACTTTCTTCCTCTCTTACCTTTGTGAGCGATCTGCTGGCCGCCGTTCCTAGCGTGATTTACGGCTTGTTGGGCGTGTTCCTGCTGGTGCCGCTGATGCGCACCACCATTCAACCGGCGCTGAAAAAGACGCTGGGATTTCTGCCTCTGTTTCAGGGCCCGGCGTACGGGATCGGGTTTTTGACGGCGGGCATCGTTCTGGCCATCATGATCGTTCCGTTCGTCTTGTCCGTGTCGCGCGAAGTTCTTCTGGCGGTGGCGCGCGACCAGCGCGAAGCGGCGCTGGCTCTCGGCGCGACCAAGTGGGAATCGACCTGGAAAGTAGTAGTGCCGGCGGCGCGGATCGGAATTTTTGGCTCAGTGTTTCTCGCTCTGGCACGCGCCCTCGGCGAAACCATGGCCGTAACCATGGTGATCGGAAACAATCCCAAGGTTGCCGCCTCGCTGTTTTCTCCGGGATACTCGATCGCGTCGGTTCTGGCCAATGAGTTCTCCGAGGCCACCGGAAACTTGTATCTGAGCGCGCTGATCGAGCTCGGCCTGGTGCTCTTCCTGCTTACTTTTGTGCTGAATGGACTCGCGCGCCTGCTGATTCTGGTAACCACGGCGCGCGGAAGCGGGGTCCTGCCCACATGAGCATTCGGCTGGTGTGGCGAAAATCGCTCAACGTATTCATGCTGTCGCTCACCGGACTGTGCGCGCTGCTCACGGTTTCGGCATTGTTTTTTATTTTGGGCTACCTGGTGTGGAACGGCGGAAAAGATTTGTCGTGGAGCTTCTTCATGCACCTGCCGGCTCCCGTCGGCGAGGCCGGCGGAGGCATGGCCAACGCGATTGTCGGCAGCTTGAAACTGTTGCTGCTGGCGGCCTTGTTCGGCGTGCCCATCGGCCTGCTGGGCGGCGTGTACCTGGCGGAATTCGGCGGCCGCACCATGCCGTTTGTGGTGCGCTACACGGCGGACCTGATGAACGGCGTGCCGTCGATTGTCATGGGCATTTTCGCCTACGCCCTGGTGGTGATGCCGATGCATCACTTCTCGACGCTGGCAGGCGGCATTGCGCTGGCGATCATGGTGATTCCCACGGTGCTGCGCAATACGGAGAGTTTTCTGCGGGACGTGCCGCGGGCGCTGCGCGAAGGCTCGTTTGCGCTGGGCGCGAATAAGTGGCGCATGATCGCCACCGTGGTGCTGCCCGCCGCTTCACGCGGCATCTTGACCGGCGTGCTGCTGGCCCTGGCTCGTGTGGCGGGAGAAACGGCACCGCTGCTCTTCACCGCCTTCGGGAACCGTTACTGGAGCCCCGGCTGGAACCAGCCGACCTCCTCGCTCCCGGTTGTGATATACACCTACGCGACAGGTCCGTACGAGGATTGGCACCGGCAGGCGTGGGCGGCAGGGCTCGTACTGCTGGGGTTAGTGCTGATCACCAATATTCTGGTTCGCGCGTTTCTGACGCGTGGAACCGCGTATGAGAGGACCTGACGATGAGTTCTGCTTTCCCACTCATGGCGAATTCGGGGGCGGCTGCGGCGTCCTCCACGGCGAAATCGACGACCCACACTCCGGCTATGACCACATCAGGCGCCAACACGCTGCGAATGAAAGTCACCAAGCTGAATTTCTACTATGGAAAAAATCACGCCCTGCATAACGTGTCGATGGACGTGGCCACCAACAAAGTGACGGCCATGATCGGCCCGTCGGGCTGCGGCAAGTCCACGCTGCTGCGCACGCTGAACCGCATGCATGAAACGCTGCGGCACACGCGCTTGGAAGGCGAAATCGCCCTGGACGGCGTGAATATCCTGACCCTGGACGTCACCAAGCTGCGCCGCATGGTGGGGATGGTATTTCAGAAGCCGAATCCGTTTCCCAAGTCGATCTATGAAAACGTGGCCTACGGCCTGCGGATCAACGGGCACAAAGGGCGCCTGGACGACGCAGTGGAGAAAAGCCTGCGGCGCGCCGCTTTGTGGGATGAAGTGAAGGACAAGCTGCACAAGTCGGCGTACGCGCTCTCCGGGGGCCAGCAGCAGCGGTTGTGCATCGCGCGGGCGCTGGCGGTCGACCCGGAGGTGCTGCTGCTGGACGAGCCGTGCTCCGCGCTGGACCCGGTCAATACCGCGAAAATCGAAGAGTTGTTATTCGAATTGAAGCCGACCTGCACGCTGGTGATCGTCACCCACAACATGCAGCAGGCCGCGCGGGTCAGCGATTCGACGGCCTTCATGCTGAACGGCGACCTGATCGAATTCTCGCCGACCGGGCACATGTTTACCACGCCTTCGGATCCCCGCACCGAAGCGTACATTACCGGCCGCTTCGGATGATGCCTGACGATGATGTTTGACCCGGTGAAATATCGGGCGTGTTGTTGTAGCCTTTGCAGGAGAGAGGACGTAAAGCATGGAACGCCATTTCGAACGCGACCTGGAAGAGCTGAAGGAGCGGCTGCTGTGGATGGGCAGCCTGGCGGAACGCGCCGTGCACCAGGCGGTGCATTCGGTGCTCGATGCAGACGAAAAGCTCGCGGGAATCGTGCTGAAGGAAGAGAACGCCATCAACGAGCTGCAAATTGAAATCGACGACCGCGTGGTGCAATTGCTGGCCCTGCAACAACTGATGGCCGCCGACCTGCGATTCGTACTGGCCATCGCGCGCATCAACAACGATCTGGAACGCATCGGCGACCAGGCGGTGAACATCGCCCATTCCGCGACGCGCATCGTGCGCCACCCGCGCGTGAAGCCTTATGTGGACTTGCCGCGCATGGGCGAACTGGCGGAAAAAATGATGCGCGACAGCCTGGATTCGCTGGTGCGCCGCGATATCGAGCTGGCCCGCTCGGTCCTGGCGCGCGACGACCAAGTGGACCAGTTGCGCGACCAGATTTTCCGCGAACTGCTGAGCTACATGATGGGCGACTCGTCGGTGGTGTTTCCAGCGTTTGAGCTGATCCTGGTGGCGAAGAACCTGGAGCGCATTGCCGACCACGCCACCAACGTGGCGGAGGATGTGATTTACATGGTGGCGGGCAGCGATGTGCGCCATCCCGCGGTAGACCGCAACACGGCGTGAGCGCCCTGGGACTGGTCCAGCCTATGGACTTTCGTGGTTGCTAACACGAAACCCCACAGACTGAAGTCTGTGCCACTTTAACCCGCTGAATCGTTCATAATGCCGCTGTGTCACAAACCAATCACGTTCCTGTAAACGCGGCAAGTCCGAACGGCGGCGAAAACACCGAGCCGATTCTGGAAGGGCGCGCGCTGGAAAAATTTTACGCGCAGCCGGACGGCGCGCGCATTGAAGTCATCTCCCCCACCAGCATCAAAATCATGCCGGGCAAGATTCTGGCGCTGCTCGGCCCGTCAGGCTGCGGAAAGTCCACGCTGCTGCGGATGCTCACCGGGCTGTCGCGGCCGTCGGCAGGCGAAGTGTTCTGGCATGGGCGCCCACTCTCCGACGAGCCGCCCAACGTGGGCATCGTGTTTCAGAGTTTCGCGCTGTTTCCCTGGCTGACGGTGCTGCAAAATGTGGAGGCTCCGCTCGAAGCGCGCGGCGTGGCGCCCGGCGAACGCCGCCAGCGCGCAGTGCGCATTTTGGACGCGGTGGGCCTCGACGGCTTTGAGAACGCCTATCCCAAGGAACTTTCCGGCGGGATGAAGCAGCGCGTGGGATTCGCGCGGGCGCTGGTCATCGAGCCGGAAGTGCTGTTCATGGACGAGCCGTTTTCCGCGCTGGACGTGCTGACGGCAGAGACGCTGCGGGGCGAACTGCTGGAACTGTGGGACGACAAAAAAATTCCCACGCGGGCGATTTTTATCGTGACGCACAACATCGAAGAGGCGGTGGTGCTGGCCGACCGGGTGATCGTCCTGGCCAGCAACCCGGCGCGCATTCGCGAGGATTTTGAAATCACGCTGGCACAGCCGCGCAGCCGGAAGTCCGAACCATTCGAGTCGCTCGTCGATCATATCTATCGCGTGCTGACGCAGCCGGATGTGCAGCATGAGATGCCCGCGGACGTGAAGACGGCCTCTCCGCAGCCTGCCGTCGCCGCGGTCCTGCCGCGCTATCTGATGCTGCCGCACGTGCGCGCCGGCGGCGTCGCCGGATTGCTCGAAATTCTGGTGGACCACGGCGGGCGCGAGGATTTGCATCGCATCTCGCATCAGCTTCTGCTGGAGTCGGATGACTTGCTGCCCATCGTGGACGCCTGCGTCCTGCTGGGATTCGCCACCGTCGAGAAGGGTGACGCGGAAGTCACCGAACTGGGTCGCGCGTTTGCCGCCGCCGACATTCAACAGCGCAAAACAATATTTCGCGACGCGGCGCTGGCACACGTTCCACTGCTGCAACAAATTAATTCCGCCCTGCAGGCCAAGGCCGACGGCACCATGCTTCTGGATTTCTTCCACGATCTGCTGGATGAGCACTTCAGCGATGACGAAGTGCGCCGCCAGCTGGATACCGCCGTTCATTGGGGCCGCTACGCGGAACTCTTCGATTATGACGCCGAGACCGGACGGTTGAGCCGGACGCTGCCGTGATCCCTCATCCGCGGCGGCGCCGATGAAACCGGAACCGTTCCTGCACTATCCCTCCATTCTGCGCGGGATTACCGAGCGCATCCGCTGGCAAAGTTCCTGGCTGGCGGATATCTCCGTGTTCGTGGGATTGCTGGCGATTCTGTACGCGTTGTTTGCATCCGGGCGCATCTGGTTCGCGCCCTTCACTCCGGTAGCCAATATTTCATCAAGCCCGCGCGCGCTGCCTTTGTACGCGGCGTATTCGCTGGTGCGCATCGCCGTGGCCTACATACTGTCGCTGCTGTTTGCGCTGGCCTACGGATTTGCGGCGGCCAAATCGGAGCGCGCCGCGAAAGTCATGCTGCCGCTGCTGGACATTCTGCAATCGATTCCCGTGTTGAGCTTTCTTCCTGGCGTGATGCTGGCGATGGTCGCGCTGTTTCCGGGGCGGCAACTGGGCATCGAACTCGGCTCGATTTTGCTGATTTTTACCGGGCAGGCCTGGAACATCGCCTTCAGCTTCTACGCGTCGCTGAAGGGAATTCCGCGCGAGTTGGACGAGGCCGCGCGGCTCTACCGCTTCAGCCCGTGGCAAAGATTCACTGAACTGGAGGTGCCGTTCGGCGCGATCGGCCTGGTGTGGAATTCGATGATGTCCGTCGCCGGCGGCTGGTTTTTCCTGATGGCTTGCGAGATGTTCGTTCTGGGCGAGCGCGATTTCCGGCTGCCGGGCCTGGGCTCCTATTTGCAAGTGGCCGCCGGCGCCGGAGACACCCGTTCGATCCTGTGGGGACTCGCGGCGATGATCGCGGTGATCGTCCTGCTCGATCAGCTGGTGTGGCGGCCGGCGATCGCCTGGTCGGACAAATTCAAGTTTGAAAGCGTGGAAGGCGCGGTACCACAATCGTTCGTACTGAAGATTCTGCGCCGCTCCGGAGTCCTGGCAGCCTTTTACCGCGTGGCGATCAATCCGCTGGAGGAGCGCATTACTCAAGCGTTCGCGGAAAAGAAAATTGCGGCGCGCGAAGGTACCCCGGAACCGGAGAACAAGCTTAAAAAACTGGCGGGCCGCGCATTGGGAATTGCGGCTCTGGCCGCGCTGGCGTGGCTTGCCTATCGCGCGCTGGCGAGCATCGCGCATCTTGGCGGGCGGGAGTTGCTCTTTCTGACGCGCGACGCCGCGCTCACATTCCTCCGTGTGAATGCTTCGCTGATGCTCGGCGCGCTGTGGGCCGTGCCGGTGGGCGTATGGATTGGAACTACGCCGCGCGTCGCCAGAATCGCGCAGCCCCTGGTGCAGATTGCCGCGTCCGTTCCGGCAACGGCGCTTTTTCCTGTGCTGCTTCTGCTGCTGATTCGCGCTGGAGGCGGCATGGGCCTGGCCGCCATGGCCTTGATGCTGCTCGGCACCCAGTGGTACATCCTCTTCAACGTGATCGCCGGAGCCATGGCCATTCCCACCGACCTGAAGGAAGCCTCCAGCGTTTTTCGATTCCATCGCTGGGAGCGATGGCGGCGATTGATCCTGCCGGCGATTTTTCCGTACCTCGTGACCGGCATGCTGACGGCCTCCGGAGGGGCATGGAACGCCAGCATCGTCGCCGAATATTTTAATTTTCAGGGGAAAACGCTTTCGGTTCGCGGCCTCGGAGCAGCCATCAGCCGCGCCACGAATGCCGGGAATTTGCCGGTCCTGTTGGCAGCGACGATTGTGATGTCGTTAATCGTCGTGACTGTGAACCGCACTCTGTGGCAGAGGCTGTACGTTCTGGCGGCCACGCGCTACAAACTGGAGACGTGAGGCTCGAGTGTCACAGGCTTCAGCCTGCGGATTTCCAATTGATGTTGGCTGGCGCGCGCTGCCCGAGTTCGCGAACGCAACCCCACAGACTGAAGTCTGTGCCACTCGAATTGCTTCTGAATTCTCGCTCGCTCAGCTCTTGACCGGCGGGTTCGGCGGCAACTTTGCTGCTTCCCGGGCGGCGATGCGTCCCTGCACCGCACAACGCGCGATCCCATGCAGGCTGAATCCGCCCGCGGATTCGCCGCCGCAGTACAGCCCCGGGATGATGTTGCCGTTCAGGTCCACTACCTCGCACTTCGCGGTGATCCGCAGGCCGGCGCGCGAGTCATGCACCACGGGCGTCGACCAGGCGGCGTAAAACGGCGGCGTCTGAATTTTGTATTTCGGCGACGGCTTGCCGAAATCCGCATCTTTTCCCGCGTCCACGTACGAGTTGTATTTCATAACCGAATCCTGCAGCGCTTCGGGCGGCATCGGCTTGCGCTGGTATTTGTTCACGATGTTGCGGGCGAGCTCCGCGATCGAGTTCCCGGAAAAGAAAAGTGCGCCGGCGACGTCCACATCGGGCGGCGCGGTGTTCCAGCCCTCGCGTTTCACGGCGTCCGCATCGAAGATCGCCCAGATCGGCCCACCGCCGTTGACCGCCTCGCCGGTTCCGGCCAGGGCCGCGTTCAGAAAATTCGGCGGATCCCATTTAATGTTGGCCGCGTTCAGATAACTGTCCGGAATGTAGGGTTTGATCGCGCCGTAGTTGTTGGCGGTGGGATATTGTCCCTTGGTCTCATCGTAAAATCGCAGCCCAGCCTGATTCACGAGGATCACGTCCTGCCAGTCGCGCACCAGCAGGCCGGTGGCGCCGGCGCGGGAGAAAACGGGGCTGGCGGGCATCCACCCGAGATTGGAATAGCCCTCGCGGCTGCCGATTCTTCCCGCTTTGGAGAGGGCTTCGCCGAATTCTCCAGTTTGATTGTAGGCGCCCCAGAGCGACGCGCCGAGAGCCATGGCTGCGAGTTCGCCGCTGGCATCGCGCGTGGAATAGGCTTCGCCCATGGTCTGATACTCTTCCGTGAGGCGCGGATCGAAAATCCGCCGGAAGTTGACATTGCTGCTGTGCCCGCCGGTGCCGATGATCACGCCTTTGCGCGCGCGAATGTTGAGCGCCTTCCCTTTCGTCGTCGCGGTGATTCCGAGTACGCGTCCGGAATTTTGAGATTCGCGCACGATGCCGGTCATGCGGTGCTCCAGCAGAATTTGCGCGCCGAGCTTGCGTGCCGCGGCTTCCATGGGACGGACGAAACCGATGCCGGCGGATTGCGTTGCCTGTTTGTCGGGAGCGACTGGCACGCCGGTCTGCATTTGCGGCCACTGCATGGGCGCGGCGTGATTTTCGCGCGGAGCGGAATTCCCGGTGGCGTGCGCGCCGCCGTTGTCCGGTGATTTTTCGACGAAGACCACGCCGTGCTTCATCAAGAATTCGCAGGTAGCCGCGCTGTTGTCGGCGAAGGCGCGGATGATTTCCTTGTCGTTATATCGGTAATCGGGAAAGCCGTTGGGCTCAACGATGGACCAGTCCGTCAAATCCGCGAAGAGCAGGTCCGGCGAGTCCTTGATGCCGTACTTTTCCTGGCGCGAAGTTCCGCCGCCGAGCGCGATGTTTCCGCCGCTGACGATGGCGTGCCCGCCGACGTCCGTGTTGACGTCGACAACGATCACCGACGCGCCGTTTTCAATCGCTTCGATGGCCGCCGGGAGGCCGGTCGCTCCGGCGCCGATGATTACGATGTCGGCTTCGTGATCCCAGTGTTTGGGAATTTGCGGACTGGCCTGGGCGGCCGCGGCTGGCAGGGCTGCGGCGCCCGCGAGGGTTGTCGCTCCTAGGCCGGCGGCGGTGGTTTTTACAAATGCCCTTCGGGAAATATTCGTTGGGCGAGACTTGGTTTCTTTCATGGATCGCGCTCCGATCGCGGAGGAAGCTCGCGCATCTGGATGCTTGACGAAACCCTAGCCTACCGCGTTTCAAAGCGGCGCTGAATAGTTTGTGCGATGCCGAGTTGGTTCCACAAAACCGCACAGCGAAGAGTTGCTGTGCTACTTGGGCAACTACGATTCCTTCGAGATCACCAGCGGGGGTGTTTTCTTTCGGAATGCCAGACGGATTTTCCGGGAGACCGCCGCGGCGATCATCGGCGCGCCTTCCGCGGACATGCGCAGCGCCTGGCCGGGGCTCCTGGCCTGCAGCGATTTCCAGACCCAGAATTGCGCGATACCTCCGATGCAGGCGTAGCGGTCCGCGCGGCGCTCATTGCCTCCGGGATACTCGCCTTTTTTTTCGGAACGAATGAGCGAGACGATGCCGTCGATCATAGCGCGGGGATCGCGAATGCTGTTGGTCTCATGGGTGCGGTAGGCGACCGTTTGCGGCTGCAGCAGGACCACGCACGGGCCGCGAGTGCCGACCTTCAACATCAGGCTGTAATCGTCCAGATGAAAAGTGGCCGGAGAAGTTTTTCGCAATCCGCCAATTTCCTCGAACAGCGAGCGGCGAATCACGATGCGGCTGTTGGAAAGGGCGATGGGAATGTCCTTGGAGAAAAAATCCGCGTACTTCACCGCTTTGACTTCCGTGCCGTTTTGCTGGGACAGCACGGGCGAAGTCCCGTCGGCAAAGTCCGACATGGAGCCAATAATCAGAGGGGGCCAATCGCAGGAGTTGACGATGCCGGCGTAGGTTTCCAGGGCGTTGGGCAACAGCAGGTCGTCGCTGTCCAGGAAAACCAGGTAGTCGCCGCGAGCCTGAGCCGCGGCCGTATTGCGAGCCACCTCGGGGCCCTGATTCGCTTGCCGCAGCACATGAATGCGCGACCCGAATTTCGCCAGGACTTCCTGCGTGCCGTCGGTCGACCCGTCATCAATCACAAACACTTCAAACGCGTCCCACGTTTGCGCGAGAAGGGACTCGACCGCCTCGCGAACGTGCTGCTCCCGGTTATAGGTCGGAATCAAGACGCTGAAATAGGGCTTCACGCTCGGAATTGCCTCAATCCTTCGCCCTTAACCGGCCGTCGCGGGCGGCAAACTGCATACGGAAGAATAATGCTAGCGGATCGCGCCGGTATGAAGGCCGAAGAAAATATGAAAATGTTCCATCGGAGGCGGCATGGATTAACCAAGATGGCGATAACAAAAATTTCCGATCATTTTGCAGACAGGCATCGGCGCCTTGGCGATGACCCGCTGGCACAGCGCGTAGAGACCGGAATCCTCCGACGGTGAGCCGTTGTCAGCCGCCTGCGGTTCCTGCCTGCCGTTGGGAAGCAGAGTATAGTCGGTGAGGTTCTCCTCGATCGTGCCCCAGCGGCGTTTATAGGAAAGCAATCCCTCATTGCGAATCGAAGTGCGTCCGAAACTGAATTTTTGTGCGCCCGCGGCGCAGGCCTGCCGAATGGTTTCGAGATACAGCAGCTGGTTCACGCCAGAGATGGCGCCGTCGGCGTTACCGGAATACTCGGAGATCCACAGGTCCTTGAAGATCAGGATGATGTGGCAGGCGATCGGCTGCGACTTCTGGTACGCCAGAAAAATGCGCAAGTGCTCAGGGCGCAGATTTCTTTGGATGGATTCAAAAAAGCGCGCCGGCATGGGAGGAAGACTCAGCCTTCGCCGGGTGCTGGCCAGCAGTTCGTTGCTGACCGCCATGCCCGCCGCGTCGCTGTGCTCCTCGACCGCCACGCCCGCCTTGCGCGCTTTTTCCGCCTTTTGCCGGACCGACTGCTTGTCAAAGCGGCGGCACAGGGCGTCAAAATCGGGGTCCAACTGCAGACCGTGGTGCTTGAACTGTGAGGAGCCGACAAACGGCGGCGGCACTTGGCCAGCGGTCAGCGCTGCACGCAGCACAAATTTCTTGCTGCGGGTTGTGCTGCGCTCATTTTCCAGTTCCGCCGCCAGCGAGTACCACTCCGCTGGGCCCCCCACAAGCGGGTCACAGACCGTTGCAAATGGGATACTTACCAAGCGGCTGCCGAGCAGCCAGCTATTCACCCGGTAGACCGGCAACCCAGCTTGAATCGCTCCCGAATCTTCCATCCGCAGGACAAAGATACGTCCCCGAATGTGCGGAAACGCCTGCTCCATCACCCGCTTCCATTCCGTGGTGTGGTAAAGAGATCCCTGCGGGTGACTCAGGACGAAGGCATCCCATTCCGGTTCCTGTTCGGGCGAAAGCCAGTAGGGCGAGCCGGCGCCCTGAGACCGTCGATGTCCCTCACTTTTCTCAGATCGGTTTACCACTCCCGGGATCGGGGACATTTGGGCCCTTGGGGAACGAAAATTGCCACACTTCGGCTCAAAAAACCTATCCCGAATTTTATCAAAAATCTATGGGTTGCGAGGCCGGCCGCTGGGTCCTGTGTTCAATCCAACGGGGATGATAAACATCGGCGAGGTTTGCCGGAAAAGTACACTTTGGCGCGGCCCTGAAAACTGCATGCCCGACGAAGCCTGGCGTCCCATCCTAAGGCAAATCAAGAAGAAGAAAATCCGCCGGCCCAGCGGCCGGGCCCGGTAATGCCAGGAAGTTCAACTCCCTCTCGCCGGAAACCCGGGCCTGGTCTCCCGGGGCGAGCTTCGATCCGTTGAGCTGCAGATTCCCGTGAATCACGAACACGTAGGCCCGCCGCCCGGGAGCCAGCCTGTGCGTAACGGATTGTCCGGGCGCGAGGAGCGAGGTGAAGATCGTAGCGTCCTGATGGATTTGGACGGTCGAGTTGTTCGAGTGCCCGTTGGAGCCGGCAGGCACCGCGATCGGCAGCAGTTTCCCAGCGCGGTCGGACAGGGAGAAACTTTTCTGCTCCCAGGATGGCTGCAGGCGCTGGACCGCGGGCAGGATCCAGAGTTGAATCAGGTGAACCGGGTCCGTTTCCGAATGGTTGAACTCGGAGTGGCGCACGCCGGTTCCCGCGCTCATGCGCTGGATTTCGCCGGGGCGGAGCACGCCGGTATTCCCCATATTGTCTTTGTGTTCGAGAGCGCCGTCGATCACGTAGGTGATGATTTCCATTTCCCGGTGGCCATGCGTCGGGAATCCACCGGCGGGCGCTACGGTATCGTCGTTGAAAACGCGCAGGGGCCCGAAGCCCATGTTATTGGGATCGTGGTAGTGGTCGAATGAGAAATGCCACCTGGTGTTAAGCCAATCGGTTTCAGCATGGTAGCGATCTTCGGAGCGTATGGTTTGAATCATGGTCGTGGTCCGTGCCTGTGGCCTTTCCGGATGCCGGCGCTGTTGTAACTAATTATATTGCTTTAGATGCAAAGGCATTGAAATCGACGCAGGTCGGTTCGGACCACCTGCGGCCCCGGTTGGCTGAAATCGGCGGGATAGTACTCCCGCAAAATGCCAACTTGGTGTAGATTCCTCTGTGCCGCTTGCTAAGAGCGGAAACCGTCATGAATCCAACCAAACCTGAAACGCAGGTTGCAGACGAAGGGGCCACCCGCATGAGCCGGGACACGTTATCCATTACCGACAATCGCACCGGAAAAACCTACGAGGTGCCGATCAAGCACGACACCATCCACGCCACCGATCTTCGCCAGATCAAGGTGAAGTCCGACGAGTTCGGGATGATGAGCTACGACCCGGCCTTCAACAATACGGCCCTGTGCCAGAGCAAGATTACGTTCATCGACGGCGATAAAGGCATCCTGCGCTATCGCGGCTATTCGATCGAGGAACTGGCGGAGAAGAGCACATATCTGGAGACCGCGTATCTGATCCTGCATGGCGAGCTGCCGACGCGCTCCCAGCTTGAGGATTGGACTTATAACATCACGCACCACACGTTCATTCACGAGTCGGTGAAGAAATTTCTGGACGGCTTTCATTACGACGCCCATCCCATGGGCATGATGATTTCGGCGATCGCGGCCCTTTCCACTTTTTATCCTGAAGCGAAAAATATCTTCAACACCGAGTCGCGCAAGAAGCAGACCTACCGCCTGATCGGCAAGATGCCGACGCTTGCGGCGTTTTCCTACCGCCACAGCCTGGGCATGCCCTTTGCGTATCCGGATAACGAACTCAGCTATTGCGGCAATTTTCTGAACATGCTGTTCAAGACGTCCGAGTTGAAGTACCGGCCGAATCCCACTCTGGAGCGCGCGCTGGACATTCTGTTCATCCTGCACGCGGATCACGAGCAGAACTGCTCGGCGAACGCGATGCGCTGCGTGGGCAGCTCGCATGTTGACCCGTTTTCTGCGACCGCCGCGGCGACCGCGGCGCTGTACGGCCCGCTGCACGGCGGCGCGAACGAAGAAGTGTTGCGCATGCTGCTGGAGATCGGTTCGCTGGCCAACGTGCCGGCATTCATCAAGCGCGTGAAGGCCGGCGAAACCAAGCTGATGGGCTTCGGCCACCGCGTCTACAAGAATTACGACCCGCGCGCGCGCATCATCAAGCACGTGGCCGACGGCGTGTTCGAGATCATGGGCCGCAACCCGCTGCTGAATATCGCCCTCGAATGCGAACGCATCGCCCTCGAGGATGATTATTTTGTTACGCGCAAACTCTATCCCAACGTAGATTTTTATACCGGACTGATTTACCAGTCCATGGGCTTCCCGGTCACCATGTTCCCCGTGCTGTTCGCCATTCCGCGCACCAGCGGCTGGATCGCGCAGTGGGAAGAAATGCTGCTCGATCCCGAACAAAAAATCGCGCGCCCGCGGCAAGTGTACACGGGCTACGATTTACGGCCGTACAAGTCGCTCGAACAGCGCAGCTGAAGTCCCTCGCCACCTCATCTAGTTGAGCTGTGCTGAGTTTGCGCTTCGGCGCAACGTTGTGATTTGTAATTCGTGATTCGTGAAGACCAAATCCAGAAGCCTGCCAGAGTTCGCATTTCACGAATCACAAATCACGATTCACGAATCACGGCTGCGGCGGCTGTTCCGGCGTTGTGGACGGCGGATGGTCGATCAGGTACTGCTCGAGCGGCTCGTTGCGCAGGACGACGCGGAAACCTCGCTCGGTGTTCACGTCGATGGTCCGCTGCAAATCGAGCTGGCTGAAATCGATCGTTTGCTCAACCACTTTCGTGCCATGGTCGGTCACAGTCTTGAAATGTAATTCCCCGTTGACCAGCCAGTAGTCGGTGACACTGTAGACCGTGCCATCCTTCAGGAACAATTCCACGAACTGGGAATTTTCTCCCGCGTAGTAAGTAATCGGCGGATTTTGAATTTCAAACTGCGGCTCTGAATATAGAGGCGGCGGTGATATCCGGTCATATCCCAGCGTATTTTCATACGCGGGCAGGGCGTTGCATCCAGAATCCAGGAACGTCCCGCAATTCGGCCAAAAACCAGGCTGGATTCCCCACCCATATCCAAAACCAAAGAACGGAGATCCAAACCATCCGAATCCAAAGGGCGAAAAAATCCGGATCGGAATTATGGGGATAATCGGGCGCCGCGGCCGAATGGGACGAAACGGATAACCGGTGCGAAAACCGGGCGCCGGCGACCCGATCCCATAGGGCCTGACGATGAAGCTGCGAGGGCCCGGCAAAGTTACCGGCGCGCGATACGGAGCTACCGGATGCGGCGCAACGGGATGCGCCGCCGGCGGCGAACCCACACGACCCTGGGCGCCGGCGTGCCCGCCGGAGTGCTGTGCGAAAGCAACGCGGGCAGTTCCACCGGTCAAGAAAAGAATCGCGGCGAGCATTTTCACAACGGCTGGGCTGGGCCTACAGAGTTTAAAACGATTCAGGATGAGGCGCTTCATGACTGCCTCCCTGCAGCGGACGCTTCGCCGCTGCGAGGGCCAGGAAAACCCTTGCCGCTATTCTAATCCAAATTGTCGGCGAAAGCTGAAGGCGTCATTTTCCGGCGGCGTTCCAGCTGCACGCTGATAAAGCAAAGAGCTGCCTGCGTGCACAAACGAGCGGGCTCGGCCAATGCAAAGCTCCGAGTTATTTTTTCTTAGGCGGATATTTGTCGATGGATTTTTTCACCATGTCGTTGATCTTACCCTCGATCTTGGTGGCGTCGTTCTTTTCCTCGGCGGCGATGGCGCGCCAGACAAGAGAGCGGGTGGTCGGATCGCGCAGATCGATGACCAGCGTGCCCTCCGCATACGGGACGCGCACGTAGCGGGTGCCGAATCCGTACCAACCGGCGGGGTAGGCTTCCACCTCGTTCTTGCGCGCGGAGCCGAATGTATAGCGCACGTTGAGGTCAGCCGGACCATCGGTCGCCTGCGTCAGGCCCTTCGCAGTCAAATCATTTACGATATCCGACTCGATCTGCTTTTTTACCAGCGGGCTGTTCAGCGCGGGATTGCGGCTGTTCAATTGGCCCTCGCGGATGGCGAAGGTTTTGTAACGGCTGAAGTCGATGGTCTGATCGAACTCCATGGTGATCTTTTGCGCCCGCGCGTTCTGCGCGGCGAAAAGCGCGAGGATCAGCAACGAGATGCCCTGCGCCACAATCGCCGGCGCGCGCCGGGCGGATTTTTGCACGCGATTGCATTCGATTCGCTTCGGCACGGCCATCCTCCACGAGAAGTCTGGCGTAGTGTATCAGGTACGCGGGAATTTTCAGTAGTGCGCGCGCCTGGTTGTGTGGATCTGGCAATGCTCGCCAGTAGGACAGGCTTCAGCCTGTCAGGTTTAGATTTGCGCAGGACGCTGGACAAAACCAGACAGGCTGAAGCCTGTCCTACTGAGTGGTGGTGTGGCCTCGCGGAAGTCTATAATAGGGCATGCGTAATACCAGCCTCTTCTTCGATTCACTGGGCGCCGATCGCTGCCTGATGGTCGAAACGCAAATTCGCAAACGCGGAATTTCCTCGGCGCGCGTTCTGGAAGCGATGATCGCCGTGCCGCGCCACGAATTTGTGCCCCCGCAATTCCGAAGCGAAGCGTATGCCGACAAGCCTTTGCCGATCGGCGAAGGACAAACCATCTCGCAGCCGTACATGGTCGCGGCCATGACCGAGGCGCTGGATCTCACGGGCTCCGAACGCGTGCTGGAAATCGGAACGGGCTCGGGCTACCAGGCCGCGGTGCTCTCGCGGCTGGTGAGCCAGGTGTTGACGGTGGAAAGCCACACCTCGCTGGCGCTGGCCGCGCAGGCACGATTGACAAATCTGGACTACACCAACGTGCATGTTCACAACGGCGACGGCTCCGCGGGATTTTCCGACGCCGCGCCGTATGACGCGATTCTGGTCACCGCGGGCGCTCCGGCCATTCCGGAGATCTTCGCGCGTCAGTTGCGCCACGGCGGACGCGTCGTGATCCCGGTGGGCGATCGCGAGAATCAGGAACTGGTTCGCGCGCACCTGGAAAACGGCGAGTTAAGATCCACGGTGTTGTTCCACTGCAAGTTTGTTTTGTTACTGGGGCGCTACGGCTGGAACCGAGAGTCCAGGAATTCCTGACACCGATTCGGCGTTTACTGGTCGGTGGCTTTGGACTTTTGCTGCGATTCCAACTGCGACAGGTATTCCTTGGCGTTGTCCTTCTCCTGCTTGGTGGTGGCGTATTTCACGAATCGTTGGATCTGGAAGGTGGCATCCACCACATCGCCCTGCTGCCCGTAAATTTGCGCCAGCAGGAAAATGAGGCCGGGTTGGTGGTGCTGGGTATCGATGTCAATCGCCTTCGAGATGCTTCTCTGCGCTTCCGCCAAGTTTTGCAAATGATATTGCGCCAGCGCGCGGAAATAATTCGAGTACATGTCGCCCGTGAGGTTCAGGCCCTGAAAGCTGTCCGACCACTGCAGAAGTTCAGGCCATTTCTTTTCCAGCTCCAATAGCCCGGCGAGACAAAGGTAAGGCGGCAAGTACGTTGGATCGGCGTGAATGGGCTTGGCGCACGCGTCGTGAGCTTCGTCGAATTTCTCTTCCTGCTGGAAGACCTGTCCGAGCATCACCCAGGCAGCGGAATAATTCGCGTACTTTTCAATGGCCTGCTGGGATTGCTGCTCGGCCTCATCCAGCTTGTTCTTCTTGAGCGCGGAGCAGGCCTTGTCGTAATGGCTTCGTGCGCTGGCGGGAACGGCCAGACGCATCGCGCTTACCGTGCCGCCGTGCGTGTCGGGAACTTCCCAGGGAAGGCACGCCTCATCGAGAACGACGACTGGCTTCTGATTCAGGGGCTGCATCGGGATGACCTCTCCCGGTTCCATGGTTGGATTCGGATACGGATAGACCCCCGGCTGTATTGGAGGCGGATAGGGTCGGGACGGGACCGATCCCACGGGCGCGCCGTGGGAACCTCCGCCGCCGGTCGAACCGCCGGTCGAACCGCCGCCGCCCTTTTGCGCATGGGCTGGCAAAATCGAGACCGCCAGCGAAAGGCCAAGCATAAGCCCGCAGCGCAGGACCAAACTGCCGAATTGACGCCTGGCGGAGAGCATTTGGAAATCAATTTTATACCCTTTTGACGCCCGGCAGGAATTATCCTTTTCGATTCGCCAGGCGCTCCCGGGTGCGGGAGAACGCCCGCTTCAGGACCCGGTGAACAGCCGCCGTAACGCCAAAGTTTGCCAACTCCTCTTCGCGCGCCCAGGCAAATTCCAGCGCATCGCTTGCCGCGGAAAGCGTTCCGCCGCGAATTTCGCACAGATAATCCAGAATCACGAAGTGATACTGCGGGCGTGAGCGGTCCGCCGGTGTGCCGTCGGCGTTGGGCGGCGCGGGAAAAATTCGCTCGAAGACTTCGATCAGTTCAAGGACGCCGACTTCGAGGCCGGTTTCCTCAGCCAGCTCACGTACCACGCCTTCGGCAAGCGTTTCGCCCACCTCGAGCAGTCCACCGGGGATGGACCACTCTCCCTTCAGAGGAGCGCTGCCGCGGCGAATGAGCAGCGTGCGGTCGCCGTCCACCACCACGCCTCCGACACCTACCATCGGCTGTTCGGGGTATTCTCTTCTGGGGGTCATCTCGATTTTGGCTGCTTCCCTCCCGGGCCGCTTCGGGTTATATAATACTTCAGCAGCAGGTGCGTCCTATTCCGCGAGGAGGTTTTCGCCGTGGTCCGTTGTCCTGAATGCGCCACTGAGATTGACGTTGATGAAGACGAAGTCGAGGAAGGCGAAATTCTGGCCTGCCCCGAGTGCGAAACCGAAATGGAAGTCGTGCAGATCCACCCCGTCAAAGTTAACGCCATTTCCGACGATGATGACGACGAAGAAGAGGAAGAGTCCGAGGATGGGGACGATTTAGCGGATGATGACGAGGAAGAAGACGAAGAAGAAGAGGTTTGACCCCGTCTTTCATCTCGTCCGGCATCCCCTCTCTCCTTTTAGCCATCTTATTCTTGTGCGCGTAGCCGCTGCTTTGTTCATTCTGCTGCCGGTGACACTCGCCATCTTTGTTCCTATGCCGGCGAGCGGCGCGCAAAGTTCCAGCGGTTCGCATGCCCACGATTTCATTGTTTTCGCGAATGTGTTTAATGAGAAGGGATTCGGCCTGTTTGGCGCGCGGGTCCGCGTCCGCCGAGAGAACGACAAGAAATTCCGGTGGGAAGCCACCTCGGATCATCAGGGCGAGCTGGCCATTCGCGTGCCGCAAAATGCGCATTACGAACTGACGATCGACGCGCGCGGCTTCAAAACGCAAATGCGCAAGATTGACGCCACGCAAGGCAATCGGGCGGACCTGACTTTCCGCATGGAGCCTTGATGGAGCCCGTGCAGGGCACTTCGCTGAGAGCCAGCCGTCCGAGAACCGACGGAGACCCTGACGAAGAATTGGACCGGAGGAAAATCATGAAGTCGCGCAGGGCTGTTGCGATCGCCGCTCTTATTACCCTGGCTGCCGCCAGCGTATTATTCGCGCAGGAAAAACCCAAGAAGGAATCGGAGCTGCGGACCGTTCGGGGAACGGTAATCGACAAGGACGAAACAACGGTAGCCACCGCCGTGGTTTACCTGAAAAATTCGCACACCCAGGACATCACGACACACCTGTCGGACAGCGATGGCACCTTCCGCTTCAGCGGGCTGGACCTGAACGTGGATTATGAAATTCACGCCGAGAAGGAGGGAATGACTTCCGCGACTCGCTCGGTCTCGAATTTCGACACGCGCAAGGAATTTGTGCTGACGCTGAAGCTCGATCATAAAAAGAGCGGGAAGTAAAACCGCGGGGCCGGATTCACAAGCTGCGGAAAGGAAAAAGCGGATCCCTCGGGCAAACCCGCCCTTCGGTTCACCGAGAACGTTCTCCGTGAACGGGATGACAATTCCGAGTTTTTCCGCAGCCTCTTTAGCCGGCGCTTTTTCTGACAACGGACCGAACCGCAAAAAGCTCATGCCGGCAACACCGACCCACTCCGGGAAGAGTGTGGTTTTGCGGACCCGCACGCCGCCCTACAATCCGGCGCCGCAATGATCGGATTTGCAGTAAGATAACCCCAGCAATTGCCGGCGACGGTACCCGATTCAATACGGTTTAATACGCCGGCTCTGACTCTGCACTTCTTCGTCGGAGGATGCGTTCATGGCGATCCAACTCAACATCAATGGCAAGGAACAATCCGTAGATGTTCCGCCGAATATGCCGCTGCTCTGGGTTTTGCGAGACACCCTCGGCATGACCGGCACGAAATTCGGCTGCGGCATGGCTCTGTGCGGCGCTTGCACGGTGCACATTGACGGGGAGGCCACCCGTTCGTGCATCACGCCGGTTTCGTCGGTGGTCGGAAAAAGGATTTTGACCATCGAAGGGCTTTCGCCGGACCGCAGCCATCCGGTGCAGCGCGCGTGGATCGAAGTGGACGTGCCGCAATGCGGCTACTGCCAGTCCGGACAGATCATGTCCGCCTCATCTCTCTTGGCGAAAAACGCCAAGCCCAGCGACGCCGAAATTGACGAAGCAATGCGGGGAAATATCTGCCGCTGCGGCACGTACCAGCGGATCCGTGAGGCGGTGCATCGCGCCGCGGCGTTGCAGCAGAAGGCTTCGGCCAAGCTCGCGCGCCTCGGCGAGAGCACTGGCGAGGAAGACGCGACGGAAGCTCAGCCGGTCCATGCGGGAGGTGCGGCATGAGCGCGGGCGCGATGTCTCAGATCGGACGCCGCGGTTTTCTGAAAACCGGCGCAGCCGGCGCGGCCGGCCTGGTGATCGGATTTTATTTGCCCGGACGCGCGGAAGCGTCCCGGGCGCCGGCGGACATGAACGCAGGCGCGAAGCTCAACGCATGGATGCTGATCTCGCCCAACGATGCCGTCACCATCATGATCGACAAATCGGAAATGGGGCAGGGCATCCTGACCGCGCTGTGCATGATCGCCGCGGAAGAACTGGATTGCGATTGGAAAACGATTCGCACGGAATTTGCCCCCGCGGCCACGGAATATTTTAATCCGGCGTTTGGAATGCAAGGCACCGGCGGCAGTTCCAGTGTGCGGTCCTCGTGGGATCCCATGCGCAAGGCCGGTGCGGCCGCTCGCGACATGCTGCTGCAGGCTGCGGCGGCCCAATGGAATGTGGACAAGTCCGCGTGCCGCACCGAAAACGGAACCATCTACCATGATCCATCCAAGAGGAAACTTTCCTACGGCGCGGTAGCCGCGGCCGCGTCCAAGCTTCTGGTTCCGCAGGATGTGCCGCTGAAGGATCCGTCCACGTACCGCATCATCGGAAAACCGACCAAGCGGCTGGACACGCCCGACAAGGTAAATGGCCGCGCGCAGTTCGGCATCGATGCGCGGCAGCCCGGAATGCTCTACGCGGTGGTGGCGCGCTGCCCCGTGTTCGGCGGAAAAGTCGCGAGCTTTGACGCCGCCAAAGCGAAAGCAGTTCCCGGCGTCAAGTCCGTGGTTCAAATCTCCAGCGGAGTTGCCGTGGTCGCCGACAATACCTGGTCGGCAATGCAGGGGCGCCGCGCGCTCGAAATCAAATGGGACGAAGGCGCCAACGCCGGCGCCAACAGTGAAAACATCAGCAAACTTTTCGCGGAACAGATGGCGAAAACCGGCGCGGAGGCGCGCAAGGAAGGCGATGCCGCCGCGGCGCTGAGCGCAGCCGCGCAGAAGGTCGAAGCGATCTACGAAGCTCCCTACCTGGCGCACGCCACCATGGAGCCGATCAATTGTACGGCCGATGTGCGCGCCGATCGCGTGGACGTTTGGGCGCCTACGCAATTTCAAACCATGGCGCAGGGCGCCGCCGCGAAAATCTGCGGATTGAAGCCGGAAAACGCCTTCATTCACACCACGTATCTCGGCGGCGGATTCGGGCGCAAAGCGGGAACCGATTTCATCATCGAAGCGGTGGAAACGTCCAAGGCGGTGGGGCAGCCGGTGAAACTGACGTGGTCGCGCGAAGACGATACCCAACACGATTTTTACCGGCCCGCATCTTACGCAAAACTGTCCGCGGGAATCGGCGCGGACGGCTGGCCGGTGGCGCTGACTTCGCGCATCGCGTGCCCCTCGATCATGGAAGCCTGGTTTCCCGGCAGCACCAAAAACAATCTCGATCCGAGCAGCGTCGAGGGCCTGGCCACGCTCCCGTACTCCATTCCCAACATTTACGTGGACTATGTGCGCACCGAGCCCGGAATTCCGGTGGGATTCTGGCGGTCGGTGGGAGCTTCGCAGAACGGATTTTTCAGCGAATGCTTCATCGACGAACTCGCCGCCGCGGGAAAGAAAGACCCGTACGAATTCCGCCGCCGCTTGTTGGACAAAGCGCCGCGGCAGCTTGGCGTTCTGCAGCTGGCCGCGCAAAAAGCGGGTTGGGACAAGCCGCTGCCGGCGGGACGCTACCGTGGCATTGCCGTGCTGGAGGCGTTTCAGAGTTTCGGCGCGCAGGTGGTGGAAATTTCTCTGGATCGCAAGGCGCGCACGGTGAAAGTGCATCGCGTGGTTTGCGCGGTCGATGTCGGCCGCGTGGTGAATCCCGCCAACATCGTGATGCAGAGTGAGAGCGCGGTGGTGTACGGGCTTTCCTCGGCTCTGTACGGGGAAATCACCATCGCCAACGGCCGCGTGGTGCAGGCCAATTTCAATAACTATCCGGTCCTGCGGATGGATGCCATGCCCACGATCGAAGTTTACATCGTGCCCAGCGAAGAAAAGCCGACGGGAGCGGGGGAGCTTTCCGTTCCGCCATTGGTCCCCGCGCTGTGCAACGCGATTTATACGGCGACGGGACGGCGCATCCGCCGCCTGCCGATTCGCCCCGAGGACTTGGCGTAACCCGTAGGACAGGCTTCAGCCTGTCAGGTTTAGATTTACGCCTGACGCCAGCCAAAACCAGACAGGCTGAAGCCTGTCCTACTCGAACCTCTTCAGCAGTCCCGGCAATTCACGAATCGTTTCAATCAACGCTTCGGGCGACGCCGCCCGAAGCCGTTCCGGCACTGGCGAACCGCCCAGCACTCCGACCGCCCGCATGCCTGCGCGGTGGGCCATCTCGATGTCTTCAGGAGCGTCGCCGATATACACGCTGGCTTGCGGCAAGGCGCGCAATTTTTCGAGGGCGATGCGCAACGGCGCCGGGTGCGGTTTCCGCCGGGGAGCGTCTTCATTGCAAACCTTGGTAAGAAAGATCGCCGACACTCCGTGCAGCCTCAACTGCTTTCGCACGCGCGAGCGGCTTCCGCTGGACACCAGCGCCAGCTTGAAACGACGGTCCAGCGTCCGCAGCACATTTCGCGCGCCCGGCTGCATTCTGGGCTGCTGCCGATCATAAAAGCTCCGCCACAGCCGGTCGGCCTCTTCCCACCGGGCGCGCGGAAGGCCAGCGGCGCGGTAAACGCGGTGCCAGTTGGGAGAATAGTGCCGCTTCAGCTCCGCAATGCTCCAGGCAAGGCCTAAGGAGCTGAACATGAACATGTAAGCGTTGGAATCCGCTTCGAAGGAATTGAGCAGCGTTCCGTCCCAGTCAAAAAACACGTATTCGAGGGGAGCGTGCTTTTTTGTGGCCATGGGGCGTTCCAACCACTCACTGGGGAGATGGATGGAGAAACAATTTAGCGTCTGACATCGCGGAAAGCAAACGGAGTGGAATTAGGTCGTAGCTCAGGTCGTTAGGTTGTAGGGTCGTTAGGCTGTCGGGTCGTTAGGCCGTAGGGTCGTTAGGCCGTAGGAGGTCGTGGCTTTCAGCCCCGACGTTCAGGCCAGTGGAGACGAGGGCTTCAGCCCCTGAAGCTTCAGGGCCTAAAGGCCTTACTCAAACGCGGCGGTTCGTCCGACCTAAAGGTAAAGGTCGAACCTCCTGAACCCGACCTATACGCGACGTTCGATTGGGACCATTTAGATCGGTAGTCTGAAATTTGGGTAAGCGCCAGCTTCCAACCTACTTAGTGCCGCTGAAAGCGCGACGGCAACGGTTCTTCCCGGTGAAAGGTGATGTCGTCAAACGTGGCCGCCAGGGCATGCCAGCCGGGCCGCGCAGCAGGCTCGGCGCGCACGATGTGGGCCTCGGTGGTCATTTTCACGGTGCCGCGCCCAAATGGGCGGTCCACCAGGCAGACCTCGATCGCGACCGGGGTCCCGGGCTCGATTCGAGTGGGGCACATGAACAGAACCCCGCTGGAGCTGATATTGGTGGTTCGCAGCGTCTCCCGCATGCGCTCGCGCTGGCCGGCGACACGCTTCAGGCGCATCGGCAGGCTGAGCTTGGCGCGGGCGTAGGCGCGGCGCTCCTCCGGCGGGCGAACGGCATGCGTCGGCACGCGGGCGATGCCCTTGGGCTTGGCACGAGTTGCCCACGAGGGCGGATCGGCCACCGAGGTTGCCGAGCGGGCCGACAATTCTTTTCTCGCGGCATCGCCGCGGATAGGGTCGGAGTGGTCCATGAGTTTTTGGTTTCGAGCAGTGCGCATAATTCCCCCTTCGCTTCGCGCGCTCCTGGCACTGCCCGCAAGCACTATCCTCTGCGCGCGCGCACAGGGTCAATTTAGGTTCCTTGCAGCGTTGTCCTAATGCACACTCCCGGGGCTTCGGAGGAAATCAGGGCGATGGAAGGCTTTCCGCGGTTAAAGTAGGACAGGCTTCAGCCTGTCAGGTTTAGATTCAAGTGCCCCACGAATTTAAACCAGACAGGCTGTAGTCTGTCCTACTCGGATTTGACCGCAAGATTCGGATAGCGCAGCTAGAGTGGTTTTGGCTATTGTGGGGTCGAAGGAGCTGGTGCTGCCGTGGCGACACTTTCCATACCGCATTCAACTTCCACACCGGTCATGCCGGCGATTCTCGAGCTGGCGCGCAAGCGATGCCTGGAGGCAGTCGCCGCGCACGATGCGCGGATGGACGGCGCGTTCGTGTACGCGGTGCGCTCCACGGGGATCTACTGCCGGCCGTCCTGCCCATCCAGGCGCCCGCAGGTCCGGCAAATCCTTATCTTTGTCCAGCCCCAGGAGGCGGAACGGGCCGGGTTCCGGGCCTGCCGGCGTTGCCAGCCGCGAGAGGGCTGCGGCAACCCGCAGGCCAACCTCGTCCGGCGCGTGTGCAGTGAAATCGCCGGGCATCCGGACGAAGTGCCCTCTCTGCGAACGCTCGCGCAAAGCGCCGGGCTGAGCGCCGCGCATCTACAGCGCACGTTTCGCCGGGCGATGGGCATCTCGCCGCGGCAATACGCGGACGCGCTGCGCGTGGCGCGCTTCAAATCCGAATTGCGAAAGGGGAAAGACGTGACCACCGCACTGCATGAGGTTTCCTACGGCTCCTCGAGCCGCCTGTACGAGAAATCCGATGAGCATCTGGGCATGACGCCCGCAACCTATCGCCGAGGGGGGCGCGGAATGAACATTACTTACACGATTGCTGATTGCGCGTTAGGACGCGTCCTGGTGGCCGCGACCGATCGGGGAATTTCCGCCGTCTACATGGGTGACCGCGACGCCGACATGGTGGCGGCCCTGCGCGAGGAATATCCGCGGGCGGAAATCCACAGCGGCAGCGGAGAGCACTCCAAGTGGGTGCGCGCCATTGTGCGCCACCTGGCGGGGTCGAACCCGCAGCTGGATTTGCCTACGGATGTAGTAGCGACCGCTTTCCAGCGGCGCGTGTGGGAAGCGCTGCGGAAAATTCCGCTCGGCACCACGCGAACATATTCCGATGTGGCGCGATCTATCGGCCAGCCGAGCGCCGTTCGAGCCGTCGGACACGCCTGCGCTACCAATCCTGTATCTATCGTCGTGCCCTGCCACCGCGTGGTGCGGACGGACGGATCGCTGGGCGGATATCGCTGGGGCCTGGGGCGGAAGCAATTGTTGCTGGAACGGGAGAAAGCGGCGCGCTCGTAGTTGCGCTTTCTGGCTGACAGGATGCGCGGCGCAACTGCAGATGCCCGCCTGAAGGCGGGCGCTACATTCGGAGCGCGTTTTGCTGCGGGTTGCTAGGCTGGATTTGGGCTGCGCAGGCCCAGTCTGGTCTGCAACTGCTTTTTGTACCTCCGGCTCAGCGCCAGCCTTGTTCCGGAGTCCAGCACTACTTCGTATTCCCCGCCTTCGTTCAACTCCAGCCCGCGGATTCGATTGAGATTCACGATGGCGGAGCGGTGAATCCGGCAGAAGGAATTCTGATCGAGCTCGCGTTCCAGCTCTGACATGCGGCGGCGCAAGAGATGAGACTTGGCCCGCACGTGCAGGCAGGCGTAATAGTCGGCAGCCTCCATCCAGTCAATCTCCGATACCTGGACGAAAATAATCCGGCCGGGACCTCGAATCACGAATCGATCGGCCTTCCCGGGAAATTGCCTGCTGTGGGTAATGCGTTCCTTGGCGCGGCAGAGCGCGAGACCATATCGCGCGTTGTCAAAAGGTTTCAGGAGGTAGTCGAGGGCTCCGGCTTCAAAAGCCTTTAGCGCATACTGATCGTAGGCGGTCACAAACACAACGGCGGGCGGCATGTCCTTGCCCAGCTGTTCCACTACATCGAAGCCGTCGCATTCCGGCATTTGCACGTCGAGGAAAACCAGATCCGGCTTTCTGGTGCGGATTTCCGCCAGGGCTTTGCGGCCGGAGCCGCACTCGCCCACAATCTCAATCTCCGGGTCCATCCGCAGCAGCACCGTAAGGTTGCTGCGCGCGAGCGGCTCATCATCGACCACCAGCGTGCGGATCCTCGCGGTAGGGGCCGGTGTCTTCAAGTTCAGTTCTCCCGGAAAGGAACGGAGAGCAGCACTTCGACCCCGGAGTCTTCGTTCCGCAGGCTCAGCTGGAAGGCGTCTCCAAACATGGCGCGCAGGCGATTTTTCAGATTGGCGATGCCGATCCCGGATTGCGAGCTTTCCCAATCCGTGGACAACCCCGGTCCATCGTTATAGACGCTCAGGCTGAGCCAGCCGTTAGCGCGAAAGGCGGTGACGCGAATCCGCCCGCCGTCCGCTTCCTTGGCAATGCCGTGCTTGATGGCGTTTTCGGCGATGGGCTGGAGAATCAGGCTGGGCACCGGCGCGGCGAAGAGTTCTTCGGGAACGTCCACGCTCAATTGCAGCCGGTCGGCAAACCGCGCTTTCTGGATATCCAGATACTTTTGCAGGAATTGCACCTCCTCGCCGAGCGGGACTTCCTGCCGGTCGGATGTGTCCAGCACTTTGCGCAGAAAATCGCTGAGCCCCACCAGCATGGTCACCGCGGCGTCGTTCCGCTGCTCACGCACCAGGCCGGCGATGGCGTTGAGGGCGTTAAACAGAAAGTGTGGCTCGATCTGCCGCCTCAGCGCGTCCAACTGGGCTTTGGAAAATTGTTCGTTGAGGCGGGCGGTTTCGATCTGCTGCCGGATCAGGCGCTCCCGGGACTCCAGGATGTAGCTGATCGCCAGAAGAGCCGCGTAGAGCGAGGCGTAAAGCAGAATTTCGTTGTAGATCGTCTGAACCCAGAGAATCCGGAACGGCCCCGGAGCGGGCGACTTCAGCATGGGATTCAGGAATTCTTCGAGCCCTGCTTCCCAGGCCGCCGAAACCGCACTGATCAGCGACCAAACCCCCAGATGCACGACCCAGGCGGAGATAGGCCGGAACCGCACCGGAGGAAACTGCCGGCCAAGTCGCAGCACAACCGGCGTGGCCAGCACCCACACCAGCCAGGAAAACAGCAGCATCGTAAACAGGCGAATCCACGAGTGATGCAGCTTTTCTGCCCGCACCACCAGGACGTACTGCACCGCGCTAAACAGGGCGATGCCGAACCAAACCGACAGAATCCACAGCCAGCGAACCGGCTTGAAACCTTGTGATTGAGGCTGCATGGTCAAATCGTATTCCAGGTCTCTTCCGAAAGGTATAGATATGCCGTGAATGACCTATTGGATGCAGGGAACGGCGTCGACTCGGGCTTCCCTGCGGCGGCAAACTTTCACTTGGTTACGCACGGGGAGGAGAGCCATGCAGCTCAGGGCGTTTCTTCGTATTCCGGTTTTCATCCTGGTTCTAATGGCCGGCATTTGTGTCAGTGCAAAAGTGATTCCGCCGCGTCCCTTCTTTTTTGACCGGGAGATCACCGTGAACGGCGCGGTCGTTCCCGAGGGAATGTATAGCTTGTATCTCGAAACACACGGATCGTCGGTGCGCGCTACGCTGCGGAAGGACGGGCGGTTCGTGGCCACGGCTCACGGCACGTGGGTGGGACACGGAATGAAGTACGCCGAAAATGCAGTGCTGCTGCGGGTGAATGAAGACGGCACGCGCGCGCTCAGCGAAATCCGGCTGGCGGGGAGCGCTAAGTCCATCGTGCTTGACAGTGAAAGTTCAATTCTGCGAGTGGCTCCGGTGCCGCCGCCGGCGTGACATCGCGTCCAGATTCATGGTTCGCGCGATTCGGAAGTGATTGCGGCGCGGGGCTAGGCTTGCGGTTGAATCCTGGTGGTTCCGCGCGGCCAGTGCGGCTTGAAGTCGTTGTCCGGGATGCGCACGTTCCGCTTGATGTTGTGATACTGGATGATGAAGTAGTCGCCTGAGCCGGTCTCAAAGAATTGCTGCTGGATCGGGAGCCACGTGCCTTCGTCCAGCCACAACTGAATTTTGGAAAGCTGCTTGCGCACGTCGTCCGTTTTCGGCAGAAGGTCCAGGCGGACAACCTTGTGGTTATCCAGCGTCTCCTCGCCGGCGAGGGAAATGGTATAGCTTTCCTTCAACGAACTTCCGGAAGTCCCGAATCCCAGCAACAGGAACTGATCGACCAGCGCTTTTTTCTTTCCGAGGTTGTATTCCTCGACGCGGTGAATTTTGGGATTGTAGATATAAAAATTATCGCCGTCGCGCAGGATGGTCTGTGGATCGGGCTGCGTCAACTCGATGCGCATCTTGCCGTCGCCGCGCACAAAAATCTGGCCGGACTGCGTGGACTTGTCATTGACTACCACTGTAACTTTGGTGCGGTCGAGATCCGCGGTCAGGCTCTGAAAGCCGGCGGCCTGCGCGTCCATCTGTTTCAGCACATTGTCCAGCGTCCAAGGCGACTGTGCAACGGTCGCGGCTCCAGCGGTTGGCATTGCGCATGCCAAAAATAAGCACGCTGCGGCCGCGCACACAAATGTGGTAAACCTGCGAACAATTCCTGACCCCTTCATTAAGCCGGATTCTCCCTGGCCCGCCCGCGCCCACCGGCGAAGAAATCGCGCCGGCTGAGCCGCCACCCGAACGGGACGCAATCCTACCACACACGTTAAGATGCCAACTTCGCCTCCGGGGTTACGATTTCCTGAGCGCCAATGCCGGCGACTCGAGCGCGTGCGACAGTGTCGCGGCGGGGCTGAATCTTTTTGCTGAATCTTTTTGTATGATGATGCCCCTATGTTTCACCGCCAGCGATTTCGACTGCGCCTTCGATCGCGCACGCTGCTTCTCGGCCAGCGCACTTTGATTATGGGAGTCCTGAACGTCACGCCGGACAGCTTTTCCGACGGCGGCGCGTTCCTCGATTCGGAAGCGGCGATCGCGCGTGCATTGCAAATGGAGAAAGAAGGCGCGGACCTCATCGATATCGGAGGTGAATCGACGCGCCCCGGCGCCGTCCCGATTCCCGTCGAGGAGGAGCTTCAGCGGGTTCTGCCGGTGATCAAGGTGCTGCGCGGCCGGTTGCGCATTCCCATCTCCGTGGATACGCGGAGGGCCGAAATCGCGGGCGCCGCGCTCGAAGCCGGCGCGGAAATTGTGAACGACGTTTCGGGCTTGCGCAGCGACCCGCACCTCGGCGAAGTCGCGCGGCGCGCCGGAGCGGCAGTGATCCTGATGCACATGCGCGGCACGCCGGAGACCATGCAGCACGGGCCCTTCGCGCGCGATGTGATGCGCGACGTCGCGTCCGGACTGCGCCAGGCGCTCGTGCGAGCCAAACGCGCGCGCCTCGCCAAAACGAAGCTCTTGCTCGATCCGGGAATCGGTTTTGGAAAAACCGGCGAACAGAATTTTGAGATTCTGGCGCGGCTTGCGGAGTTCGCCCGGCTGGGCTGCCCGATTGTCATCGGCACTTCACGAAAATCGTTTCTCGGGAAAGCCATGGCCAGTCCGGGAGATCCGACCGTGCCGGCGGACCGGCGCGTGCTCGGCACCGCCGCTTCGGTGACCACGTCGATTCTCGGCGGCGCGCACATCGTGCGTGTTCATGACGTGGCGGAGATGGCCGCCGTGGCGCGCGTCGCGGACTCAATCCTAAACTCCGAGTGATGCATTTCCCCTATCGGCGTTGAGATATAATTCCAGTAGGACAGGCTTCAGCCTGTCTGGTTTTGGGTAGCGTCATGCGCAAATCTAAACCAGACAGGCTGAAGCCTGCCCTACTGGATCGCTGGGAGAGAACCGATGGCATCGAGGAGATTTTCAACGGTTCTGCTTGCGGCATTGCTCCTTGCCGCGGCGGCTCCGGCCCTGGCGCAACTGTCTCCCGCGGAGCCTGACCCGCTCGCGCGCATCCGCGACGCAGCGAAATCGAATGTCGAAGCCTGCTCGGCGACCGGAGAAACTTTGTGCGAGCAGGTCGCGCCAAAAATCATTGCCAACGCGC
Source organism: Candidatus Acidiferrales bacterium (assembly GCA_035295105.1). Lineage (GTDB taxonomy): Bacteria > Acidobacteriota > Terriglobia > Acidiferrales > UBA7541 > Palsa-360. The sequence continues at coordinate 68,822 of DATGJQ010000098.1, read as the reverse complement.
TCGGCGAGTCACCGCTCACGGAAAATCTTCGCCGCCTCACCGATGAAATCGGCGGCCGCGTCTCGGGTACGCCCGAGGCAGCCCGCGCAGTCGCATGGGGCGTCGCCGCGTTTCGTGACGCCGGCATGGAAGTTCACACCGAAAAGTACACCATTCCCGCGACGTGGTCGGAGGGCGCGACACATCTGGAGATTCTTTCGCCCGCGCCCTTCCCGGTGCATCTGGTTTCGGTCGCCTGGACTGCCGGCACATCAGGCAACGGCCTGGAAGGCAAATTAGTTTTCGCCGGAGACGGCTCCGAATCGGAGTTCGCGCGATTGGGGTCATCGGCCCGCGGCGCGATTCTGCTGATTCATTCCGAGCCGCTGCGGACCTGGGACGATCTGTTCCAGGAGTATATGAACGCGCCTGGAGTGATTCACCGCGCGCAAGCCGCGGGCGCCGCGGCGATTCTATGGATGTCCACCCGCGAACGCATGCTGCTGTATCGCCATTCCAACAGTTACTACGGAAAAATTGAAAACTTCCCGCAGGCAATTATGGCGCGCGAGGACGCCTTTCGGCTGGAGCATTTCCTCGCGGCGGGCCAGAGCGTGCGCGTTCGCCTCAGCATTCCGAACCGCATCGGCGGGCCCGTGGAGCAGGAGAACGTGGTGGCCGAAATTCGCGGCCGCGAAAAGCCGGACGAATGGGTGTTGCTCGGCGCGCATCTCGATTCCTGGGAGCTGGGGACCGGAGCGCTGGACGACGGCTGCAACGCGGCGATGGTGATTGAGGCGGCGCGCGACATTCTGCGCACCGGAACCAAGCCGCGCCGCTCGATTCGCTTCGTTCTGTTCACCGGAGAGGAACAAGGCATGCTCGGATCGTGGGCCTATGCTCGCGCCCACCGCGCCGAACTTGACCGCGCCCGCGCCGCCATTATTTTTGACGCCGGAATCGGCCGCGTGACCGGATACATGCTGAGCGGACGTCGAGACATCGAACCCGGAGTGAAGGAAGCCTTGAAGCCGATCGAGTCCTGGGGCGCGAACCAGCAAGTGATGGACGCCCCGCTCGGAGCGGACAACTTCGATTTCCTGGCCGAGGGCGTCCCGACGCTGCTCGCCAATCAGGAAGAAGCCAACTACCTGCCCAATTACCACGCCGCTTCGGACACCCTGGACAAGGTGGATTTCCTGCAGCTCAAGGTCAATACGGCCATCGCCGCGGTCACCGCGTTCGGCGTGGCCGAACGAACCGAGCCGCTGGGGCCGCGGCAATCGCGCACGGAAGTTGAATCGGTTCTCAAGAGTTCCGGCCTCGAACAGCAAATGAAAACGGTGGGTCTGTGGCCGCTCTGGGAATCCGGCGAGCGCGGGCGAGCGCGGGAGTAGCACAGACACTCTTGTCTGTGCGGTTTTGTAGACGAACAGTCAGGCAGCTCTGATCTACATCCGCAAAAACCGCACAGCCAAAAGTGGCTGTGCTACTCAACGCGCGCGGTCGTGGTTACTCAGCTGAGAACGGCGGCGCAGAAATGTTCTTCTTCCGGGCTATAATATTCCTGTGGCAATTCCCCTCCGCGCTCTAAATCCAGACGGTGAACCTCGCGCTACGGGTGTGATCCTGGCAATCGATTACGGCAAGAAACGGCTGGGACTGGCGCTGTCCGATGAGCAGGGCCTCACTTCGCGTCCATACGCGACCTGGACCCGCACGAACCGCCGGCACGACCTCTCCCGTCTCCGTGAACTCGTGCGCGTGGAGCGAATTCAGCGGATCGTCGTCGGCCTTCCGTTGCACCTCGATGGCGCGCCGAGCGAGATGTCCGAGGACGCCAAGAGCTTCGCGACCCGCGTCCACAAGGCGCTGGGGCTGCCCGTCGAAATGATGGACGAGCGGCTGAGTTCCTGGGAGGCGCAGGAGATGGTGGCCGCCGCGAATTCCAATCCGCGCGCTCGCCGCGGGTCCACCGTTCAAGCGAAGACCAATCGGAAAAAATCTGTCGACGATGTCGCCGCCGCGATCATCCTGAGGGATTATCTGCAACGGGCGCGCGGCGGATCGCGAGGCTGACATGCGCCGCGCGCTGCTGCTACTCCTGATCCTGCTGATCGCTGCCGCGGGATACGCGTATGTCGCGCTGTACGTGCCGTACCAGGGATTCGGCAGCGAGGGAGTCTACGTCGATATCCCGCACGGCGCCACGCAACGCACCATCGCGCGACTGCTGGCCGAAAACGGGGTGGTGCGCAGCAGCGCCGTATTTGAAATCCTGTGCCGGGTGAAGAAGCGGCGCACGCTGGAGGCCGGCGAGTACTTCTTTGACAAGGCAGTCACGCCGTTCGCGGTGTACGATGCCATCGCCAACGGGCGCGTCTTCGTGAAGGAATTCGTGGTCCCCGAAGGCTTCACCATGTTTGACATTGCGGATCTGGCCGCGCAGGAAGGTTTTCTGACTCGCGACGAGTTTTTGGTCGCGGCGCGCGATCCGTCGCCCATTCACGATCTCGCTCCGGGCGCGCCCAGCCTCGAGGGGTTTCTCTTCCCAGCGACGTACGAGTTCCCCCGTCATATGACCGGAGCGGAGATGACCTCCGCGATGGTGAAGAAATTCCGCCAGGAATGGAGCACCTTGCCGGTGGCGGACGCGTCGCCGCACCAAAGCGTTCAGAACATCGTGACGCTGGCGTCGCTTGTGGAGCGCGAAACGCCGCGCCCGGAAGAGCGGCCGCACGTGGCCGGGGTGTTTGAAAACCGCTTGCGCATCGGCCAGCCTCTGCAGTGCGATCCCACGGTGGCCTACGCGCTCACTTTGGTCGGGCAGTACAGCGGGAAACTCGACAGCGGCGATTTACACTTTTCTTCTCCCTACAATACGTACCAGAATCGAGGCTTGCCGCCGGGACCGATCGCCAATCCGGGCGAGGCGGCCCTGAGGGCGGCGCTCGACCCCCCGCCCACCGACGACCTTTATTTTGTCGCTAATACCGAAGGCGGACACTTCTTTAGCAAGACCCTGGAGGAGCATAATCGTAACGTTACGCGCTACAGGCATTTGTTAGAACAGCAGAATCCCTCGTCCGGCGGTGTGCCCTCAGCCCCTGCTCCGGCGGCGAACAAATCCAGGCCAGTGAGGACCTCGCCATGACCCGAGCGGAGCACTCAGCCAAGAAGGACCCCACCAAGAAAGAAATGATCCTGGAAATTGCGCGGGAACTTTCCGTGCCGCGCTTTACTCCGGCGGAGGTCGAGCAGATCCGCAGGCAGCTCATGGCGCGCCTCGGCGCTGGAGGAAAAACTTCCGCGGACTACATCGCCGGAGTGCTGGAAACCGCGGGCATGCGCATCGTGTGGTCCACCAAGGCGGACACCGAAGGGCAGTACGAAGAGGAATTTCAGGACCTGCTCCATTTTGCGAATCTCGAGGACGCCGAGATGTGCATCATGCGCCTCGACGAGTTGTACCGGAAATTCAAGGAAGAGGACGAGCCCGCCGCCGTCGAACGCACCCTGGAAGTGGCCCGCATGGGGCGCCGCCGCGCCGAGATGATCGCGCGGAACCATAAAGTGGAACCCGAAAAGCGCGCCGAAAAAGAAGAAATCATGCAGTGGTTCAAAGTGTGGCTGGAAACTCCCGACCTGTTTTTTGACTGGCTGGAGGCGCGCAAAGCCTCGCCGGAATTTCAGCGGCGCTTTGCCAAAAGCGCTTCCGCGGACGCGTGAGCGAAGATGCCTGATCCTCAATACGTGCTGGAAGTCGAGCCGCTGGACCTGGGTGCGGATGTGAAGGCGGTGGGCCTCGATCTGGTGGAGATTGAGAGCCGCGAACCGGCTCGCGGTGCGGACGCGGCGCGGCTGTGGGCCGCGGCGCTAAGCGCCCTGCCCGGGCCGGACCCCTGGGCGCTGGATTTTTTCGCCCATCTCGATCGCGTGCGCGAATACTGCCGCCTGAACGGCGTCGCTTTTGAAGAGAAAGCTTTCGGACATTCCCTGGTAATCCCGGCGCCGGTCGGCGATGCGCTGGTCGGCCTCGTCGAGCGGTTCGCGGGAGAAACTTTTGGCGTTCGCGCGGGCGCGCGGCTGGCGGAAGGAGATCCCGCAGTCGAGGGCGAACTGGCCGCGCATGGGGTGGACGCGTACCACGCGGCCTTCAAAAATTATCTGTTTTGCGCGGTCTGCGATTTCGAGAACGGTTTTCTTACCCTGCTCACCGAAAAATTGTGGACCAGCGAAGTGCTGCGGCGGATCAAGCCGGCCACCGCAACTTTGCCGGTGGAAGTCGCCCGCCCGCAGTAATCCCAGAAGTTGGCAGTCCAGCACCAGATCAACGGGACCCGGGTTCCGAAACATCTGGATAAGCCGATTCCATTCACAGGCGTGCCGCGGGGAGCGCGGAGCGCAGGGTAGCAACGGCGCTCCCGCAGTCGCCTGCATGTAACGCAAAACCGCCTCAATCCGCCGTGATGCGGTCAGCGGAAACAGTGCCTTTGAGTTCAAAGAGGAGGGTCATTCCGGTGGGATCGTACTGGTCGATCGTCACGGTGCCATCGTAATGGTTGCCGGTGTGATCGACGGTGACTTCCTCCCGGATATTCGTGGGACCCTCGAAGCAGCCTGTCGCATCCGGTTGCGGAGGCGGGGTGCAACTTTTCCCCGTAGCGTCCCAACTCAGGGCGAAATGATTCAGCTTGTAGGAGGATCGCCCAGTGCTTTTCCACACACCCAGGCAGAAACTGCTGCTGGCTGGATCGCGTCCGGAATTCATGATTTCTGTCCGGTCGCTGTGCCACTGGACATATCCGGCATCAAGCGTCGCACCATCGGGCGGGTTGAAGGGAGCTGGGTTGCCGGCATTGCCCTTTGCCGTGAAACTAAATTTCCAAAGCCCGACAATAGTGGCATCGCGATCGCGGTCACGGTCGTCATCGCCAACTGCCAATCTTGCAACCCTGTACGCAGCCGGCTTCAGCAGCAGGCGTTGTGTCGGAATGGACATCGGTTTCCAGCCCAGACTTGTGTAAGAACCACAATCGGCACGAGCCGTTTGTAGGAAAACGGTCGCGCAAACCAGGATTCCCAACGTGGTTGCGGCCGCCTTTAGGGTGATTCTTGCCAGTTCCTTCCTTGTCATATCTGGTAGCTTCATCGCAGTTCTCCTTTGGTGGATGTGTGAAAGATCGAAAAAGAAAGTACTTATCCCGATCTGCCCATTGCATTCCTGCTGAGCTTCCGGAATGCGCGGCACCTTCGCACCGCAGGTACTGACCAGTCAATGCACGGCGCCGCTCGCCCACATCAACTCTCTCTCTCGGGGTAATTTGCTTTAATTACGGGACTTATCTGGACTCTTCTCGGGTCAACTGCGACGTTGCGACGCTATTACCTTCAGGATATACTCCTCCCACTCCCCGCGAACGAGGCAATCGAATGCAGGAACCCAGTCCAAGCCTCTCGGGTTACCGCTTTGGTGTCTTTGAGGTGGACCTACGCGCGGGAGAGATCCGCAAGAATGGCCTGAAGATCAAACTGCAGGAGCAGCCGTTTCAGGTCCTCACCTTCCTTCTGCAAAATTCTCCGAATTTGGTCGCGCGGGAGGAACTGCGCAAGCGCCTGTGGGATGAACATACGTTTGTCGAGTTCGACCATGGATTAAACAATGCCATTGGCCGCATCCGCGAGGCGCTGGGCGATTCAGCCGATAATGCCCGCTTCATCGAAACCGTTCCGAAGCGGGGCTACCGACTTATCGTTCCGGTTGAGGCGATCATGGCCGCGCAAGTTTTGCGGGGACGCGTCAACGGTTCAAGAACCAACGGCGTGCAATCCGAGGTGCCGCCGCTCGACGCGGATCGCCCATCAGCGAACAGCGATCACATCAAGACTACTGCTCTCACGCGTCGCATCTGGCCGTGGGTCGGCAATGAGGAAATTCTCCACCGAACAGGGGAAGCAGAAGCGGTTCAAGCGAGGAAAAATCGGATGCGCCGGTGGCAGCGGCCGCTGGCCGCTCTTCTGGCGATTGCTGCAGTCGCTCTTTTGATTGCGTTTTTGCTGCGCACGATTCGGCCTGCCAATCACGCAATTACACGATTCGTAGTAGCGATTCCTCCAAGCGATCAGCTCATTTTTTATGGTGGTGTAGCCCTTTCGCCGGACAGCTCGCGCCTGGTATACGTCGCCGCAAGCCATGCGGGTATCGGCCAACTTTACTTGCGTTCGATAAGCCGCTTCGAGGCGACACCGATCCCCGGTACCGAGGGCGCCTACAACCCGTTCTTTTCACCCGACGGGCAGTCAGTGGGATTTGCCGCCAAAGGCGAACTGAAGAAAGTTTCCCTAAGCGGCGGGGCACCCTTGACCCTTTGCAGTGTGACGGGCCTTCGTGGCGCGACCTGGGCGCCCGACGGGACGATCATCTTTGCTCCCTCGACTGGTTCGGGCTTATATCGAGTGTCGGCGGATGGGGGGACCCCCAATCCCTTGACGTTCCCCGACAGGAGGAAGGGGGCTGTGTCCCATCGCTGGCCGGAAATTCTGCCGGGCGGTAAGGAGCTGCTCTTCACCTCGTGGGCCGGCACTGAAAGGCGAGTGAACCTGCTGTCGCTGGAAAGCGGCGACCAGCGGGTGTTGGTCGAAGGTGGTACCTATCCTCAGTACCTTTCACCAGGCTACATCGTCTATGCACGAGATGGCGGCATGCAGGCTGTGCCGTTTGATTCCAAACGGCTCACGGTGACCGGAGCCCCCATATCCGTTCTGGAGGGCGTGGATATGAACCCGGTTAACGGGCAGGTTAGTGTGAGTGCTTCCGCGGATGGTTCACTTGCGTATATACCCGGAGTGTCGGGACGTGAAAAACGCACAATGCTCTGGGTGGATCGTAAGGGCGTGAGCCACACGATAGCGGCGCCCGCGCGAGGATTCAGGAGCATTCGGCTTTCCCCCGATGGCCAACGCCTGGCTGCTGGGATTACAGATGCGGATCCTGGATTGTGGATTTACGAATTGGATCGCGGCACGTTGACGCGCTTGTCGACCTCCGTACTGAATCCCTACGCAGTCTGGACGCCGGACGGAAAGCGGATAACGTTCAGGTCGGCCATCAGCAATCCGTTCAACCTGGACTGGATGCCCATCGATGGCAGCGGTGTCGAAGACCATCTCATCACCGGCGAAGGCTTGCCCGTACCGGGCTCCTGGTCTCCTGACGGACAGGTACTCGTTTTCTCGGAACAGAGTCCCGCAACTGGCTGGGACATTTGGGTGCTGAATCGTGATGACGACCACAAGCCACGGCCCTTCCTCCAAACGGCGTCGAACGAAGCAGGGGCGACATTTTCGCCCGATGGCCGGTGGATCGCGTATCAATCCGACGAAACCGGCCGTGATGAAATCTACGTAGCTTCTTTCCCTGTGGCTGGCACGAAATGGCAAATTTCAACCGAGGGCGGCGCTGAGCCGCTCTGGGCGAACAATGGGCGGGAGTTATTTTTTCGGAACGGTGAAGAGATGATGGCCGCCACTGTCGAGACCAAGCCAACCTTCGCGGCGGGCAAAGCGAAGCTGCTTTTCAAAGGGGATTACGCCGCAGGGCCCCTCGGCTTTTGGCCAAACTATGGCGTAACTCCTGATAGCCAACGCTTCCTCATGCTGAGGGCGGCTGAATCAGAAAGGTACGCCTCACAAATCAACGTTGTCCTGAATTGGTCGGAAGAGTTGAAGGAGAAAGTTTCTGCAACGAAGAGGTGATCCATTTCAGTGGCACAGGCTTCAGCCTGTGGGTTTTGGTCCTTGCAAGGACTAACCCCCACAGGCGGAAGCCTGTGCCACTAAGAACCGTGCCCGCACGGGGCAGCCAGTCAGTCCACTTTAATTTTAAAAATCACGGCAAGTAGAAGCGGGGAACGCGCTTTCCCAGCGCGCAGAGCAGGTCCGCGCTGGCGGTGTTGGCAATCTTTGCGACGTCGGGCACGGATTGCGTCGTGCCGTTGTCGGTGCCGTAGATCGTGGCGATGTCTCCGACTCGCGCCGAGGGAATTCCGGTCACGTCGGCGGTGGTCAGGTCCATCGAAACCGTGCCGATGATGGGCGCGATCTCGCCGCGAACGATGACCCGCCCCTTGTTGGAAAGCACGCGCACCAGGCCGTCCGCATAGCCCGCCGCGAGCACCGCAACGCGGGAAGGACGCGCCGCCGTCCACCGCGCGTTGTATCCGACGCGCGATCCAGCCGGCAAATCCTTGAGCGATACGATTCGCGCGCGGAACGAAAGCACCGGACGAATGGGAAGCTTCGCTTCCATTTCCGCGTTCAGTTCGGACGGCTCGAAGAACTGGTGATAGCCGTAGAGGATCGCGCCGGGGCGCACCATGTCCCGCCAGGTCGAAGGCCGGCTGACGATCGCGGCGCTGTTAGCCATGTGCACGGTGCCGGGATCGAGGCCCAGCGAGCGCATGCAGTTCAGCGCGGCATCGAATGCTTTTTCCTGCTCGATGGTTTGTTCGGTGGTGAAAACTTCCGACGAGGCGATGTGCGTGAACGTGCCCGCGAGGCGCAGGTGCGGGCAATCGGCCAGCGCCCGCGCGAAGGCCGGAATTTCCACCGGCGGAATGCCCAGGCGATTCATTCCCGAATCGATTTTCAAATGAAAATCGAAGGGCCTCTTCCGCGGCTTGTGCTGCTGTGCGGCGGCCTTTTCCAGGAGGCGCAGCTGGTCGACGTTCATGATCGCCGGAGTCAGGTGATTGTCCAGAATTCGCTTTTCCTCGCCCGCCCAGAACCCGGTGAGGATCAGGACCGGCTCGCGAATTCCGGCGGCGCGCAGTTCGGCGCCCTCGGCCGAGCAGGTGACGCCGAACCAATCGGCGCGGGCCTTGGACAGCGCGCGCGCGACGGGAACGATGCCATGGCCGTAGGCGTTGCTCTTGATCACGGCCAGAATTTTCCGCCGCGGGCCGCGGGTGCCCTTGGGATTTACATGGTTGCGGATGGCACGGAAGTTGTGCGTCAGCGCTCCCAGACTTACTTCAGCCCAGATCGGGCGGCCATCGAATTTGACCGTTCGTGTCATTGGAATCATCAAGGGTAACCGATCTGGGAGCGGAAGAAAAATTGCTCCCGGGCGATGGCGCACGGCTTAGTAACTAGCCGGTGGGACAGGCTTCCGCCTGTCGGTTTTCTTTCGCGCCGGACATGATCAAAACCAGACAGGCTGAAGCCTGTCCTACCGGCGGCCCATCTGTACGTGGTGGGATTTGCACGCTGGATGCCGTAACGCTTTGGCGGGAGGCTCTGGCTATCTGACTGATCTGAATGAACCTGGCGTCTGGGAGGGGCGGGACATTCAACTACTCGCCAATTGCGCCTGTGCCGCGCTGACACAGCTGTGGGTGTGGAAGGACGATTATTCCTGGTCGATTATTCCTGATCGGTCCACGCGTCCGGGGCGCGCTGTTCAAAGCGGGTGAAGCCGCCCTGGAATACGAAGCGGATGGAATCGGTGGGGCCGTTTCTTTGCTTGGCGATGATCAGGTCGGTTTCGCCGCGTTCTTCCATGCTCACTTCGCTGGATTTTTTGAAGAAGTTCGGACGGTGGATGAACATCACCACGTCGGCGTCCTGTTCGATGGCGCCCGATTCGCGGAGGTCGGCCAGGCGCGGCTCGCGGTCTTCGCGCTCGGGAGCGCGGGTGAGCTGCGAGAGCACCAGCATGGGAACTTTGAGTTCCTTGGCCATGGCTTTCAGGCCCCGGGTGATGCTGGAAATTTCTTCGTTGCGATTGCCGAATTTCCCGCGGGCGGAAACCAGCTGGAGATAATCCACGATCACCAGCGAGAGTCCCCGTTCGCGCTTCATGCGTCGCAGCTTGGCGCCCATTTCCACGACTGTCGCAGAGCCGGCGTCGTCGATCCATAGCGGAGCCTGCGACAGGTGCGTCAGCGATTTGGGAATCCTGGCCTTGTCCTCCTGGTTGAGGTGGCCGGTGCGGAATTTGTGCGAATCGATTTTGGCATCCGCGGACAGGAGGCGAAGCAGCAAGGATTCCTTGGACATTTCCAGGCTGAAGATCGCCACCGGTTTGTTGCCGCGCACTCCGATATTTTCGGCGAGGTTCAAGGCAAAAGCCGTTTTGCCCATCGAGGGGCGCGCCGCGAGGATAATCAGCTCCGAAGGCTGCAGGCCCGAGGTCAGGTCATCGAGCATGTCGTAGCCGGTGGCGAGGCCGGTGATGCGGTGGCCGCCTTCGTAAATGCGGGAGATGCGGTCATGGCTTTCGGTGACCACATCGTGCAGCCCCACGAGCCCCAGGCGCACGCGATCTTCGGCCAACTGGAAGATTGAGGATTCCGCGCGATCGAGAATGGCGTCGGCTTCGTCCTCCGCTTCGAGCGCTTGCTGTTGGATGGCGCTGGTGGCATGGATCAGGCCGCGCAGCAGCGACTTTTCCTTCACGATGCGCGCGTAGTGCTCGACGTTGGTGATGTGCGGCACGCCGTCCATCAACTGCGAAACGTACGCCGGCCCGCCGACCGATTCGAGTTCGCCGGTGCGCTGCAGTTGCTCGGTCAGGGTCACCAGGTCAATGGCCTGCTGCGTTTCTCCGAGGGCGATCATCTGCTGGTAAATGCGCCGGTGATGATCGTGAAAGAAGTCCTCAGGCTTGAGCTTTTCGATGGCCGGATTGATGGCGTTATTGTCCAGCAGGATCGCGCCGAGGATGCTGCGCTCCGCCTCCATGTTGTGGGGCAGGGGACGCTCGAGAGATTGGCTTGCGGTGGCCATGATTATTCTTCGCCTTAGTTTCGCCCGTAAGGTGCGGCGGTGTCAAATTGATTCGCGCAAAGCGCGCTGCCGGATTTTTTGAAGCGGGCTGGTCTGCGGGAACAATCATGAAGGGTCGCGCCGGAAGCGGCAACCAAAATACCCTCGCGCTGTCTGTTGAAAAAAATTATCTTGTGGATTCAGCGGAAAAAATTTCGAACGTGCGGAGCCGATGAGACAGCGTGGCGCGGCCTTCACAGGCTGCGGAGAAATGCAGCGCCTGTCATTCTGAGCGAAGCGAAGAACCTCTCTTCGATCGAAGTACAGCACAGAACCACGGAGGGATTCTTCGCTTCGCTCAGAATGACAACTTTTTGACTTTTCCGGAGCCTGTTCAGCTTGTGCCACTTCAAACCGAGGCGCCCCAATCGGAGATGACCCAGATTTCGGTGAACTGCTTGTGCTTGCGATCGTGGCCGTGATCCTTGGCGAGCATTTCGCGCAGCTTCCTGGAGAGTTCATCGGGCTCGCTGGCGGCATCAGCCTGGTGGTTACAGGCCTGGTGGTAGCCGATGCCGAAGCGCGCGCCGCAGCAGTCGCAGAGCTCGAAAGTTTCGATCGTGTAGGTCGGGTATTTCGGGATTTCCTTGTCGAGGATGGCTACTGGCGCTGTGAGATTGTTGGTCATGTCATCCTCCGCTGGGGGTTGAGGATTCTGGTAGTTGAGTAGCTGGCCGTTCGGTGCAGCGCTTCTTGGGGCAGAGTCGGAATCAGGATCACACCGACAGGCGCGATTCTAACTTGAAACACAAAAGCCCACCCTGTGGAATTCGTGTGGACCTGTGCATAACTTTTCGAATTGGCTTGACAGGGCTTTTCTGCGTTTTTTCGGGGTTTTTGCGGGTTGATTGTCACCCCGAGTAACGCTACGGGGCTGCTTTTTTCTCAACACGAAAAAAAAGCAGATTCCTCCGGCCAAACCCGCCGTTCGGAATGACAGTTGGGTGGCGGAGTCCAACGCCGGCCGGCGGAACGCGGGTTATGCTTCCTTCTCTACCTGGACTTTGAATTCGGCGGTTACGCCGTGGACCAGTTTTACGGTGACGGCGCGCTCGCCCACGAGTTTTATGGGCTCGTCGAGCTGGATGCGGCGCTTGTCGATCTCGAAGCCCTGGGCTTTCAGCGCGTCGGCCAGGTCGGCGGAAGTGACGGAACCGAAGAGCTGGTCGGTCTCGCCGGCCTTGCGGGTGAATTTCACCGTGACCTGGTTGAGCAGGGCCGCTTGCTGCTGGGCGGCTTCTTTCTCGGTGGCGGTGCGCTTGGCCAGGGTGACTCGAATTTTTTCCAGGCGCTTGATGTTGGCGGGCGACGCTTCGAGCGCCAGCTTGTGCGGGAGCAGATAGTTGCGCGCGTAGCCGGCGGCTACATCCACCACTTCGCCGCGGGTTCCCAGTTTTTCGACGTCTTCCTGCAGGATGATTTGCATTGCGTTCCTCTTTCGGTTCTCAGCCCAGGGGCGTTTTAGGCCCTGCTGTCGCCCGCCTCTTGCCCTGAGAAATCGATGGGGCAGAGGCGGGTTCGGGTTTGGATATCACAGCGCTAAAAGTCCTCGCCTCTTAAGAGGCGAGCTACAAATAACCGCAAAAACTGGTTACAGCTCGGTGGCAAACGGCAACAGCGCGATGTTGCGGGCGCGCTTGATGGCTTCGCCCAGCCAGCGCTGGTGGCGCGAGCAGGTGCCGGTCATGCGGCGGGGCAGAATCTTGCCGCGCTCCTGCACGAACGGTTGCAGCATCTCGACTCGCTTGTAGTCGATGAAGTCCACGTGCTCGACGCAGAAGCGGCAGACTTTCTTCTTGCGGAAATACTGGCGCTTGCCGCCGCGGCGCGGGCCGCCGGGTCCGCCGCCGGGTCCACCGGGGCCTCCCGGACCGCCTTCACGGCGGGGGCCGCCGCCGGAATGGCCGCCTTCGCGGCGCGGTGGGCCTCCGGTGTGTCCCCCTTCAGCGCGAGGAGCATGGCTCGGCGCAGGGTGCGGAGCGGGAGTCGAACTGGGCGCTTCGTGCGCCTGTGGTGCTGGTGGTACCGGTTGATCGGACATCGTGTTTCCTTTCCCTTATCGAACTCTTATAGAAATCTATTGCCGAGCGCTGCTTATTCCGCAGCGGCTGCGGGTACCTGCTGTTGCGGCGGCGCGGGTGGTGCCGACGGCGCAGTGGGCGCGCCGGGGACCTGCTTGCGCGGACGGCGGCTGGCGCGGCGCTCGCGGTGCTTTCCGAGCTTCTGCTGGCGCTTCAATTCCTCATCGAGGCGGATGGTCTGGTACTTGATCACCGCGTCGGAAACTTTCAGGCGCCGCTCGAGTTCCTTGATCAGGTCGCTCTGGCTGCTCTTGATGACCATGTACACGAAAAAGCCTTCGCGGTGTTTGGCCACGCGATAGGCCAGGCGCCGCGTGCCCCAGCGCTCGGTCTTCTCAATCTTGCCGCCGTGCTCGGCGGTGGAATGCTCGAGCGTGGTCACGATCTTATTGATTTCATCCTCCGGCGTGGCCGGTCGGCAGATGAAGATCAGGTCGTATACTCGCTCTTCTTCCATTTTTTGTGCGTCCGTCTTTTTTTCGTCCATGTCGTCTTGACTCCGTTTCGCGTACTTTGCGTCGACTTCTGGTGCCTTGCGGCGCCGGCTTCGGGCGCTGCCTAAACTTTCTCAGTCCTGCGCTTCTTCCTCATCCTGCGGAGAAACGCGGCGATTGAAACGGTTCATCGCGGCCTGCGTTCCCTCGGCCAGAATCACCTTCACGGCTTCGGCGCCCAGATCGATTTCTCCGCCGACCAGATCTTCTTCGTCGCGGCGAATCTGGCGCAGCACGTACTCTTTCAAGTCGCCGCGCATTTCCTCGGGCTTCACGCCCAGCCGCACGCGGACAAATTCCATGGTGCCGATCGCGCCGATCACGGACTTTAGTCCGTTGTGCCCGCCGGCTGTGCCGCGTTCCCGCACGCGCAGCATGCCCCAGGGAAGCGCGATGTCGTCACACAGGACGATGACATCGGACGGCTGGCACTCGGCCCGGCCGATTAATTCCCGCACCGCCAGGCCGCTGAGATTCATCATCGTCTGCGGCTTGGCCAGCACCACATCCTGACCGGCGATCCGGCCCAGCCCCACGAGTGATTTCGATTCCGGCCGCGTCACCCGGATGCCGGCATCTTCGGCCAGCGCATCCACCACCAGAAAACCCAGGTTGTGCGGCGTCCAGGCGTACTCGATGCCCGGATTGCCCAAGCCCACGATTACGCGCATCCGGCCCAACCTAACGTCCGCTTCGAACCGTCAGTGGCTAAAGCCATTCTCATTCCATGCGCGTGACGGCACGCGGTTGAAGAGGCCGCATCAAAACTCGAACATTGTTATTCTGAGCGAAGCGAAGAATCTCTCCTTGTTTCTTTGCTCGCACTCGAATCGAAGAGAGATTCTTCGCTTCGCTCAGAATGACAACACAAGACTTTTTTCCGCAGCCTGTGAAACCGTGCCGACGCAGCTGCTCGCGGCGTTGAAGCTGCTCAAAGCTACTTCTTCTTTTCCTTTTCGGCGGGCGCGGCCTCTTCGCCTTCCTCGCCTTCTTCGGTTTCCTTCTTGCCCTTCTTGATGAGCTCGGGCTCGGCCGGCGCGGCTCCCGCTTCGGCGGCCACGGCTTCGGCGGGCTTCTCTTCCTCGACGCGCAACGCGACGACGTGGGCGAGCACGCGGGCCGGGTCAGTGAGCAGTTTCATTTTCTGCGGATCGAGCGGAATATCCCCGGCGCGTAGCTGCATGCCCATCATCAGGGCCGAAATATCCATCTTGAATTCCGTGGGAATATCCGCGGGCAAGCACTCAATTTCAACTTCGCGAGTGACCATTTCAAAGACGCCGCCCTGCAGCTTGACGCCTTGCGCTTCTCCGAACACGTGCACGGGAACTTTCACGCGCATGCGCACGTCCATGGCGACGCGCAAGAGGTCCACGTGAATGAGCGTGCCCTTCACTGGATCGACTTGCCAGTCCTTGACGATCGCGGCATGTTCCGCGTCGGTGGTCTTCACCGTGAGGATGGTGTTGTGTCCCATCGCCGAGCGGAGGATGGCCGAGACCTGCTTGGTGTTTACCTGCAGGGCCTGCGGTCCTCCCTTGCCGCCGTACAGGACGGCGGGAACGGTTCCGGCCACGCGCAGGCGGCGCGCTGCATTCTTGCCCCGGGTTTCGCGCGGGGCTGCTTCTACGATGATCTGATCCATAAATCCTTCCCCATTTCTAAACCGAATTCGTTTGTTCGTTCCTGCAAGGCCTAAAACCCACAGACTGAAGTCTGTGCCACTAAAAAAACAGCTCGCTGATCGAAGTCTCCTCGTGGATCGAATGGATGCCGCGCGCCAGGAGTTCGGCCACGCTCAGCACCTTGATCTTGGAGACCTGCTGCGCTTCGGCGGTCAGCGGCACGGAATCGGTGACGATCACTTCCTCGATTTGCGACGCGCAAATGCGCTGCACCGCCGGGCCGGAGAGCACGGCGTGCGTGCAGCCGGCATACACCTTGGTGGCGCCTTCCTTCAACAGGGCTTCGGCGGTCTTCACCAGCGTGCCAGCGGTATCGATAATATCGTCGATGATCAGGGTGGCGCGCCCGCGGACGTCACCGATCAGGTGCATCACTTCGCTGACGTCGATGTCCACACGGCGCTTGTCCACGATGGCCAGCGGAGAATTCAGCTTTTTGCCGAAGGCGCGCGCGCGTTCCACGCCGCCCGCATCGGGCGAAACCACCGTCAGGTTGCCGATCTTTTTCTGCAGAAAATATTCGACCAGCACCGGCGACGCGTACAAGTGATCGACCGGCACGTTGAAATAGCCCTGAATCTGCGGCGCGTGCAGATCGAGCGTCAGCGCCCGATTGGCTCCGGCAGTTTCCATCAGGTCGGCCACCAGCTTCGCGGAGATCGGCACGCGCGGCTTGTCCTTGCGATCCTGGCGGGCGTAGCAGTAGTACGGCACGACCGCCGTGATTCTCCAGGCCGACGCGCGCTTGAACGCGTCGATCATCATCAGCAATTCCATCAAGTGAAAATCCGCGGGATTCGAGCACGGCTGCACGACGAAGACGTCCGCGCCGCGCACATTTTCCAGAATCTGAAAATAGACTTCGCCGTCGCTGAATTTGCCGAGCTTGGCTTCGCCCAGCTTCACGCCCAGGTGACGGCAGATGTCCGCCGCCAGGCGGGGGTTCGCGCTTCCACAGAAAATCTTGAATTTGTCGTCGATCAAGTTGACGATCCCGTTTTCAAGAATTCAGAAGTCCTGGCCCACACTTGAATCGAAGAGAGATTCTTCGCTTCGCTCAGAATGACAGAGCGAAATACTTTTTTCGCAAACTCTCTTATGGAACGCGAGGAGTGCTCGAAGCTTCAGACTGAATCCGGCCCGCCCATTTTGCGGCGGTACTCTGCCCTGGTAAGAGTTGAGCAGAGAAAGGCCTGATCTTTCGGAAACGCTCGGGCAGCCCGGCGCGCCTTCGCTGGGTGTTGATAGAGTCCAAACACCGCCGAACCGCTTCCAGCCAGCGAGGCCTCTGCGGCTCCTTGCTCGAGCAATTCCCGCTTGATCGCAGCCAGACGGGGATATCGGGGAAAAACAGCAGCCTCAAAATCGTTTGAGAGGGCGCCCCCCTGAGGGCTCCAGCATAGAGCACAGAACCGCACTAGTTTAGAGGGCCCGCCAGTGTTTGTCAATTGCCGCGGCAAAGCTTCCGAGAGCCACGCGTACGCATCCTTCGTGGGCACCGTAATCTCGTGAGGCGAGACCACCAGCACGTAGCGGCGCTGCGCATCCGGCAGCGGATAAATTTCGTCGCCGCGGCCGATGCCGAGCGCGCGGCCCCCGTGCAGAAAAAACGGAACGTCCGCGCCCAGGCCGGAAGCGATCTCCAGGAGGCGCGCAGCGGCGACTCGTCTTTTGGTGAGGCGCAGGAGAGCGATCAGCGCGGCGGCGGCGTCACTCGATCCGCCTCCAAGTCCGCGGCCGACGGGAATTCGCTTGGTGAGCACCGCGCGCACGCCGTGGCGAATTTCAAGTTCATCCGACAGTTGACGGAGCGCGCGGTACACGAGGTTGTCCTGCCCCGGCTCGCCCGCCAGTTGGTCGTTTCCCGTAATACGCAAATCGATGCCGGGCTCGCGCCGGGCCTCGAGCGCCAGCGTGTCATGCAGCGAGAGGGCCTGGAAAATCGTTCGCAGCTCGTGGTAGCCGTCGGGACGGCGTTCGAGAACGTCCAGGCGCAGGTTCACCTTGGCAAACGCGGGCACGCGAACGGATTTCATAGGGGGGATATGCTACTACGGCTTGGCTTCGGGCGCTGTTTTCTGCTGTGCAAGACGCCGCTTCAGCGCGGTCATCTTCTGCTCGACTTCCGCCATTTTAGCCGGCTCGAAATCGGCGGGCAGGGAGCGGTGCCATTCGTCGAGCGACTTCTGCCATTGCGCTTCGGCCAGCGCGTCTTTGCCCATCTTGGCGTAGACGTCGCCGAGGTGGCTCAAGATGGTCGGATCGTGGCTTTCACGCGCGACGGCCTGGCGCAGCAGGTTTTCCGCCTCATCCAGCTTGTTCTGCTTGTAGTACGCCCAGCCGAGGCTGTCCTGGAAGGCGGCGTTGTTGGGGTCGTCGGCCAGCGCCCGCTTGATGAGTTCGGTCGCTTCCTCCAGGCGAACTCCGCGGTCGGCCAGCATGTAGCCGTAGTAGTTGAGCGTGGAGGCATTGCGCGGATCCAAGTCCAGGACTTTTCGGAATTCCGCTTCGGCCTGATCGAATTTTTTCTGGCGTTCAAAGATCGCGCCCAGCAGGAAACCGGTCATTTCCCGTCCCGCGGAATCGGTTTGAATTTTCTCCGCGGCGTGAATGGCTTGTTCGGCTTCCGGCCAGCGCTTGCTCTCTTCGTAGACCTGGGCGACATCCAGTTGAATCTCGAAGTCGGAGGAGGTGCCGTCGAGCAGCGCGTGAAGCTGCGAAACCGACTGGTCGGCCTGGGCGTTTTCGCCGAGCAGCAGGGCCTGCGCGGTGAGGATGGCGCGGTCCTTGGGATAGGCGACGGCGGCCTTGTGGGCGGCGTCGAGCGCCTTGGGCATGTCGCGCGCGTCGCGGTAAGTGTCGATGATCATGACGCGGGCGCGGCGATCTTCCTCGGCGCCGAGGCGCAGCATTTCTTCAAAGGTGTTGACGGCGGCCGTGTAGTTGCTTGTCTGGCGATACAACTGGCCGAGCTGCTGATAGAGGATGGCCAGGGTGCGGCGGCGCGACGGCGTGAATTCGGATTCGGTCTTGACCGCGGCGACGGCGTCGGAGAGCACGCGAATGGAATCGTCCAGGCGGCCCTCGTCCTCGTAGATCGCGGCCTGGTAATAGGTCACTTCCAGGCTGTTGGGAGCGCGCTGCTTGGCGAGCAAAACGTTTTGCTCGGCTTTATCGAGCTGCTTCAACTGGCGGAAAATTTCCGCCATGCGCAAATAATTGTCAGGATCGTCGCCATCCATCTGCGAGAGGCGCTGGTATTGCTCGAGCGCTTCGGGATATTTTTCTTCGGTGAGCAGCGTCTGCGCCAGTTCCTTGCGGTGATTCAGGTCGTCGGGCTGCGCGTCGGCGGCCTTGCGGTAGGCTTGCTCGGCGTTGGGCAGGTCGTGAATCTGATTGTAGGCGTCGCCCAGCAACTCATATAGCTTGGGCGTCGGCGCGCGCTTCAGGGCGCTTTGCAGGGAGTCCACCGCTTCCTGCGATTTCCCCTCATCCAATAATAGTTGTGAGAATTGCTCGACACCGTTCTCATTGGCCGGTTCGCGCGAAAGCAGCGCCCGCAGCACGTCTTCGGCCTTGGCCGGATCGTTCTGCAGGCGGTAAATCCGGGCAAGCCACAGCGCGGCGTCACTGTCCGTCGGGTCCAGCCGGAGGATTTCGCGGTATTGCTCGGCGGCATGCGCGAGAGTGTCCTTTTGCCCGGAGGTGTTGCTCAAGTCGCCGAGCGTTCGCACATAAATTCGTGCCAGCAGGCGGCGCGCGGGAAGATTGTCCGGGTCGCGCGACAAAATGGAATTCGCTTCGGTGACCGCGTCGCGGATTCTTTGCGACTGGTAATAGATTTCGGCCAACTCGTCGCCGATCTGCTGGCTGTTGGGATCGAGCGTGAAGGCCTTCTTCAGGTAGTCGATGGCTTTGTTGGCATCTTCCGAATGGCTGGAGATCTGATATTCCTGGGAGTAGTAGTGGCCCATCACGAAATCGTTGTAAGCCTCGGCGCGGGTGGCGACGTCATCCTGTGAAGCGGAGGCCACAGGAGAGGATTGCGCTTTCGGAGTGCTTTTGGCCTGCCGCGCCGCGGCGGAAGCGCCGCCGGGCAGCAAGAGAAGCGATAGTACGGCGAGATGTCGGCCCGTTTTCATTGGTTCACCAGAACTTCACCCCAGAAGAGGATTATCCGCCTCAGCGGGCCTTCCGTCAAAACGCATCGTCGCTTTGGTTACCTCTGTGTAACAACGGCAAGAGTGGCGCGGTGGATCAGGTCATAGCGGAATCGTCGAGCCGGCACTTTTACGTTGTCATTCTGAGCGAAGCGAAGAATCTCTCTTCGATTTAAGTTTACGAGAAACAAAAAACCCGGAGAGATTCTTCGCTTCGCTCAGAATGACAACGAGCTGAGTTTGTTTCGCAGCCGGCGAAGCCGCGCCTCGGATCAGTGCCGGAAATGGCGGACTCCGCAGAACACCATGGCGATGTTCAGCGCGTCGGCTGCGGCGATCACATCCGCGTCACGAACGGAGCCGCCCGGCTGAATCACGGCGGTGGCGCCGGCTTTTCCCGCTTCCTCCACTCCGTCCGGAAATGGAAAAAAGGCGTCGGAAGCAACGACGCTTCCCGCCAGCGGCAATTGCGCCTTCATCACCGCGATCTTCACCGAATCGACGCGGCTCATTTGCCCCGCGCCGATGCCCACGGTCTGCCCCGCCCGAGCGAAAACGATGGCGTTGGACTTCACGTGCTTGCACACTTTCCAGCCGAAGAGCAGGCCTTCGATTTCCTCGCGCGTGGGCGCGCGGCGCGTGACCACCTTCAGATCGCCTTCCGCCAGTTCGTGGCGATCCTGCTCCTGCACCAGGAGGCCGCCGGAAACGCGCTTCACTTCGAGATCGATTGCGCCCGCGGCGTTTTGCCGGTTGGGCAGGTGCAACAGCCGCAGATTTTTCTTGGATGCCAATTTTTCCAGCGCTGCGGGCTCATAATCGGAAGCGACGATGCACTCCACAAATATTTTGGCCACTTCGTCCGCGGTGGCCGCATCCACCGGGCGATTGAAGGCCATCACGCCGCCATAGGCGGAAACCGGATCGCAGGCCAGCGCTTTCACGTAGGCTTCTACCAGGGTCGGCTGCTCGGCCGTGCCGCAGGGATTGTTGTGCTTGACGATGACGGCTGCAGGGCGGCGGAACTCCATTGCGAGTTCGAGGGCCGCTTCGAGGTCGACCAGATTGTTGTAGGAAAGTTCCTTGCCCTGCAGTTGGCGCGCCGCGGCGAGGCCCGCCGCCGAAGAGCCCGCGGGAACGTACAGCGCCGCGCGCTGGTGCGGATTTTCTCCGTAGCGCAGTTCCTGGCGGCGCGCGAACGCGAAATGCAGCCGCTCCGGCAACAGCGGGCGTGAGCTGAGTTCGATTGCGCCGCTGGCCGCCGATAGACGCTCGAGCTCCGTGGCAATTTTTCCATCGTAGCGGGCGGTGAGCGCGAACGCCTTGCGCGCCAGTTCGAGCCGGGTCGCGAGGCTCACCTCTGCGCTCGCGGTAATTTCCGCGGCGACGGCGGCGTAGTCGGCTGGGTCGGTCACCACCGCTACGCTCTCAAAATTCTTGGCCGCCGAGCGGACCATAGTCGGCCCGCCAATGTCGATGTTCTCGATTAATTCTTCCGGCGTGAGATCGGGCTTCGCCGCGGTGGCTTCAAAGGGATAGAGATTCACGACCACCAGATCGATCGGCGCGATTTTGTGCTCGGCGGTCTGCGCACGGTCGCCGGCTTCTCCGCGCCGGAACAAAATGCCGCCGTGCACTTTGGGATGCAACGTTTTCACGCGGCCGCCGAGCATTTCCGGCCAGCCGGTGAGTTCGGAGACATCGCGCACGGTGATGCCGGCTTCGCGCAACAGTTTGGCGGTGCCGCCGGTGGAAACAATTTCGATGCCGCGCGCAGAGAGTTGCCGCACAAATTCCGTCAGGCCAGCCTTGTCGTAGACACTCACCAGAGCGCGCTGCACGGGCACAGAATCCTCCAAAAGGTGAAAGGAAAACGCCTATTGTATGCGCGCGGCGGAAAATCGAAAAGCGGGAACTGTGGCGCGGGCTTCAGCCTGCGCGATTTCGAGCAACGCGAGGGATCCGCTTTTCCGCAAATCGCAGAAAAAAGCAGATTCCTCCGGCAAACCCCGCCGCTCGGAATGACAGTTCCGGGTTTTTCGGCAGCCCGTGAAGCCTGCGCCACTGGAACCTTGCTTGTCTGGGTGATGTACGACATCATTCCTTCCCTCATGACTCCGGTCGAGAGCGCGGCGGATTTGCACGCCCCCACAAAGAGCACGAAAACGTGGATCACCGTGACCACGCTGCTGCTCGGCGTGATTGCCTACCAGTTGAATGCCTCAATGGTCGCTCCCGCCGTGCCGGAGATTGCGCGCAAGCTCGGGACGACGCCGGACCGCGTCGCCATTTCGCAAACCATGTTTTTTTTGCTCGGGGGAATTACCGGCGTGGTGCTGGCGCGGTATAGCGATCATGCGGGCCGGCGGAAAGTGCTGATTTACTCGCTGGTGGCGATGTCCGTGGGAACGGTGATGGCCATGCTGGCGCCGAACGTGATGGTGCTCATTTTGGGCCGTCTGTTGCAGGGCGCCTGTGGAGCGACGTTTCAGATTACTTATTTGATTTTGCGCGAAATTCTGACTCCCAAACAATTTGGCCCGGCGCTCGGACTGGTGACCGCGATCAGCTGCGGCGTGGGCGGCGTGGATCAGTTTGTCGGCGGCGTGATGTCCGACCGCTGGGGTTTTCGCTCGATTTTTCTGGTCATCCTGATCATCGGCGTTGCCGCCATCGCGATGTCGATGGCCTACGTTCCGGAATCCATCGCCGCTTCTCCCGGTCATATGGACTGGGCCGGAGCGGCGGCGCTTTCCGCGGCTCTCGTTTGCATCAACGTCGGCGTTGCGTTCGGCGGCACGCGCGGGTGGGCCGATCCGGCCACCGTCGCGCTGCTGGCGGCGACACTGGGATTTTTTGTGGCGTTCTGGTTTGTTGAAAAACATCGCGCCAATCCGCTGATCCGCACGGCGCATTTGAAATCGCGCCAGGTTTGGCCGATCGTGGCGACGACGCTGGCGACCCTGACGGGAATTTTTGCGGCCATCAATTTCACGGTGGTCGTATTCAGCCAGGATCCGCGCGTTGGTTATGGCCTTTCGGCCACTGCGTCTTCGCTGATGTTTCTTACGCCGGCGGCGGCCATCGGATTTTTGGCGGCGCCCGTCACCGGGTGGCTTGCGCCGCGCGTGGGGTGGCGCGTATTGATGTGGAGCGGACTATCGCTGAGCGCCGCCGCGCTGATTGTGTCGACGCTGCTGCTCGATCGTCGTTGGGTGGTTTTTGCGGCGTTCTGCCTGCTGGGAATTTTCTACAATGGGCTGACGCTCACCACAATCAACGGGCTTGGCGTGATTCTTACTCCCAAAGAAGCGCCCGGATCTCTACCCGGATTGAATGGAGCTTGTTTCGGAATTGGCGCAGGGCTGGGCATCGCGCTGGTGGCTCCGGTGGCCGCGGCCGGAAAGCTTTCCGACTTTCGGGCGGCGATGTGGATTTCGGTGGGCGTGACGCTGGTGGCGCTGTTCGCTTCGTGTTGGGTGAAGGCATCGGAGGAGCATGCAGGCGAAAAAATCTAGAGGCCAGCGTAGGACAGGCTTCAGCCTGTCTGGTTTAGATTTACGCATGACGATAATCAAAACCAGAGAGGCTGAAGCCTGTCCTACTTGGCGGGCGCTACAAATCGTAATGAAGGAGCGGAACTCATGAGCGACGTCGGGAAGCACGGACTGGTGGACAAGAACAGCGTGGGCGTCGGCGTGCGCCAATTTCATATCAAGGTCGCTCCGGGAGAAGTTTCCACCGTGGCGCTGCTGCCCGGCGACCCGTTCCGCGTTCCGCTGATTGCGGAATTTCTCACGGACGTCGCCGACGTTGCCCACAATCGCGAGCACCGCACCATGACCGGCCTGTACAAGGGGAAAAAAATCACCGCGACTTCGACGGGAATGGGCTGCCCGTCAACGGCCATCGCGGTGGAGGAACTGGCGCGGGTCGGCGTGCGCTCCTTCATCCGTGTGGGGAGTTCCGCTGCCGTGCAGCCGCAGGTCAAGCCCGGCGACTTGCTGGTCAGCGAAGGCTCGCTGCGCAATGACGGCACCACGGCGGCGTATGCGATCGCTGGCTATCCCGCCGTGCCCGATTTGCGAATCACCATCGAACTGGATCGCGTGGCGCGGGAGATTGCCGCGCGCGCGGGGAAATTTGCCGTGCACACCGGGATCTCCGTTTCCGACGACGCGTTCTATGCGGAAACGCCGGCATGGATCAGCCAGCTGAACGCGCTGGGAATTTTGAACATTGAAATGGAGGCCTCGGCGCTGTACGTGGTGGCGCGATTGCGCGGCCTGCGCGCCGGAATGATTTGCTCGTGTTCGAGCAATCTGGTGGGCGGCGCCAGCCTTTACGACGATGTGCATGACGCGCTGAAGGCCGGCTGGATGCACAGCATCGAAGCGGCGCTGGAGACTGCGGTGAATCTGGACTTGTAATCGGTGGCCCACAGAATGCGCAGTAGCAAAACTATGTGTCATTCTGAGCGAAGCGAAGAATCTTTCCGTGGTTTTTCTCCGTGCCTAAATCGAAGAGAGATTCTTCGCTTCGCTCAGAATGACAGCGTTTGTTTTTTATGAAACTGAATCTTCATTCGCATCTCGAAGGTCGATTGCGGCCGGCCACGGCTGCCGCTCTTGCGGCTGAGGCCGGCGTTCCCGCGCCAGAAGGCGGATGGGAACACGCACTGCAACTCGATGGTCCTGCGAATCTCACGGCGTACCTCGTCAAGGTCGCCGCCACGTACCCGTTTTTTCGTTCTCCGGCGCACGTCGCACGCATTGCGTGCGAAGCGGTGGAAGATGCAGCCGCAGACGGCACGGATTATCTGGAACTGCGCTTCGGACCCGCGACCCACGTGCACATGGGCTTCAACATGGACGACGTGATGTCCGCGGTTTGCGACGGAATCGCCGAGGGAACGCGCCGGACGGGGATTTCTGCCGGAGTGGTGATCGCGGCGCTGCGGCACCACGACGAGGAAACAAACATCGGAGTGGCGCGCGCCGCAACCCGCTTTGCGAGCAGAGGGATTGCCGGCTTCGATCTGGCCGGCGATGAATCAAAGTTCCACGACCTTGCTCAGTACGAGAAGCCGTTCGCGATTGCCCGGGCGGCCGGCCTTGGACTGACCTGCCACGCCGCGGAAGCGCAGCCGGGCGTCGCGGCGCGTGAAGCGGTCGAGCGGTTCGGCGTCAGCCGCATCGGGCACGGAGCGCATCTCGCCGAGGATTCTGACTCATTGCGATGGGTTCGCGACCACGGTGTAGCGGTCGAGTGCTGCCCGACTTCCAACTGGTACACCGGAGCAATCGCTCGCCGCGCCGATCATCCGGCCAGATATTTTCGCGAGCAGGAATTGAAAATCGTGCTGGGTGATGACAACCCAGTCCAGACGAAGTCGCTGCTTTCCAACGAACGGCGCGTGCTGGCCGAAGAATTAGGATTCAGCGAAAAAGATTTGTTCGCGCTGGACCGCACCAGCGTGGAAGTCGCGTTCCTTGAGGACGCGGTTCGCCAGAAATTCCTGTCTCGGCTGAGCGAAGAGTCGCCGGCCAAGGCGTAAGATTCTCGCCGCCATTCTCGCCCATTCCAATCGCCTGCGCCTCCCGTTACACTCATCGTCCGTCCCCTGGAGGGCCTGATGTCACTTGCGGATATCCTGCTCGGCAAACCTCTGGCCACTTCCGATGAGCGCGCCGAGCAGATCGGGCCCGTCGCTGGAATCCCGATTTTCGGCCTGGATGCGCTGAGTTCGGCGGCGTACGGGCCCGAGGCGGCCCTGACGCTGCTCATCCCGCTGGGCGCGGCCGGGGTCGCGTACATTGTGCCGGTGAGCGCCAGTATTATTGTGCTGCTGGCGATTGTCTATTTTTCCTACCGGCAAACCATCGCGGCATATCCGGGCGGCGGCGGGTCCTTCACGGTGGCGTCGGAAAATCTGGGGACGTATCCAGGATTACTGGCTGCAGCGGCGCTGATGATTGACTACGTTCTGACCGCGGCGGTGGGAATTTCCGCGGGAGTGGGCGCGCTGGTATCGGCGGTGCCGAGCCTTCAGCCGCACACGCTGCCGCTGTGCCTGGGCATTCTGGCGGTGGTCACCCTGGTGAACCTGCGCGGAGTCCGGGAGGCCGGGATATTTTTCATGATCCCGACGTACGCATTTCTCGGCTCGCTGCTCATCGCCATTGCAATCGGCTTGACGAAATCTGTCTTAGCGGCAGGGCATCCGGTTCCGGTGTCCGCGCCACCGGTGATCGTCGCGGCTCCGGCGACGGTAGCGGTGAGCGCGTGGCTGCTGCTGCAGGTTTTCTCCAACGGTTGCACGGCCATGACCGGCGTCGAAGCGGTAAGCAACGGCGTGCGCGCGTTCCGCGAACCGACCGTCCCGAATGCACAGCGAACACTGACCGTCGTCATCGGTTTGCTGGCAATTCTTCTGGGGGGCATCGCGTATCTGGTGCGCGCGTTCGGCATCCAGGCCACCGATCCTGGCGCGCCCGGCTATCAAAGCGTGATTTCGCTGCTGGTGGCGGCCATCGCCGGGCGCGGAATTTTTTACTACTTCACGATCGGCTCCGTGCTGCTGATTCTCTCCCTATCGGCGAATACCGCGTTCGCCGATTTCCCGCGGCTGTGCAAGGCGGTCGCGCACGAGGGATTCCTTCCGCACTCGTTCGGCTATCGCGGGCGGCGTCTGGTTTATTCCGAGGGAATTTACGTTCTGGCGATCCTGTCCGGAACCTTGCTGACGATTTTCGGCGGGGTCACTGACCGGCTGATTCCCCTCTACGCGATTGGGGCGTTCCTGGCATTCACGCTTTCACAGGCGGGGATGGTGGGACACTGGATGCGCAACCGGGGCCGCGGCGCGTCACGCAACATGCTGATCAACGGGCTGGGGGCGCTGGCGACGGGCGCGACGCTGCTGGTGGTGCTGGTGGCGAAGTTTACTTCCGGCGCGTGGATCAGCGTGCTGCTGATTGCCGGGATGATGTCCACGATGCTGTGGGTGCGGCGGCATTACTCGGCCGTCGCGGCGGAAACTCAGCTGTCCACTCCGCTGCAAATCAAATATCTGGGGCCGCCGATCGTGATTGTGCCGATTGAATCGTGGTCGCTGATTTCCCAGCGGGCCATGGAGTTCGCCCTGACGCTTTCGCGGGACATTCATGCGGTTCACGTGGGGACAGAAGAAGAAACCAACGCGCTGCAGGAAAATTGGAGTCGTCTGGTCGCGGAGCCGTGCGCACAGGCGGGCGGGGCGCGGCCCACGCTGGTCACTCTGGAGTCGCCCTACCGGCTGATCATCAAGCCGATTGTGGACTACGTGATGAATATGGAAGCAGATCATCCCGGTCGGCAGATCGCGGTGATCGTCCCGGAACTGGTGGAGCGGCACTGGTACCACTACCCGCTGCACAACCAGCGCGCGGAGCTGCTAAAGGCAATGTTGCTGGTCAGGGGCAGCCGCCACATCGTCCTGATTAACGTGCCGTGGTACATCAAGGCGTGAGCAACAATCTTTGTGGTACACCGACTCTTTACCCTGAGGCCTCTCAAATGTCAGTTTCCAGTGAATTTGGGTCTATCGATCCAGCCACGCTCGAAGCGTCAGATATATTTCCGGAAGGCTGCCGTAGCGCTGCTGTATCTTAAGGCTCCCACCAACAGCGCTGACCAACACCATGGACGACGGCCCGGACCTACCGGCGACGAAGTCCACAATCTCAACGCCTGTAACGTCCTTTTTGAAGATCACTTTTCTTCTAAAAAGACCACGCAATTCAATTCGATCCTCGAACAGTCGAGAAGCCCCGAGAAGCTGTGGGTTGATGCTCATAAAATATAGTGCGATTAGAATCTCGAATAGACAAAATAGAAGAACGCCCGAATTTTGCTGGCCGTTGCGGAAAATTGAAAAGGATGCCCAGGCCATTACCACAGCCGCTCCAACAGACACGATCGCGTCAGCAGTCCAGAAATTGGACCTCCGAAATTCCATTGGTAGAGGCGCGGCCGTGAAAACCTTAGCGTATTCGACGAGAATCTTTCCTCGAATTCGTTGAAAGCTCTCAACATTCCGATCGACCACTACTCGGCGGTTACCGTTGTGGTCCCAAAGAACGAGCTGGGCCATTTTATGGGTGGCGGTGACTTTACTCAGTTCAGACCAGCGAAGGCTACCGATTTCATCTCCGTGTTTGGTTCGCACAGAAATTCCTTCGTCGCTGACCTGGACCAACCCCATAGAACGCCGCACGACCGATGCGACGGCGGTAAAGAACCAAGCTGAGCCGACGACAGTGCCGACCGTGAATCCCCAAGGGAGGGGGTCAGGGCCGGTCTGAACGAAGGTTATAACACCAATTAGAAACAGAGCACCAGCCGCACCAAAAAGACAGAACCACACGTAGCCGGGACTGTACCTGAATGTTCCGTTGGCATTGAGGTTGCTGCTGCCGAGAGTACTTTGCGTCATCCTGGCCTCCTGAGGGCCTCTCACACAGCGAGAAGTCGCTGCCCACCGGAACTATAGCGAGAGACTAACGGGAGAGAAATGCGGGTTCAGGATTTCACCCGCACTTTCAGCCGCGCATGATTTCCCTCGACCGTTACGACGTACTCGACCTCGTGCGCCTGCTTTTGCTTTTTGAGTTGCTCGGTCTTTTGCCGCACGAATCTCTGGAAAGCTTCGATGCTGAGCGGCGCAGTGTCTTCGCCGGAGCGCTCCTTGGCGTCGCGAAACGCCTCGAAAAGCTGCTCGACTTTTTTCTTCTCGTGGTCGGGATCGTCCCAGGAAACGGCGAACGGAAATTTCAGGGGGACGGATTTGGCCGCTTCCGCGCGCCGGCGGGCGCGGTCGGCTTCAATCTCCCGGGCGGCGGCGCCGAAGTGGCGCTGCACCGTGCCTTCCTCTTTTTCCTTCATGCGTTTCCGGAAGACCTGGCGGTACTTGGTGTACATCTGGGTGAGGTTGCCGTAGCGAAAGCGCTGGCCATAGTTCATATCCGCGCCGCGGTCGCTGTAGCGCTTCATCAGGGTTTCGATGCGCCACTCGATTTCCGCAGGCGGACGGGCTTTTCCGCCGCCGAAGTATTGCTCGTACTCAATCTTCAGCTGGCGGATGTCCTTCTCAAGCTGGGCGAGATCTTCGTCTACGGTTTTAGCCATGGGGCGTGAATCGGGCCGGTCAGGTGAATTACTATTATCCGAAGGGGTTAAGGCGCGGTCAACGTTCGGCGCAAAGCTGCGTGCCGAAGAGATAATGTTCCCCGCGGTTGTTTCGGCTGATTTCAGGGAACCGATGCCAGGCGTGCAAGACCTTGAAAGGAAGGTTCAAAAATGCGAAAGGGGCTCGTTTCCGAGCCCCTTTTCCAGCAAAACCCCATTCACCCCGTTCCAGCCTAGGCCGGAACGCATTCACCACCCCGGGAACAAATCAAAACCACTTGGCTACCTTAAGTGCAACCGGCGTGCCACACATTGAAAATCTTCACAGGCGGACGTAGCTTACAGAATCCATTATATTTAACAAATTTCGAGCGCCGATTTCTTCGAACCCAGTTCCCATTTTCTACAGATTTCCATATAGTTCCACAGAAACCAATATTGTCTTTCGGAGATTTAGCCTCCGGCGTGCCCCGCCAGGCGGGACCTTCGCCAGTGCCGCCACGCCCAGCGCGCCGGGACGAACAGAACGATGGCGATTGCCAGCAGGCTCGGACCGATGTTCAGGGCGAAAATGAACACGTTCACCAGGCCATCGGCGGCGGCATGGTATCCGTCGACCAGGGCGTTGCGCATCCGCCGGGCGACAGAGGACGGCGAATCTCCCAGCTGCGCCTTGTATTCCTCTCCCAGATTCAATTCGATGGACGCGAATGCCACGCGATCGTGAAGCTGTTCCTGTTCGGCGGTCATGACTTCGATTTCTCCCCGCACGCGGGCCATTTCCTTTTCCACTTCCAGGACATCGCCCACCTTTCCGGCGCGCTGGCGGAGAATCTCGGCGAGCTGCGCTTCGGTCTCCCGGGCGTTCTTCAGGCGCGCGTCGAGGTCCACCACTTGCGAGCTCACTTCTTCGCTCGATTGCTGCTCCTGGGCGACTCGCCCGAGCATCCGCAGTTCGGCCAGCGTGGCCGCATATTGCGCGGCTGGAACTGCCAGCTTGGCATCGAGCGAACGCGGGGCGCTTCGCTCGGTTGAGACATTCAGCGACGAAATATAGCCCTGGTGCGAGCGCACGATTCGATCCATCGCCGCGCGCGCCGCATCGAAATCGGCAGTCGAGATATTCAGCGAAGCGGTTCGCGCGATCATCGGGCCATTCGCTGGCGTCTCCGCCGGGCTGCTCGGGGAGGCCAGTGGAGGAGGTCCGGGAGCAGCCACGCGATCGCCGGGCACTTCCATTCGCAAACTCTCTGAGAGCAGGGCTTTGTCCACCGCCCGGACCGCGGCTTCCCGAGACGCGAAATCCGACATTTCTATAGGAGTCTTGCGCAACGGCATGGTGACCATGCCAATCGCGACGAGGGCCGCCACTCCGGCTCCCGCCCAGGCCAATTTGCTGTGCAGCAGATTCTTCCAGGTGAACTTCGCGGCGCGATTCCGGTCGGCGTCCTTTTCCGCTGTTGCACGTTTCTCGTTCAGCGCGGAGACGATCGCATTGTCCAGCCGCTTCGACGCAGGCGCTACATTCCACGCCAGCAGGCGCGAAGAAACGCTGCGCAGTTCGGAGGCCAGTTCCGCGCAGGCGGCGCACTGCTCGAGGTGCTGGGCGACTTGCGCGGCCTCGTCCGGCACGAGTTCACCGTCGAGGTAGGCCATCACTTTTTCCGGTTCAATTTCCGGTTCAAGCGGATGCGTTTCGGCTGTCATGATCTTGACCCTTCGTGCTGCCTGCCGCGCCCGTCGCGTTGCGGCTCGAGGAGCGCCTTGAGTTCCATGCGCGCGCGAAACAAGCGCGACCTCACCGTGTTTACGGGAATGCGCAACACTGCGGCGATTTCGTCATAGCTCAACTGCTCGAATTCGCGCAGCAGCAGGACTTCGCGATGCGCGTCGTCCAGTTGCTCCACGGCGCGGCGCAGCCACAAAATCTCATCGCGGCCCTCTTCCACGGCGGGCTCGCTTTCCGGCGCCGCAGCTTCGCGCTTCACGCGCCGCCATTCCGCGGAAACCTGCCGGAAGGCGATCGCGTAGAGGTAGGTGCGGAAGGAGGCCCGCGGCTCGTAGCGCTCCGCGCCGCGAAGTATGGCGAGAAAAGTTTCCTGCGCCAGTTCCTCAGCGCGCGCCACATCGCGAAGGCGCCGGCGAAAAAATCCATGGACCGGATCGCGATAGCGCTCGAAGAGCTCGGTAAAAGCTTCGCGCGAGCCGCGCTGGAATTCGAGCATCAGATGTTCGTCAGTCGTCATCGTCGAAAGCGATGCGGAGGAGCTGCCCGAAATTGCCGCTGTGCTCGTGGCGCGCTCCTACCCTTGTAATGTCAGAAGCGACGAAAAAGTTCCCGCGGGGACGGAAATAGTTCAGGCGCCGATGGCGTTGCGGATGGCCGAGGCCAGGGTTTCGGCCCACAGCGTAACGTCTTCGGCATGCTCGGCTTCCACCATGACGCGCGCCTTGGGTTCGGTTCCCGAGTAGCGCACCACCACGCGCCCGGCGTCGCCGAGGGTGCTGGTGGCCTTCTCAATCGCGGCGGAAACCATGGGCAAGGATTCCAGCGGAGGCTTGGATTTCACTTTGATGTTCACAATCGTCTGCGGAAAAACTTTCAGCCCGCAGACCAGATCATCGAGCGGCCCGCGCAGGGCGACGAGGCAGGCCATCTTCAGCGCCGTCAGCAGGCCGTCGCCGGTCGTCGCGTCATCCAGAAAAATGATGTGGCCGGACTGTTCGCCGCCTAGATTCGCGCCGCTGCGCAGCATCTCTTCCAGAACATAGCGGTCGCCGACCGGAACGCGCGCCAGGCTCAGTCCCTCTTTTTCGAGGACACGCTCGAGGCCCAGGTTGGCCATGGTCGTGCCGATCACGCGGCCGCCGCGCAAATTTCCCGCGGATTGAAAGTAGCGCGCTGCGGCCAGCAGAACTCCGTCCCCATCGACGTGCCGACCGCCGGAGCTCACAAACATGGCGCGGTCGGCGTCGCCATCAAACGCCACGCCAAGAGCGGAGTGCGTTTCGAGCACTTTCTCCCGCAGTTTTTCCGGATGCAGAGAGCCGCAACCGTCGTTAATGTTTCGGCCATTGGGCTGATTGTGCATGACGATCACGTCCGCACCGAGGGAGCGGAACAGTTCCGGCCCCAGGACGCTGGCGGCGCCATTCGCGCAATCGAGGACGATTTTTAGGCCTTCAAGGTTTGCTCCGGGGATCGCGCAGCGACGCAAATAGGCCAGATATTCCTCATCCAGTGAGAGATCCGTGGGAACTGGAATCCCGTGCGGAGCGGTTTCATGGTCCTTATGCCGGTGAATTTCCGTTTCCAGGTGCTCCTCGACATCGTCCGGAAATTTCATCCCCGTCCCGGCAAAGAGTTTCACGCCATTGTCATGAAAGGGATTGTGCGAAGCCGAAATGACCATGCCCGCGGAGTATTTATTCTGCCGCACCAGGCACGCCACGCCGGGGGTGGTGATGACGCCCGCTGACAGGAACTCCACGCCATCGTCGGCGAGCCCGGCGGCCAGCTGCGACGCGATATGCGGCCCCGATTCGCGCGTATCCATTCCGATCAGCACGCGCGGATTGGGCCCGGTTTCGAGCAGGTATTTCCCGAGCGCCCGCGCAACGCCGTACAGGGTGGCGTCGTCCAGGGGGTACGTGCCCGGAATGCCGCGAATGCCGTCAGTGCCGAATAATTCCTTGGCCATGGTGAGTGGAGCGGCCGGGGCATCCACATCGCCCTCAGCCTTAAAAGTCTAGCACGGGGACAATCAGCTCGCAGGAGGCCCAGAGCCCGGGCGCGGCACAAGAGTAACGTGGATCTCAGTGGGCTCGACTTGCACGACGGTCGCTCCATACGGGGCGCCCACCATTTCGGGCTTGAAATCGATTGTGGTGGTGCCTTGCTTGCCGTTGGTCATGTCCAGGCGCAAATTCAGGTCGGCTGGGATCATGCGGCGAAGCAGCGCCGAACGCCCACGGACGCGAACGCGCACCGCGTTCGGAACATCCCCGGAAATCTCCAGGTGCGGCGGCATGGTGGTGAATTCCACCGGCACGAGGAAGCCGACTTCGGCGTACGGCTCCGCGGTATACGTCGCCCAGAGCAGGAAAGAAATCGCCAGCGCCAGCAATTTAAGCCCGGCGTTGGCCAGAATGTACTTTCTGAAAAATTGCACCGTCTATCTCCGCACCGGACTTCGCGCCTGCGAAACGGCCGCGGGCAGAACCAGGGTGGCGCGGCGGCGGGAAACCATTTCGCGCAGGCGATCGCTCAAATCTTCGGGAGTAAGATTCGTTTCGATGGAGCCGGACGAAGCGACCGAAATCGATCCGGTCTCTTCCGAAACGAGGACCACGAGGCAGTCGCTGTCTTCGGTGATTCCGATCGCCGCGCGATGCCGGGTGCCCAGTTGTTTGGAGATCATCGGGTTGAGCGACAGCGGCAAAAAGCACCCGGCGGCCGCCACGCGGGATCCTTCGATGATCACCGCTCCGTCATGCAGGGGAGAACCCGGCCGGAAAATCGATACCAGCAAGTCGTAGGAAAGTTTGGCGTCCAGGGGAATGCCGCTTTCAATGTACGTACGCAGGCCGGCCTGGCGCTCCACGACCACCAGCGCGCCGATTCGATTCTGCGAAAAATACTCGGCGGCCATGACGATGTCATCGTACGTGCCTTTGGGATTTCGCGAGGCGAAATTCATCATGGAGAGATTGCGGCCAATACGGGAGAGCGCTCTGCGGATCTCGGGCTGAAACAAAATGATCAGAGCGATGGCCACGTAGGGCAGCATGGTGGTCAGCAGCCACTCCACCATTTCCAAACGCGCCCATTGCGCACCACGATAGAACACGAATAGCAGCGCGACGGCCACCAGCATCTGGACCGCCCGCGTGCCGCGCAGCAATTTCAACAAATAGTAGATCAGCGCCGCGATGATCAGGATGTCCAGCGCAGCCCGGAGGTCCAAGCGCGAGAGCGGGGTCACGGGGAGAGCGGCGGCGAACATGGTCGTAGCTTCTACGGTATCTCAGCGGTGCTCTCTGGGGCAAGCCGCCGTTTGCCGGCGTTTGCCGCAAAAGGGGGGTATGTTATGTTGAAATTGGTGGTTTATGCAGATCGAAGACCTCAAGCTGACAGCGCGATCGAACCCTTCTCAGCGCATCATCGCGGCGGCGATTGTCTTCGCGTTTTTGTATTTTACTTCGGAAGTCGTGGTCCCCTTGCTTCTCGCCGTTCTGGTCGCTTATTTTCTCGATCCCGTGGTCGGGATTTTTGAGCGCCTGCACATTCCCCGCGCGCTGGGCGCGCTGGTGGTGATGCTGGCGGTCACCGCCGCAATGGCCGGAGTGGGCTATCTCGTGGTGCTGCGCGCTGACCAGTTCCTGGCCGACTGGCCGCGCTACAGCGGCGCATTGCGGCACGTGACCACCGCGTTTGACCGCCAGCTCACCACCGTGGAAAAAGGCGTGGACGCGATTTCGCCGGTCACCGAAAAAGGCAAGCCCCCGGTACGCACGGTCGAACCGCCTCCGGTGCGCGAGTGGCTGCTGCGGGGAGTCGGATCGCTGTACTCCATTCTGCTGGTGGCCACGTTCGTGCCATTTTTGGTGTTTTTCATGCTGGCTGAGAAACTTCGCATCTGGAAAGCCACCATCGAATTATTTCCCGACGAAGACCGCGACCGGGTGCAGGCAGCCCTGGACGAAGTCAGCTCGATGCTGCGCCGAATTGTGGCCGGAAATGCCCTGATTGCCCTGATCCTGATGCTGGCGAGCTGGGGATTTTTTCTGTTGATGCATTTGAAGTATCCCTTTCTGCTGGGCAGCGTGTCCGGCGTGCTCAATCTGGTGCCGTACCTCGGCGCATTGCTGGCCTGGATTCCGCCCTTCCTGATCGGGCTGGCGCAATGGAACACGGTCGGCCCGTATCTGCTGGTCGCGGCAATCTTGTCGCTGTTTCATATCATCGGCATGAATATATTGATGCCCGCGATCGTGGGCCGGCGCGTTCACTTGAATGCGCTGGCGGTGACTGTAGCGTTGCTCTTTTGGGGATGGCTGTGGGGAGGAATCGGCCTGATTCTGGCGATCCCCATCACGGCGACGGTCAAGGTGATTTGCGATCACGCCGAGGGTTGGGAACCGCTGGGGCGCTGGCTGGGGGCTTGAACACGGGGGAATTCTCAGAGCTCAAGCGTCGCGGTTGAACGAGTCGCGGAAAAAAGTCTTGTTGTCACTCCCGAGTGACTAGAAGTTCAACGCGAGTTGAAAATGCCGGCAAATTTCGGCACAGTTAAGAGCAATCCCAGCGGAAACTTCAAACCGGCACGTAAAGTGTGACGTGGGGAAATTGAAAATCTTATGCAATCGAGCCAGCGCGCACTTCTGATTGTACTGATCGTGCTCCTGGCGGTCACCGGCGCGGGAGTGGCCCTGACCACCGAGTGGGGCTCGCGCACGGTTTCTTCCGCGAAACCGGGGTCGAAGGCCGCGCAATCCCCCGTGGACCTGCAACAATTTCACGACGCGCAGTCGCTGGCGCCGCTGGCGGGCACTCCAGAGGAACAGGACCTGGCGCGCGACGCGCTGCGCAAGGCGGACCACGAAGTTGATTTCGCATTTACCTCGGCTCTGTACGTGGCCAGCGCTCAACCGATTCCCTCCACGCCGGAAATTAAAGCCATTCAAGAACGGATCGCCAAAGGCGAGCAGGAAGACGCCGAGCTGACGGCGGATGTCGCCCGGCTCACCAAGCTTGCGGACAGCGCCAAAGAGAATGAGAAGGAAGCCGTCACCCAGCAACTCGACCTGGCCAAGTCGCGGCAGGAACTGGCCGAGGATGAACTGGCCGACGCGCACGAGGATCTGGAACGGGCCGGAGGCGATCCGCAAAGCCGTGTGCAGCGCATGGTGGATGAGTACGAGGCCTCGGAGCAAAGCAGCGGCGGGCAGCTGGATCTGAGCATTGTCGGGAGGCAGGGTGGCTCGACGTTTCCCACTTCCAATTCCTTTCTCTCCCGCGGGCGGGCCTGGTACGAGCAGCGCCAGTTGATTGGCCGCCTCAACAAAGAGGAACGCGACGCGACGCAGTTGGCCGGGGGTTTTTCCGGACGGCACGACAGACTCGAAGCCCAGCTCGAGGAGTCGCAGTCCCAACAGAAGAAAAAATTGACGGGTGCGCCGCCCGCAACCGCCGCACCCAATTCACCGGGCGCGACTTCCTCGGGCTCTGAGCAAACCAAGTCCGCGATTTCCTCTTTCAAGTCACTGACGAACCTGCAAAAAAGAATGACCGCGCTGGACAGCCGTATTCATAACCAGCAGGATCTGGCAAACGATTACAACCAGTGGAGCGTGCTGGTCGGAGCGCGCGCGCGCCAGTTGCTGCACAGCCTGCTGATTTCCATCGCCGTGATACTGGGGATCGGCGTGGCCGTGGTGCTGACGTCCTACGCTTTGCAACGGATGTTCGCGCGGGTGGAGCCGGACCGGCAGCGCCTGCTGACGCTGCGCTCGGTGGCGCACATCATCACGCGCACCGTCGGCGCCGTTCTGGTCCTGCTGATCATTTTCGGAATTCCCAGCCAGATGGCCGCCATCCTGGCGCTGGCCACCGCCGGGCTTACCGTGGCCATGAAGGATTTCATTGTCGGATTTTTCGGCTGGTTCGTGCTGATGGGCAAAAATGGAATTCGCCACGGGGACTGGGTGGAGATCAACGGAGTGAGCGGCGAAGTGGTGGAGATCGGATTGTTCCACACCGTGGTGCTGGAAACCGGCAATTGGAACGACGCCGGCCATCCCACCGGGCGGCGGGTGACGTTCGTCAACAGCTACGCCATCGAAGGGCACTACTTCAATTTCTCCACCTCCGGCCAGTGGCTGTGGGATGAATTGGTCCTGGCGCTGCCCATGGACCGCGATCCGTATCCGATCGCGGCGGAGATTCAGAAGATCGTCACCAAGGAAACGGAAGCGAACGCCAAGCTCGCCGAGCAGGAATGGGGAAATCTGGACTCGTCGCACGGGCTGCGGCCGTTTTCCGCCGGTCCGGCGATCAGCGTTCGTCCGGCCGGTTCGGGATTTGAAATCGCGGTTCGCTACGTGACCCGCGCCAACGAACGCCACCACCAGCGAAGCGCCCTCTACCAGGCCATCGTCGAGTTGCTGCGCGGAAAGAATATTCCCGCGCCGGCCGCCGCCGGCGCTCCGGTCAGTGCGGCTACGTAATTTCCATCCCTCACATTCTTTAGTAGAAAGGCTTCAGCCTGTCAGGTTTAGAGTTGTGGCGGACGCATATCTAAACCAGACAGGCTGAAGCCTGTCCTACTAAACCCGCGGATAGTTCACGCCGGAATTATTTTTCTCCGGACCCACATACCTGGTGTGAAAGAAACTCTCCACATCGAACTCCAAGTCGCTGGCGTATGACGGGATGGTGCTGAGCGAAGCGTAGCCGTTCAGGTAGAGGGACGGCGTGTATCCCCAATCCAAAGTGCACGGAACCGGCCGGTCCTTCGGCAGCGCCCAGAACGGTGAAAAATTCCGCAAGTCCAGCCCGAAAAGATCGGCATAAAATTTCTGCCAGGAATGCGTGGTCATCTGAAGGGAAGATGGATTGGCATAGAGCTGCATGATGATTTCCGCGGCGGCCCGGGAGAAGAGCACCATTCCCGCGCCGGTGTCCGACTGGACGCTGTAGCCCGCGCGGTATTCAAGGGCATGGCTTTCAAAGGAACGCGCCGTCGCCGAGCCGCAGACGATTCCCTCTTCGGCGCCCTGTGAGAAAAGTTTTCGCAGCGCGCGGAACCAGCCGGGCCGGAATAAAATGTCATTCTCGATCAGGCCGGCGTAGTCGTAGCCCAGTTCGAGGAGGCGCGAGAGTCCGAAACAAACCGCGCGCTCGGGACCGCCGGTTACTCCGAAATTTGCCTCAACCAGCCGGGCATTTTTGAATTTGTAATTTTTAGCCAGGGCGGGAACACCGGGCTCCGTACTGCCGTCGTTCCAGATCAAATCGAAGCCGCCTTCGGTGTCGAGACTTTGCAGGGTCTGCAGCGTGAAGAAATAGCGGTTGCGCGTGCTGAACGAAAAACCGAAGCGGTCGCCGGGCTTTGGCGCGCGAGGCCTGGTTTTATTTCGCTTTTGCAGTGAGCGCAGGATGTCGAGAATCGCCGGAAATTCCGGCGCCCCTTTTCCGGCGCGTTTTCTTGCGGCGAAAGGACTGGGCGATGCGGTTTCGAGCGTGGCTACGGTCACACGACCGCCATTTGCCGGCACGCCGCCACCCAAGCGCGCATGGAACCGGCGATGGAGTGAAAATATCCGCGCGTCGAGTCTGTCCAGATGAATCCGGAAAAACGCGAAAGGCTGTCCTCGAGCTGCACGCTGAGGCTGAAATACGCTTCGGCATAGGTGTCTCCATCGAGACGCAATTCCACGAGCCAGGGCAGCAAATCTTCCAGCGCCCAGATGCCCGGGAGTTCCTGCGTGGCGTCGTGCAAATAGCGGTGCGCGTTGCGGCGATGCTCCGCGACCGGCGTGCCCGCGCGAACGCTGTGCCCCAGGTGGCGCGCGCAGGCCTGGCTGAAATAACCCGAGAAAATATCGCCGTAGCGGTCGATCTGCATGCCCGCCGGCGAATGGCTCATGGGCAGGAAATAGTAGGCGGGAATCACGTCACGATGGAGCGCGGTGTTTTGCGTATTCACCGGCGACCAGGTGCGTTCGCCGAGCACGATGGACGGCCCTTTGAATCGATTGGCTCGAGCCGGCGCAGCCAGCCAAGTGATTCCGTCCAGATCGGGGTCGCACAGCCACATTCCCGCGTTCATACGCACAGTCGCTGTTTGCGATTGGCTTTTGACGTCGGGCGCCTGGTGCCGGGCGGCATACGGGAATCCGCGGGGATAAATGCGGCTGGCGGGTTCGAGCTCTAAAAGATTGCAGAGATTAAACCAGCCGTTGTTGGACTCGATGACGTCGTAGCGGCGCGCCTCGCTGCAGACGATGGAATGCTCGGCGAAATAATCTTCGTCCGTGGGGCAATAGTTGTCATCGTCGATCGAGATCAGAAAGTCCGCGCCGCTTTCCGCCGCCATCAGGTAGCCGACGTTGCGCCGGTTGTCGGAGTTGTAGGGCACCAGCTCCGGCGGAAATCCGAGGCACCGCAGCGTGCGCTCCTGCTGTTCGATTGGCGGGCACAGTACATCGGCGCCCCGCTTTCGCAGCTCCGCGCAGCGCATGAACAGCGTGGGCGGAGTTTTCTTGTCGGGAATGACGATGATCTGAACCTGGTCGAGGTGGCCGTGTGCGGCGAAATTCGCGCAGTAGCCTTCGAGAACCACTGGATCGGCGATGGTGGTCAAGACCATCGCGGCGCGCAGAGTCATGTTTGTCGCGTCCTGACTCTGCCTCTGTGGAAAGCGTGACCCCACATCCACTCTAGGCGCGAGGGTTGGCGCGCGTCAATCGTTCCGCGCCGGGGTTGTTACTTAGTAGAACATCGTCCGGCATAGTCCGCCCGTCTGTATTGCTGGCCGACTGGCGCGATGCTACGATTCATTTCCCATGGATCAGCAAGAATCTCTCCGCCCGCGCATCGGCGTACCCTGGCGCACTGCCGCCGAAGAGGCCGCCAACCGCCGGTCCAAGATCGACAAATATTTGAAGGCCGTGGAGCGCGCCGGCGGCGAACCGTTGCTGCTTTCTCTCGCGTCCGGCTCGGATGCCTTGCGGCGCGAAGCGGAAAATCTGGACGCGGTGCTGCTGACAGGCAGCCCGGCGGACGTCGATCCATCGCACTTTGGCGCAGCGCCGCATCCGGCGGCGGAAGCTGCCGACGCTTCGCGCGAGCGAACGGATTTCGCTCTGCTCGAACACGCCCTGGCCGCCGGAAAACCGGTGCTGGCCATCTGCTACGGCATCCAGTCTTTGAATGTTTTTCTGGGCGGCAGCCTGATTCAGGACATTCCCACCGAAATCGGAACGCAGATCTGCCACAGCCCGGCTGAGGACGAACTTCCCGACGGAACGGAAACGCCGGATGCCATGCACGGGTCAAACATCGGCGTTGGGCGCGTCTACACGCTCGCGCGGGCGGCTCAGGCGGTTGTCAATTCGTGGCATCACCAGTCCGTGCTGGACGTTGGCCGCGGCTTGCGGGTCACGGCGCGCGCGCCGGACGGCGTGGTCGAGGCCGTCGAGTGGATGGACGATTCGAACTGGGTGGTGGGCGTCCAGTGGCACCCGGAGCGCATGCCGGGAGATCCGCTGGCCGATGCGCTGTTTCGCGATCTGGTTGCGTCGGCCCGCCTGGCGCGCGCTGAGAAGTGAAGCGCCGCGATGGGTGTTTGGGGCCGCGCACCGTAAAATCTTGGCAACCTTTCTGGCTGGTTTGCTCTTCCATGTAGGTGGAGGTTTTCTTCCTTGCAGCTGACCTTTCGGGCGATTTTCCGGGTGATGGCGTGGTCGATTCTTGTGCTGGGACTGACGTGGGCATCCCTGCGTCCCGCGATGGCGCAGCCGCCGCAGGAACTGCTCCCCGAACAGAGCGCCGCAAAGGCCAAGCAGGTGTTGCGGCAAGTGATTGCAGCGCTGGGCGGGCAGGCTTACCTGGATGTTCGCGACACCCAGTGCGACGGCCGCGCCGCGCAGTTCGGAACCGCCGGAACGCTGATGGGATTCACCCAGTTCCGCGATCTGTGGCTCCTGCCCGATAAGAACCGCGTCGAGTATTTCACCAAGGGCGAGCACACCATCCTGGGATTCCTGATGGGCTCGGACGACCTGCTGATCACCCACGGCGGCGCGATGATCACAATCTTCAACGGCAAAGAAGGCTGGTCGCTGGACAAAGGCGGCGTCTCCAACCAGCCGGACGACCTGATTGACAATTTCAATGAGCAGGTGCGAACCGGGATGAACAACATGCTGCGCAGGCGCATGAACGAACCCGGAGTGGAAGTGCAATACGCGGGCGACGACTTGATCGACATGAAGGAAGCCGAGTGGATCGAGTTTACCGACCGCAATCGCCAGGAAATGCGCCTGGGGCTGGACAAGCGTTCGCATCTGCCGCTGCGCTGGGTAGTGGCCACGCGCAATGCCGAGACCCGCGAGCGCACCGAAGCCATCACCAGCTACACGCAGTACATGACGTTTGACGGCGTAAAAACTCCCCTGAGCCTGGAGCTTTCCCGCAACGACCGCAAAATGTCCCAGACGTTTTTAATGGCGTGCAAGTACAACTCCGACCTCGACCCGCAACTCTTCACGCGCAGCGCGCTGGAACAGCGTGCCGCGGAACTCACCAAGAAGGGTTACAAGGATCCCAAGCCGTCGAAGTAGCCGCGAGCCACGACAGGCTGCCGAAAAACTCAAGACGCTGTCATTCTGAGCGAAGCGAAGAATCCCTCTTCGATTTGGATGCCAGCAAAGAACCCCGGAGAGATTCTTCGCTTCGCTCAGAATGACAAAATAAACCTGTATTCGCATTCGCAGCTTGCATAAGTCTGACGTCTCCAAAATCCCGGACCGCAAATAACTTCTTGACAGCACCTTAGCGCCCGGCTTATCAGTTTTTACTGCTAATCGACAAGACAGGCTTTGCCCGGCAGGGCAATTCCATGCGGAGGAATGAATGCGCCACAATTTTTTCCGGCGAATGGCATTGGCGTGTGCGGTGGTCTGGCTCGCGTCGCTCGCGGGCTGCTCGCACAAGCAGGAATCCGTGGTGGACGACGCGGCGCTTCGCGCGGCTGACGGCGATACCGCGGATTGGATGACCTACGGGCGCACGTACTCGGAGCAGCGTTTCAGCCCCTTGAAATCCATCGATGAGCAAAGCGTGAGCAAGCTCGGACTCGCATGGTCCTACGACCTGGAAACTTTGCGCGGGGTGGAGGCGACTCCGCTGGTCAAGGATGGCGTGATGTATGGAACCAGCGCGTGGAGCATCGTCTACGCGTTCGACGCGAAAACCGGAACGCTGCTGTGGAAATACGATCCTCAGGTTCCCAAAGATCACGACAAGTATGTGTGCTGCGACGTGGTCAACCGCGGCGTAGCCCTCTACAAGGGCCGCGTGTATGTGGCAACTCTGGACGGGCGGCTCATCGCGCTGGATGCCAAGACCGGCATGCCCGCGTGGGACGTTCAAACCACTCCGAAGGACAGCAGCTACGCGATTACTGCCGCGCCGCGCATCGCCAAGGGGCGCGTGCTGATCGGCAACGCAGGCGCTGAGTATCCGGTGCGCGGGTACGTCTCGGCGTACGACGCGCAAACCGGCAATCTCGTCTGGCGGAGCTACACCGTGCCGGGCGATCCCTCGAAGCCATTCGAATCGGACGCCATGAAGCAGGCAGCGGCTACCTGGTCCGGAGAATGGTGGAAGGCTGGAGGCGGCGGAACGGTTTGGGAGTCGATGGTCTACGATCCGGAAACCGATCTGGTGTACTTCGGCACAGGAAATGCCAACCCGTGGTACGACCAACTGCGCGGCAAGGGTGACAATCTGTACGTCGCGTCCATCGTCGCGGTGCACGCCGACACTGGCGAGATCGCCTGGCACTACCAGACCACGCCCGGAGACAATTGGGACTACGACTCCACCCAGCCGCTTTTGCTGGCCACCCTGGCGATTGACGGCGCGCAGCGCCGCGTGGTGATGCAGGCCAATAAGAACGGCTTTTTCTACGTGATTGACCGCGAAAACGGAAAACTCATCTCCGCGCATAACTACGTTCCGGTGAATTGGGCGAAAGGGATTGATTCGAACGGCCGGCCGATCGAGAATCCCGCCGCGCGCCAACTCAAGGACGCCGCGCTGGTGCAGCCATCCGCCGAAGGTGGGCACAATTGGAATCCGATTTCCTTCAGCCCGACCACTGGCCTGGTGTACCTGGCGGTGCTGGAGGACACGTCGCTTCACGCCATCATCCCCAATTGGAAGATCAATTTGCACGATCAAACCACGGGTTCGGACCGCGCCTATCGCGGGCCGGCGCGCGACGCGTATCTCAAAATGAAAACCACGGGACACCTGCTCGCCTGGGATCCGGTGGCCGGGAAAGAAGCGTGGCGCGTGGACCTGCCCGATCCAAAAAGCGGGGGAACGCTGGTGACCGCCGGGAACCTGGTGTTTCAGGGACGAGCCGACGGAAAATTTTCCGCGTATCGTTCGACGGACGGCAAACCACTGTGGGAGTTTGACGCCGGCGTAGGAATCGCGGCTCCGCCGATTACTTTCCTGGTGGACGGAGAACAGTACGTTGCAGTGGAGAGCGGGTGGGGCGGCCCGCAGGTGCTCGGCAACCGGCCTGCCGGCAAGGGGCACGTGGGATCGGGAAGAGTTTTAGTGTTCAAGCTGGGCGGCACGGCAACGGTCCCTCCCT
Organism: Candidatus Acidiferrales bacterium; assembly: GCA_035295105.1. GTDB lineage: Bacteria > Acidobacteriota > Terriglobia > Acidiferrales > UBA7541 > Palsa-360. The sequence goes on along the minus strand of DATGJQ010000098.1, from coordinate 26,032 downwards.
ACCAGCACGTGGATAAGCCGGTCCCCATGCCCACGTTCAAGCTCGCTGCTTCCAAGGCGGAAATCGAAGAAGGCCGCAAGGTTTTTGCGAACACGTGCGCGCGCTGCCACGGAGGAGAAGCGATCAGCGGCGGTGCGGTGCCGGATTTGCGCTACTTGCCGGACTCGGCGCACCAGATGTTCGAGGACATCGTTCTGGGCGGCGCGCTGCACGAAGCAGGCATGCCGTCGTTTGCGGGTGACATCACTCCCGCGCAGGTGCGGCTGATCCACGCCTATATCTTGGATCGTGCGAGGGAATCGGCCAAGTAGGACAGACTTCAGTCTGTCTGGTTTAGATGTACGCATGACACTGGACGAAACCGGAGAGGTTGGAGCCTGCCCTCCTCCTTTTTTGCGCGGCTTTGAAAACGTTGATCGTGCCGCCGGTGCAATAAGCCGTGAAAAAGCTCAACGTTGTCATTCTGAGCGAAGCGAAGAATCCCTCCTGGGTTCTGTTGTGATGTCGCAATCGAAGAGAGATTCTTCGCTTCGCTCAGAATGACAACGCAAGGCATGTGAGCCGGCACTGCGGTCGCCGCAATAGACACCCGCTTCAAATTGTGTGACGATACCCGAACCGGCGGCAAACCTATCGCTCTCACGGGAGGATTCCAATGGAACGGCGACAATTTCTAGCTTCTTCACTTGCGGCTTCGGCGCTGGCAGTTTCCGCGCCGGGCAGCGCGCTCGAAGCGGCCCAGGGAACGATGTCCGCGAAGGGCCGCGAGTTTTACCAGTTGCGGCGGTATCACATCAATTCCGGGCCGCAGCGAAAACTGTGCGACGATTTTTTCCGCGACGCTCTGATTCCGGCGTTGAACCGTCTGTCGATTTCGCCGGTGGGCGTTTTCGATCTTTCCATCGGGCCGGATACGCCGACGATCTTCGTTTTAATGCCCGGGGCCTCGGCGGAAACGGTGGCGACGATCGAGTCGCGTCTGAACCAGGATACCGAGTACACGAAGGCCGGGGCGCCGTTCCTGATGGCGCCCGCCAAGGAGCCGGCGTTCGACCGCATCGACAGCACCTTCCTGCAGGCGTTTGAGAAGTGGCCGAACCTCATCCTGCCCAAAGCCACCGCGGCCAAAGGCCCGCGAGTTTTCGAGCTGCGCATCTATGAAGGCGCAACGGATCAGGATCACCGCCGAAAAGTGGAAATGATGCAGTCGGGTGAAGCCGATATTTTCACCAAGGCCGGCGTGGAACAGATATTCTACAGCGAAACGCTCATCGGTCCGCGGCTGCCGAATCTGACCTACATGCTGTGTTTTGACAGCATGGCGACGCGCGACAAGCAGTGGGCGGCGTTCCGCGCTTCCGACGATTGGAAATCGTACTCGACGCAGCCGAAGTACGCGTTCGAGCCGATCGTCTCGAACATCACCAATCTGATCCTGACGCCGACGCCGTACTCACAGATTTAGGCAGCGCTTCCACCCTGGCTGTGCGGTTTTTTAAACGCTTGCGGCGGCTCAATCTCACTGCCGCAGCAAAAACCGCACAGGCAGGCGTGCCTGTGCGACTTCGACTTCGACGGCTGCCACCTTCTCGCCGGTCCGCGCCGGCTAACCAAACTCCGAACGTCCGCATCGATTACGCAGTTCAGCCTACAGGGCGAACTTACGCAGTTCGCCCGGAAAATCGCAATCCTCACTTGTTATTTGTATAGAAGCGCGATGACGAGGACTTCATGAGTGGCGACGCCGCACCCCTAGCCCTGCCGCTATCGCGTTTGACGACCGGCGCGAGTGAGGCTACCACTCTGTATCGCGAACTGCGCAAACCGTTGCTTCGCTACCTGGTGTGCCTCGGGCTTTCGAGCGACGAAGCGCAGGATGTGGTACAGGACGCATTTTTGCTGCTTCACCGCCATTTGAGCGCGGGCGGCTCGCAGGAAAATATTCGAGGCTGGCTGTTTCGCGTAGCCCACAACCAGGCCCGAAACCGCCAGAATCGCTATGACCGCAACTTCAGCGCGGCGAGCGAGGCGCAGCTCGATTCCGTTTCTCACGATGCGACCCCCGAACGCGCGGTGCTGGAAAAGGAAAAATTCCAGCGATTGGGAAAAGCCATGCGCCTGCTTAGTGGAACCGAACGGGAGTGCCTGCTGCTGCGCGCCGCGGGATTGCGTTATCGCGAGATCAGCGAAGTGCTGGGAATTGCGACGTCGACGGTGAGCGACACGGTCGAGCGCGCCGTAAAAAAATTAGCGGAGAAATGCAATGTGTAACTTTTCCGGAAAACTGGTCGCCTGGATGGACAGCGAACTTGAGCCGCAGGATGCCGCGGCCGTGAAAGACCATCTGGAATTTTGTGCCGAATGTCGCGGCGACTTCGATGCATGCCGGCGCGCCAGTGATGAGCTCAATGCATATTTCAACGAGACCCCGGCCGCAGAAGCGCGCGAATGGCCGCTGCGCACGGTCGCGCTAGCCTCTGCTACAGGCGCGCTCGCCGCGCTTGTTGGACTTCTTCTGCTCTGGCCGCGAATGCAAACCGAGCCGCAACGATTCGCAGTTCCACACGCTCCCGCAGCGGTTTCGGCAGAATCCGCAGGCGTGGCACAGAATGCGATGGCCGCGGCTCTCCGCCCGAACGAGAGCTCGATTGAAAAACTGCGCCGGCGTCCGGTCACCAGTGCTGAAAATGGCAGGACACAAATCCGGCAGCAACAGTCGTCGTTGCCAAAAAAGACTGACGTCACAGCGTACGAACTCCCCAATCAGGCGGTAGTTGAAATCGCCATACCCGCCGATGAAATGTTTCCGCCCGGCGCAGTGCCCGCGGGGATGAATTTTGTCGCCGACATGACCATCGCGGCGGACGGATCGGCGGAGCGCCTGCAGGTGCGCCCGCGTCTGGCAGGATTTGAAAGGAGTACGAAACACCCATGAAACGCGCACTGATTTCCGTCATATCCATCATGCCCATCGTGATATTCGCGGCCTCTCCCGTTCTGTTCGCGCAGGAGGCCGGGAACGCGGTGTTTTTTCAAAGCCAGGTCGCCGGACCTGTAACCACCGTGGGAGTCGGGATGCTTGGCAAACCTCCCGGCGCGCCGGTGCAAGGCGCGCCGTATTCCGCGACGATTACCAATGAAAGCGTGCAAACTCTGGCCGATGGAACGCGCATCACCCAAACCACGACCGGAACCATCGCGCGCGATTCACAGGGCCGCACGCGGCAGGACGCTTCCCTGCCGGCCATCGGCAATCTTTCCGCGGCGGATGCTCCGCACCTCGTATTCATTCAGGACCCGGTGGCCCAGACGGCATACACGCTGAACCTCACGGATAAGACCGCGCAGAAGATGCCGGCGCTGCCCATGAATGTGACGACCATGGGAGCGTCACCGGGGGTGATGTCGGGAGCGATGTCGGGCGGAGGGAAAGTTCTGATGCAAATGAGTGATGGCGCCATGGCCGCGGGCGGAGCGCCGCCCCCACCGCTCCCTCCTCCGCCGATGATGATGCAAAGAACATTCATCGCTAACGGCAATCAGGGACCGGTGAATACCGAAGAACTCGGCACTCAAACCATGGAAAGCGTGCAGGTGTCCGGAGTGCGAACGACACGCACAATTCCCACGGGGGAAATCGGAAATGACCGGCCCATCAGCATCGTTACCGAAGTATGGACGTCGCCCGATCTGAAAACGATTGTCTACAGCAAGCGCAATGACCCGCGCATGGGCGAGCAGACCTTTCAACTGACCAACATCGTGCGCTCCGAGCCGGATGCCGCGCTGTTTACGGTGCCCGCCGATTTCAGGATTGTAGATGGCCCGCAGAACGTGATTTACCGGTCGAATCAGTAGCGGCATGTCCTGACATCCAGTAGGACAGGCTTCAGCCTGTCTGGTTTAGATTTGCGCATGACTCTAAACAAAACCAGACAGGCTGAAGCATGTCCTACTAGAATCTTACGAAAGGCCTTTGGGGAAAAATACGTGGAAGCGGGCGCCGTGTCGGGCGCTGTCTTCCAGGCGGATCGTTCCGCGATGGTCGTCCACGATTTTTGCGACGATCGACAGGCCAAGACCTACGCCATCCTTCTTCGATGTGAAAAACGGGTTGAAAATCTGCTCGCGGGCTTCCAGCGGCACACCGGGACCGGAGTCCTCGACGGTCACACCGATTCCCGGAGCGCCGCTCGCGATTTCCGGGGCGATCGCCAGGCGCAGCGTCTTCGGCGCGGCGCCATCCTGGGCCTGCATGGCTTGCAAGGCGTTGCTGATTAAATTCACGAACACTTGCTCGCTGAGCTGCGGGTCCACCGGGATTGCTGGAAGGTTCGGAGCGTACTGGCGTTCGATGCTCACGCCCGCGGCGGGAACCGACGCCTTGGCGGCTTCCAGCGCGCGATCCACGATCTCGGGAATTTGTTGCGGTTGCAACTCAAGCTTTGACGGCCGTGCGAAATCGAGGAACCGCACCACCAGCGCGTTCAGGCGATTCACTTCAGAGGAAATGTATCCGGCCAGCTCCGCCACCAGCGGCTCCGAGGCCGCGACTTTGCGGTTCAGCATGTCCGCCGACCCTTTGATCACGCCCAACGGGTTGCGAATCTCATGCGCCAATCCGGCAGAAAGCTGGCCCAGCGCCGCCAAGCGCTCGGCTCGCCGGGCGTCGGCTTCCGCGCGGCGCAACTGGCGGTTGGTTTCTTCCAGCTTGTCGGAGAGGTGCTGCAGCCGCTGCACCTGGCGGCGATTTTCCACCGAAAAGCGGTTGACAAGAATGGCCGCGACGTAGAAGAAAAGCACGCGGATGGTGAGGATCCCTTTTCCTTCCGCGGTAATGTCTACTTCCTGCAAGGCGGGATACAGCAACGAGAGGTAAGCCAGCGAGGCCACTGTCGTCCAGACCGTCGCGGCAATGGGGCCAAAGTAGATCGCTGCGCTGACCACCGGCAAAAAGAAGATCGGGTAGTAGTTGCTGTTGATTCCAAACTCGCCGGTGTGATCGAGCAGCAGGGTGGCCAGCAGGATCTTGATGAGCACGCTGTACGCGGCGCCGCGCTGGGGCAGCCGCGAGATCAGCCATCCCTCCAGAATTTGAGTGATGAAAATGGCCAGCAGGATCAGCTGTTTGTGAATTTCGTTGACCGGCGGGAGCATTGCCAGCCCGCCGAGAAAAATCAGCCAGACCAGATCGATCCAACCCAGATGGAAATGTCGAATTGCCGATCGCGCGCGGTCCAGCATTCTGAAGGGCTCCGGCAAAGTCTAACACGAGCCAGTAGGACAGGCTTCAGCCTGTCAGGTTTAGATGAAAGGAATCCGAGGCCTAACGGTTGGCGCTGGTGAAACAGGTTGCGAGGATTCTGACTTGGGGATTTTGACTGGGAGATTCCTACTGCACGCGCTGGGGGCGCGATTCAAAGTCGACCAGAGCCTCGAAAATCGCCAGAACGTGCCGGCGGTAATCGACCATGCGGGTGAAAACGTCACGCAACGATGGATCGCGCTCGGACTCGCGATGCCACTTCAGCAGCACCGCCGGCGGCACTTCTATATCGCGGCGCAGCTCCTCCGCCGAGTGCCCGCGCAGAAACAGCCCATAGAAGAAAGCCGCTTCCCGCTGCGGGAAGTCAAAGTCGTGCTGCGTTTCGTCAGCGGCGTTGGTGGCCGCCAGCAGCGTCGAGTTGGATAAGGTCTGCATCCGCGTCCTGAGACAGAAAGGGAAGTTTACCGGAAGTTTTCCCGGCGTCAAGTGGTGAGGGCCAGAATGTGGCTGGCCTTTACACTGTTCCTATTCACGCCCCTATTACCAGCCGATTCGATGCTCGATCTGTGGGATCCGCTTCCCATTTCCGGCAAGGTCTGCACAGGCAGCTCCCGCAAGCAGGCAGGTTCACACCTGTCGCTCTGAAAACACAAGACTTGCCTGGTGATTATTGGGCTTGCTTGCCGGGCTGCCGCGCGGATCGGACAAACTCCCGGAGGGCGGAAACGTTGGGGCCGTAGGCACCGATCCGGGCCGCATCTACCGGCAGGCCCAGGCGCTCGGCAGCTTCCATGTTGATTCCGGCGTCGTCGAGTTCGGACAGGCTGAAGCCGACGGCGGGGAGAACGCGCTTCGTGCCGCTGGGGTAGACCGGGCGGGGAGGGCGCCGCCGCTGCCAGGGCTTATTTGCGATTGCGAAGAACTGGTGCCAATCGTTCTTGTCCCACATCGCTCGCTCCCGCGTCTCGGGGACCCCGACGCTCTGACTCTCAACTACTCAGATGCGCCAACTATCCTTGCGGTCGCTTCCCGTGGCTCGCTCCGATAAATCTTTACATTCGCAGTGGCCTGCATCGGGTATACGCCACATCCCGGACCGGGTCCAGAATAGACTGGAGAATGTTTCAGGCGAGTTGCGAAAGAGAAATTATCGCGTTGATCGTCAGCAAGTGTACCGGATGGACACGCGAGGAGGCTCCCACCCGCGACGTACCTCGCAACCCGACTCTTGAAAAATCGGCGGCCCCGGCTGGTATACTGGCACATCGGAATGCCCCCTGGGGAACCTGTGGAAAAGTCGAAACTGGTTATCGTCGTTCACTATCACGAGCTATGGCTGAAGGGCGGGAATCGCCGCTTCTTTCTCAGCAAGCTGCACATTGCGCTGAAGCGCGCGCTGGAGGGCCTGCCCGTCGAGCGCATCCTGCGCCCCGGCGACCGGCTGCTGGTGGAATTCGGCGACGGCGCCTCGGCCGAGGAAGCCATCGCGCGCATTGAGCGCGTGTTCGGCGTGGCATTTTATGCCGTGGCTCGCGTGGTGCCGAGGGGCAGCGACGACGATCTGGCGGCGCTGGGGCGCGCCGCGTGGGAAGAAGTTCGCGGCGAGAAATTTCAGACCTTTGCCGTGCGCTCCAAGCGCAGCGACAAGTCGTTTCCGCCGCGCACCATCGACATCGACGTTTCCGTGGGGCAGTACCTGGTCGACCAGTTAAAAGCTTCCGGGCGCGAGGCTCGCGTGAAGCTGACCGATCCCGATTTGACCTGCCGCATTGAGATTCCTCCCGGCCCATCGTTACTGGTTTATGCGCGAAAAATTCCCGGCGCGGGCGGGCTGCCGCCCAACACCGCTGGACGCATGACTTGCCTGTTATCCGGCGGATTCGACTCCGCGGTGGCCGCGCACAAGATGATGAAGCGCGGGGCGCACCTGAACTTCGTGCACTTCTGGGGAGGCGGGGCGCGTCCAGGCGAGTCTTCGGTGCACGTGGCGCGGGAACTGGTGAAGCAGCTGGTGCCGTGGCAATTTTCCGCGAAGCTTTTCCTGGTGCCGTTCGAGCCGGTGCAGCGGGAAATCGTGGCGCGCGCGCCGGAGGAGTTCCGCATCCTGCTGTACCGCCGGATGATGCTGCGCATCGCCGAGCGCGTGGCGCGCTCGAACCGCGCGCTGGGGCTGATTACGGGAGACAGCCTGGCGCAGGTTGCTTCGCAAACGCTGCACAATATGGCGGCCGTGGGCGCCGCCGTGCGGATGCCTCTTTACCGTCCCCTGGTGGGCGACGACAAAATGGAAATCATGGATGCGGCGCGCAAAATTGGCACGCATGATATTTCCGCCGAGCCGTTCCACGATTGCTGCCCCATCTTCCTGCCGCGCAATCCCGCTTTGCACGCTTCCATCGAGGAACTCGATCGCGCGGAAAGTTCGCTGGACATTGAGGCGCTGGTCCGCCAGGGCATCGACGGCGCGGCGATTGAGCGCTACGGCTATGCGGCGGGACGCGTCGAAAAAGTGGAATCGTTCAAATCGGCTACGGCGTGATTTGCAAGAATTTTCTTTCCTACCTACTGGCAGAACCAACAACGAACGCGGACCTAAAGATGTGGCGCATGCTTTAGCTTGCGCTGTGACGGGTTGCGGCGAGATCCCGAAACCAAAATCCGCAAGCTAAAGCATGCGCCACATCCTTACGTCGCGACTGCGGTTTCGTGCTGGTCAAATGCCGCGGGCTCGGAATCTGTCTTGGTTGCTATCAGCGCTTCGACGCAGGGTAGATCGAGGGCGTGCGGGGCGTCTTCTCGCAGCAGTTGAAACACCCGGTCGAGCGGCATGGCGTCGCGGTAGGGGCGCTTGGCATGAAGCGCGTCAAAAATGTCAGCCACCGCCAAGATCCGCGCGTAGCGGGAAAGATGCTCCCCGTGCAATCCGCGCCAGTAGCCCGAGCCATCGAGTCTTTCATGGTGCGCCGCGGCGTCCAGGCTGAGCCGCTCAAATCCCGGAATTTTCTTGAGAATTTCGCAGGTGTAGTAAGGATGCGCCCGGATCACATTCCATTCCTCCACCGTCAGTTTGGCCGGCTTCTCCAGGATGGAATTGGGCACGCTTAATTTTCCGATGTCGTGAAGCAGCGCGGCGCGGCGCAATTGCTTCAGGCTCGCGGTGTTCATGCCAAACCACTGGCCGATTTCCACCGCCGCCTCGGCCACTCCGGTGGAGTGGCGATACGTAAAGGGCGATTTGGCGTCGATGACTTCCGCGAAGGCCATGCAGATCTTATCGATCGACTGGTCGGTGGCTTTCATGCGCCGGAATTCCGGCTCGAGAAACGAAATCTTCCGGACCAGGTCAGGGTCATTCAGCCCCTTCCACAGCGCGCCGGAATTGGCCAGCGAAGTTGCGGCTTTCACCAGATCTGGATCGAACCAGCGCCCGCTGCGTTTCTTCGCCGCGTCCAGCGCCGCTTCCGGCCCGTAGGCCGTCCGGAACACATCCAGCGTCTGCGCCAGGTTCGCGATTCTGGAAAACAGCGGGATTTCCTGTTTGCGGAGGCCATCGGGATAGCCGCGCCCGTTCCAGTGTTCGTCCAGATTGTAAATGCCCTCGGAGACGGAGTTGGAGAATCCCAACTGCCTGGCAATATACGAGCCGCGCTCGCAACGAATCGTCACCAGCGCGCAGGAATCCTGCTGGCGCGTGGCGGCCACTTCAAAGAGCCGCTGCATGCGCTGCAGAAACGGCATGCCGGTGGCGACGTGGGTCAGCGCGTAGTGCAGGCTTTCCCAGCCCACACGAGTCCAGTCGGTGGTCTTGACGTCGGCCTTGGCGCGAATTTCGTCGGCGTTCAAGATATGAAACAGGCGCGATGCATTGCTGCTGCAACCGGCATCCTTGAGCAGCAGCGCATAATAAAGGTCGGCCTGCTCCCCCTGGCTCATGCCAATCTGCTGGGCGAGGCGCATACCCATCATGCAGGCCCGCACCGAATGTCCCAAGGGCTGGCCGTCGGTAAGGTCCAGGGCGTAGGAAAGAGCGGAAATGATTTCCGACATCAGGATCGAGGAGGGCTGTTCGTTCCGTTCGAGGTTGGAAAAGTCCTGGCTAAGTTCGCCTTCGGTGCTCAAGTGCGCCATGGGTCTCCTGTGATCCGTACCGGTCCTGGGCGACTGCTTCGCGGACAGCAAGTAACGATCGATTCAGTGAATGAACTGTACTGGGCAGGAGGTTTTCGTTCTATGGCCTAAGTGTCATAAAATCGGGGACCAGAAGTACTAGACTCAACGTATTGATAACACTACACTTAGTATATTACTGAATGGTTATCTAATAAAGGAAGTGACTTCCCATGTAATGCACTGCGGGGAGGGGCTGGTCTTAGCAGGACACCTGCCGGACGACACAAAAAAACCGGAGAGCAATCCCTGCTCCCCGGTTTCGGACTGAAAATCTCAGTGGTGTTGTTACCAGCGGCCGCCGCCCCCGCCGCCGCGATCGCCACGATCGCGATCCCTGCCGCCGCCTCCGCCGCCCCGGCCACCCCCTCCGCCTCGGCCACCACCCCCGCCGCCTCCGAATCCGCCACGGCTGCGCCCGCCGCCTCCGCCGCCCCCGCCTTCCCGCGGCGGGCGGGCTTCATTGACAACAATATTGCGGCCCATGAAATCCTGACCGTTGAGTCCCTGGATGGCGCGTTCGGCTTCGTCGTCGCTGTTAACCTCCACAAATCCGAATCCGCGTGGTTGGCCTGAGAAACGGTCGCGCACCAGGGTTACATTTGCGGCAGTCACTCCGGTCTGGGTAAATAAAGTGCTGACTTGTTCTTCCGTGGCTTGGAACGGCAAATTGCCGACGTAAAGTTTCTTCAACGCAAGACTCCTTCTGGCCGTGGCGATGGGGTTACCACGGAGCCGGGGACTGAAGAGGTGAGGTCGAGTTCCGGGGACTCGGGCCGGGACCCAGAAGAAACCGACGAGAGACGCGCTTCAGCTCCGGGCGAATCTTGCTCCAAATTTGAACGTCCGTCAACAGAAGAATTATATGATAACTAGTTCTTAAATATTAGGACACGCAATGGGCCGCCGCGCCGCCTAGTGGCTTGTTTTGAGCCGAATGCCGCGGCGCGGCGCCGGCCAGCCTGGCGCGAAATTTCGTCGATTTGATGGTAGGATTCGGAATTCCTGATCGGAGAAATGAGGCCTATGCGCGGCTTGATGATGGATTTTCCGCTGGTGGTGCCGGCGCTGCTGGAGCGCGCCGGGCGGATTTTTGGCAACGTCGAAATCGTTACACGGCGGCCGGACCGCCGGCTGGCGCGCACCACGTGGGGCGCGATTCACAGCCGGTCACGAAAGCTGGCCAACGCGCTGCACGGAATGGGAATGATACGCGGCGACCGCGTCGCCACGCTGCTGTGGAATCAAGCCGAGCACATGGAGGCTTATTTTGGCGTGCCGATTGCCGGAGGCGTGCTGCATACGTTGAATTTGCGGCTGCATCCCGACGAACTCACTTTCATCGCCAACCATGCCAGTGACCGATTTTTGATCGTCGATGACGTTCTGTTGAACGTTTACGAAAAAATCCGCGACCGTGTAAATTTTGAGCGCGTGATCGTCGTGCCGTTCGGAGGCGGCGATATTCCAGCCGGATGCGACGGCTACGAGGAGTTGCTGGCGCAGGCGAGCGATGACTTCCGCTACCCGGATATCGAAGAAAACGAAGCCGCGGCCATGTGCTACACCTCCGGCACCACGGGCCGGTCCAAGGGCGTGGTCTACTCGCATCGCGCCATCGTGCTCCACTCCATACATTGCTGCGGCGCGGACTCCTTCGGCGTTTCCATGCATGATTCCATATTGCCGGCGACCTCCCTGTTTCACGCCAACGGCTGGGGTGTTCCGTTCAGTGCGGCGCTGGCCGGAGCCAAGGTGGTGCTGTCCGGCCCGTACGCCGATGGAGAGGGGCTGCTGGACCTGATGGAACAAGAGCACGTGACCATCACCACCGGCGTGCCTACCATCTGGTTCTCTGTACTCGATGCGCTGGAGAAATATCCGGGGCGCTGGAAATTCACCTGGCCCATCCGCATGAATGTGGGAGGGGCGGCAACGTCCGAGGCATTGATGCGCGGCTTCGACCGCCACGGCATCAAGATCATCTGCTCCTGGGGCATGACGGAGACGACTCCGGTGGCCACCAGTTGCCATTTGCGGCCATACATGGAGGGTTGGAGCGAAGAAAAACAATATGAGCAGCGCCTCAAGCAGGGCATTCCCGCCTCCCTGGTGGAGACGCGCATCATGCGAGCCGATGGCACGGAGGCTCCGCGCGATGGCGCGAGCGTGGGAGAAATCGAGGTGCGCGGACCGTGGGTGGCCGCGGCCTATTACAACATGCCCGAAGAGTCGCACAAGTGGTCCCCCGACGGCTGGCTGCGCACCGGCGACATGGGGCAGATCGACGAACACGGTTACGTGAAGCTGGTGGATCGCAGCAAGGACTTGATCAAGTCGGGCGGGGAGTGGATCAGTTCGGTGGACCTGGAAAACGCGCTGATGGGTCACCCCGCCGTGAAGGAAGCCGCGGTGATCGGCGTGCCGCATCCGAAGTGGCAGGAGCGCCCGCTGGCCGTGGTGGTGCTGAACGAAGAGGCCGCCGCGGAACCTGAGGAATTGCGCGAGTTTCTTGCTGTGAAATTCGCCAAGTGGCAATTGCCGGATGCGTTTGTATTTGCCGCGGAGATTCCGCGCACGTCGGTCGGAAAATTCCGCAAGACGGCGCTGCGCGATCAGTACGTCGATTGGAAATGGGAATAAGCACTTTCACATGACCGTGGCTACCGTTGGGTGCCGCACCCTTACGATTGTCAAGGGTGCGGGTTTAGATTCCGGTGCGAGAAAAATGCAAGAGAGCGTTCCAAAGAAAGTCCGAGACGGTCGTGAATTCAAACTCGCACCCTTGAAAACCGTAAGGGTGCGGCACCCGGGGTAAGCAACTTGCTGGCTGTGTTTAATTTTTCGGAGTTGGGAAGTCAAAAGCAGACAGGCTGAAGCCTGTCCTACTTAGGTTCGATAGCTCGCGTTGATGTTCACGTATTCCTTAGTGAAATCGCAGGTCCACACTTTCGCGCGGCCGCTGCCGTTGTGCAGGTCGATTACGATCGGCACGTCTTTTTTCAGCAAGCGCTTGTGCGCGGCGCGCTCGTCCAGCGGCAGCGCCACGGAATAGGATGCGCCTTTCGGCGGGCCGTACATCTTCATTCCGCCGAGCCAGATTTCCGCGTGGTCGGGATTAAACGGAACGCCGGAGCGGCCGGCGGCGGCAAGAATGCGTCCCCAGTTGGGATCGGCGCCGGCAATGGCCGTTTTCACCAGCGAGGAAAGGCCAATCGTTTCGCCAACTTTTTTTGCGGCGGCGTCGCTGGGCGCGCCGCGCACTTCGATTTCCACCAGGTGCGTTGCCCCTTCTCCGTCCTCAACGATTCCGATGGCCAGGGATTTGCACACCTGTTCGAGCGCTGCTGCGAATTTCACGTAGTCCGCGTCGGCGGGTTCGGTAATTTTTGGCGCGCCGCTCGCGCCATTTGCCAGCACGAGGAGCGTATCGTTGGTCGAGCTGTCCCCATCCACTGTGATGGAATTGAAGGTGCGGCTCACCACGTCGCGCAAGGCGACGTCCAGCACCTGCGGTTCAATCGCAGCGTCCGTTACTACGAATGAAAGCATCGTGGCCATATTCGGGTGAATCATGCCGGCGCCCTTGGCGCAGCCCGCGACGTGCACGGTCTTCGCGTCCGCGCCGCTGCCAATGCGGCAGCTTGCGGCGGCGCGCTTGGGACGCGTGTCCGTGGTCATGATCGCGCGGGTGAGTCCATCGAACGCGCGCGGCGAAAAGGCCAGCGATTTGGCCAGGCCGGGCGCGGCTTTCAGGATCAGTTCCACGGGCAGCGGCACACCGATAACTCCGGTGGAGCAGACCACCACTTGCTTCGCGCCGCATCCCAGCAGCTCGGCAACTCGATCGGCGGTGGCGCGCGAGGCCACCATGCCGCCCGGCCCGACGGAGCAATTGGCATTGCCGGAATTGACGATGACGGCGCGCATCGCGCCGGCTGAGGCGCGCACGTGTTCACGCGAGAGCACGACCGGGGGCGCCTGCACCAGATTTTGCGTGAAGACCGCCGCCGCGGACGCCGGCGGATCGGAAACAATCAGCGCCACGTCCAGCGCGCCGGTGTGGCCGCGCCTTTTCAGTCCCGCGGACGCCGAAGCAAAACGAAACCCGCGCGGCAGGGCGCGGGCCGATAGAGGCTTGGTCATCTTTCTCCTGTTGGTGCGATGGTTCGAGTTCTACAAAACCACACAGCGAAGAGTCGCTGTGCCGCTCAGGCTACGGAAAGTTCTTTTCGCGATCCGTTGAGCACCGGCAACACTTCGCGCTCCGGGCAAATCACCGCTACCGTGGCGACCAGCGTGCACTTACGCTCCTTGGGGCAGCCGACGCAGTCGCGCTGCACTTTTTCCGGCACGGCTTGCCGTGGGCCGGGAACGAATCCATAGCGCGAAAAGAAATCCGGCCGGTGGGTCACGGCAAAGAGGCGCGCGATCTTGCGGCGCCGCGCGGTATCCATGGCGGCTTTCATCAGGCGGTCGCCGACGTTCCGGCCCTGCCCGCGCGCGTCGGGAGCGACGGCGAGAGAGCGCACTTCCGCGAGATCAGCGCCGTAGGGCTCAAGAGCCACGCAGCCGAGAACCTTTTCTTCGCCATTGCGTTTTTCCACCAGCACCAGGAAGCGCGAAATGTGTTCGCGAATTTCCGCTTCGGTCCGCGGGAGCAGCAGGCCTTCACCGGCGTAGTGGGCAATCACGCGATGCACGGCCGCCGCGTCGCCCATTCTGGCGATGCGCGCCCTCATGGTTTTTTCTCCAGAGCAGCGAGCCGCTCCTTGGCGGCGGCGATGGCGTCGCGAACGCGCGATGGGGCGGTGCCGCCTTCCACGTCCGGACCGGCCAGCGCGGAGTCCAGCTTCAATGCGTCGTAGAAATCCGGCGCGAACAAGGGCGAAAACTTTTGCAGCGTTTCCACCGGCAGCTGGGAGAACGGCTTTCCGGCGCGCTCCGCTTCGCGAACAATCTGCCCGACAATTTCGTGCGCCTGGCGAAACGGTGCGCCGCGGCGCACCAGATAATGCGCAGCTTCGGTCGCGAGCAGCGCGGGATCGGACGCCGCTTCGCGCATGCGCGCTTCGTTCGGACGCGTCGCGGCAACAGCGCCCGCGGCGATGGTCAACATCGCGATAGCCTGATCGTGCGCGGCAAACACTGGTTCCTTATCCTCCTGCAAATCGCGCTGGTAGCTGGAAGGCAATCCCTTCATCGTCGTCAACAGCGTGTACAGCGATGCGGTGACGCGGCCGGTCTTGCCGCGCAGAAGTTCCCACGCGTCAGGATTTTTTTTCTGCGGCATCAGGCTGCTGCCGGTCGAAAATTCGTCGGGAAGCACGATGAAGCCAAACTCCTGCGACGCGAACAAGACGAAATCCTCGGCCAGGCGCGAGAGATGCGTCGCGATCACCGCCAGAGCGTAAAGATAGTCGAGCGCGAAGTCGCGGTCGCTGGCGGCATCGAGGCTGTTGGCCGTGGGCCGCGCGAATCCCAACTCGCGCGCGATGGCGCCGCGATCGACGTCCAGCGCGCAGCCCGCCAGCGCGCCGGAACCCATCGGGCAGGAGTCGGCCATGGCTTCAGCTTGGTTGAGGCGCTGGGCGTCGCGGAAAAAAGCCTCCGCATGCGCCAGCAGGAAATGCGAAAAGAGGATTGGCTGCGCGTGCTGCATGTGCGTCATGCCGGGCATGGGAATTCCCAGAAACTTTTCGGCCTGGCCAACGAGCGCCGCGATCATGCGCGCTACGGCGGCGCGCATTTCGCCGGCGGACTCCATGACGAACATCCGGAAGTCGGTGGCCACCAACTCATTGCGGCTGCGGCCGGTGTGCAGTTTGTAACCGACCGCGCCGAGATACTCGACGAGCGCGGTCTCCACAAAATGATGCACGTCTTCGGCAGGCGATCCGCCAAGCCACGCAAATTCGCTCGACGCGCGCTCGGCAATCTTGTCGAGCGCCGTCAGCGTGTCGCGCATTTCCTCGACGGACAAAATGCCCGCCGATTCGAGCGCGCCCGCCCACACCCGGTCGACGGCCAGCTCGTAGGGCAGCAGGCGGCGGTCAAAGGAAAACGACCGCTGAAACTGGTAGAACAGTTCGTCGGGCGCGCGGTCAAACCGCCCGCCCCACAACTTTCCCGACGGCTGTTCTTTGGGCGAGGCGCTCACCGTGGTTTCGATTCTTCCGGAATCGTGATAGGCAACGCAAAGAGGTTGATGAAACCCTCCGCGTCCTTGGGGTTGTATCCGGTCATGGCAAAGCTCGCGAGTCCCTTGCGGTAGAGCGAGTAAGGGGAAACGCGTTTCGTCACCGTGACGTTGCCCTTGTAAAGCTTCAGGCCCACCGTTCCGGTGACGCGCTTTTGCGATTCGGTGAAATAGGCGTCCAATGCTTCGCGCTGCGGCGTAAACCATGCACCGTAGTACACGAGCTCCGCGTAACGCAGCGAGAGCGATTCCGAATAGTGCGCTGTCTCGCGATCGAGGCACAGCGTCTCAAGTTCGCGATGCGCGGTAACCAGCAGCGTGCCGCCGGGCGTTTCGTACGCGCCGCGCGATTTAATTCCGACCAGGCGATTCTCGACCAGGTCAATGCGCCCGACGCCGTGCTCCGCCGCGATTTCGTTCAGTTGCTCGAGCAGAGCCATGGCGCTGCGTTTTTTACCGTTCACCGAGACAGGCGTGCCGCCATCGAATCCGATTTCGACCACGGCGGGCTTGTCCGGAGCCTTCTGCGGCGAAGCGACCCACTGCCACATGGCTTCATCCGGCTCGTTCGCGGGATCTTCCAGCACGCCGCCCTCATGGCTCAGGTGCCAGACGTTGCGGTCGCGGGAATAGATGTTGGCGTTGGTCTGTTCGACCGGAATTTTGTGCGCGTTGGCGTAGGCGATGGCGTCCTCGCGCGAATTGATGGTCCACTCGCGCCACGGCGCGATGATTTTCACTTTCGGCGCGATGGCCTTGTAGGCCAGCTCGAAGCGCACCTGGTCATTGCCCTTGCCGGTGCAGCCGTGGGCGACGGCATCGGCTCCGGTTTCCAGAGCGATTTCCGCCTGGCGCTTCGCGAGCACCGGCCGAGCCATGGAAGTGCCCAGTAAATATTTGTGCTCGTAGACCGCGCCGGCACGCAGCGTGGGCCAGACATACTCGGTCACAAATTCTTCGCGCAGATCTTCGATGGTCGCGGAGGAAGCGCCGGTCGCGAGCGCTTTTTTCTTCGCGGCCTTCAAATCTTCCTGCTGGCCGACGTCGCCGATCATGGCGATGACTTCGCAGCCGTAGGTTTCCTTCAGCCAGGGAATAATAATTGACGTATCGAGTCCGCCTGAATAGGCGAGAACTACTTTCTTTGGCACCGGTTGTCCTTTCAGCGTAGGAGCGTCAACAGGATGGCTTTCTGAACGTGCAGGCGGTTTTCCGCCTCGTCGAAGACGATGGAACGCGGCGATTCGATGACCTCGTCGGTCACTTCCGATTCGCGATGCGCGGGAAGGCAATGGAGAAATACAGCATCGGGCGCGGCCTGGGACATCAGTTTGGCGTTCACCTGGTACGGCGCAAAAATCGCTGCGCGCGCTTCGGTCTCGCTCTCCTGGCCCATGCTGGCCCAAACATCGGTGTAGACCGCCTGCGCGCCCGAAACCGCTTCCTCAGGCGCGCGAAATAATTCGATGGTTCCCTGCGTCGCCGCGGCATCGAGCCGCGCCGAGGCCACAATCGCCGCATCCGGCTCATAGCCCGCCGGCGTGGCGATCCGCAGATGCGCGCCGACGCGCGCTCCGGCAATCATCAGCGAATGGCAGACGTTATTGCCGTCGCCGACGTAGGCCAGTTTCAATCCGCGCACCGAGCCGAATTTTTCCTCCAGCGTGAAGAAATCGCACAGCGTCTGGCAGGGATGATACAAGTCGGACAGCGCGTTGATCACCGGCACGCTGGCATGCGCCGCGAGAATTTCCAGGGCTTCCTGGGAAAAAACGCGCGCCACAATTCCGTGCACCCAGCGTGACAGGCAGCGCGCCACGTCAGGAATCGATTCGCGATCGCCCAGGTGGGTGTCCGCGTGATCGAGATAAACCGGCGTGCCGCCCATGCTGGCGATTCCCACTTCAAACGTGACCCGTGTGCGCAGCGACGGCTTCTCAAAAATCATGGCGAAGGAGCGTCCGGCTAGCGCGGACTTGTAGCGTTCGGGATGCGCTTTAACTTCCGTGGCCAGACGAAACAAATCCTGCACCTGGGCGGCATTCCATTCCGTGCCGGTCAGAAGATCGGATGCCGGGGGCAGCGCGGGGCCTTTGGATTTCGGATGGCTCTTGGCCTGGACCTGGGGATTCATGTTGGTTACCTCACCGCCGCGAAAGTCAGAACCGCGGCAGGAGCCGAGGTTACCGACGCAGCCTTGGCGGGCCGTTCGGTCTTGGCCAGCACCGATTCGATTTTTGAGAGACCTTCCTTCACCTGCTGCGCCGTCAAGATAAACGGCGGCAGAAAGCGCAGGATGTGGTCGTGCGTGCAATTGATGAGCAAGCCTTGCCGCAGCGCTTCCGCTACGTACGGAGCGCCTTCGACCTCCAGATCGACGCCCAGCATCAGGCCTTCGCCGCGAACTTCGCGGATAAAA
This sequence comes from Candidatus Acidiferrales bacterium, assembly GCA_035295105.1. Classification (GTDB taxonomy): domain Bacteria; phylum Acidobacteriota; class Terriglobia; order Acidiferrales; family UBA7541; genus Palsa-360. The sequence goes on along the minus strand of DATGJQ010000098.1, from coordinate 7,981 downwards.
TCAAATTTGGCGGCCAGCTTCTTCAGGCCCGCTTTCAATTCCGCGCCGCGCGTGCGCACGTTGGCCAGGAGTTTCTTCTTCTCGACGGTCTCGAGAAAAGTCAGCCCGGTCGCGCATGTCAGCGGGCCGCCGCCGAAGGTTGAGCCATGCAGACCCGGCGAAAAGGATGCGGCGAATTCCTCGCGCGCGAGGAACGCTCCGAGCGGCAGTCCGCCCGCGAGCGGCTTTGCGACAATAACGATGTCCGGCAGCCCTTCGAGGCGCTGGTAGGCAAATTCCTTGCCGGTGCGCCCGAGGCCGCACTGAATTTCGTCGGCAATGAGCGCGGCGCCATGCTGCGTTGCCAGCACCCGCGCGCGTTTCCAGAATTCGTTGCTGATCGGATAAATTCCGCCCTCGCCCTGGATCGGTTCGATGATCACGGCGCAAACTTCATCCGTGAATTTCGCTTCGAGATCCGCCACATCGTTGAGGCGAACGAAATCCACTCCCGGAACGAGCGGCTCGAACGGTTCCCGGTACTTCAGCGGATGGGTGATCGAGAGCGCGCCGAAAGTGCGACCGTGAAAAGAATGTTCCAGAGCCAGAAAGCGGGTTTTCTTTGCGCCGCCGGATTTCTGCTTCGCGGCGATGCGCGCCAGCTTCAACGAGCCTTCCACGGCTTCCGAGCCGCTGTTGGTGAAAAAGGCCCTATCCATGCCGGACCACTTGGCCAGCTTGGCCGCCAGAGGTCCCTGAAACGGATTATGAAAAAGATTTGAGACGTGCACCGCGCGGCCCGCTTCCCGCCGGATCGTTTTCACCAGATCCGGATAGGAATATCCCAGCGCGTTGACGGCAATCCCGCCCAGAAAATCGAGATACTTTTTTCCGTTTTGATCGAACACGTAGCAGCCGCGCCCGTGCGTGAAGATCATGTCCGAGCGCTTGTACGTGTTCATCAAGTGCCGCGACGCGTCCTTCAGCACGATATTCGACGCCGCGGCGGAAGACGCCGCTTTCCCTGCTGGTTTTTTGGAGTGCGATTTCACTGCAACACTCCAGTGGTGCTGGCTGGAAATTCCGGAGTGACCCGCGTGCCGGGAAACCGCGCGCCGTTGGCCGCGGCCAGCAGGCCCTTGGGCACCGAGCCGCCGACGATCCGCACTTCCGAAACGCCGGCATTCAGCGCGCGCTTGCAGGCTTCCAGCTTCAGGATCATGCCGCCGGAAACTTTATTCTGGCGGATCATATCCTCGGCGTGGCCCGTGGAAACTACTTTAACCACCTTCGAGCCGTCCAGCACGCCAGCCACATCAGTAAGATAAATCAGCCGGTCGGCGTGAATGTATTCGGCGCAGGCAGCGGCCATGTGATCGGCATTGATATTGTAGAGCTCTCCGTCCGCTCCAAGGCCCATGCAGGAGGCTACCGGCACGACGCCCGCTTTCCAGAGCGATTCGAGAATTTCCAGGTTCACCCCTGTTAGGTAGCCGACAAAGCCCAGGCCGCCAACCACTTCGTTATGCGTCATGGGCTCGGCCAGAAAGCATCCGGCATCCGACGCGCAAATGCCGACCGCCGGCTGCCCGGCGGCGGAAATGGCGCCGGCGAGGCGCTTGTTCAGCAGGCCGCCGAGAACCATCACAGCCACGTCGCGTGTTTCGCGATCGGTGACGCGCAGCCCGTTGACGAATTTGCTTTCGATGCCCATGCGCTTGAGCGTGGCGGTAAAAATCTTACCGCCGCCGTGCACCACCAGAATTTCGTGGCCCTGGTGCGCAAGCTGCGACACCTGACGCGCCAGCGTTTCCATCGCCGCCGCATCATCGAGTAACTGTCCCGCCACTTTGACCACTAATCTCATCGGAGTCCTGTTGCCTCCTCGATTCCCAACATCAGGTTCATATTCTGTACCGCCTGGCCTGCGGCGCCTTTACCCAGATTGTCAAGACAGCTCACAACCGCGAGGCGCCGCCCCGCGGGATCGAGCGCAAACCCGATATCGCAAAAATTGGTGTGGGCCACGTGCTGCAGCTCCGGCAGCTTTCCGGCCGGCCAGATGCGCATCATGGGGCGGTCCGCATAAAACGCGCGGTACAGCGATTCCACTTCCTGCGCGGTGTGCGGCTTGGCAAACCACACATACAAAGTGGATAGGATGCCCCGCGCAACCGGCAGGAGGTGCGTGGTGAAAACAATATCCTCGCCGGCGATTCCGGTATGGTCGGTCACTTCCGGCGTGTGCCGGTGCGAGAACAAACCATAAGCGCGGAAATTTTCGTCCACTTCGACGTACTGCATCTCGCGCTTCGGTTCCTTGCCCGCGCCCGTCGCGCCGGATTTGCAGTCGGCCACAATGCCGCGCTCGGTGGAGATCCAGCCCGATTCCACCAGCGGCCGCAGGCCAAGAATCACGCTGGTCGGATAGCAGCCGGGATTCGCGACCAGGCGAGCGTCGGGAAGCTGGTCGGCATAAAGTTCCGGCAGCCCGTAGACTGCCTCTTCCGCCAAAGTTTGCGCAGGCGCCGGCAATTTGTACCACTGCGCGAACGTTTCCGGATTGTGGAAGCGAAACGCGCCGCTCAGGTCCACCACCCGCAAGCCCGCGTTTAGAAGCTGCGGCACCGTCTCCAGCGAAGCTTCGTGCGGCGTCGCCAGAAACACAGTGCTCGCGCCACTGGCGGCAATGGCGTCGACGGAAAAGGTCCTGCAAGGCGCTTCGCCCCAGCCGCGCAGGTGCGGAAAGATTTCGGTGAGGCACTTGACGTGCGCCGAACTCTCCCGCAAGTAAAAGGTCGGTTTTTGAATTTTGGGGTGCCGGAGGAGAAGCTGGGCCAGCTCGAAACCTGCATAGCCCGTTGCCCCGACTACGGCGACCCGTTGCGGGTCGTTCATCGGGTCTTTCATCGTAGAAGATCCTCCATGCGTTTCTGGACCGCGGCGCGGGCTTTTTGCGAAGGCGTGATCACCACGACGGTGTCGTCCCCGGCAATCGTGCCGGCGACTTCCTTGAATTTTTCAGCATCCAGCGCCGCGGCCAGCGGCTGCGCGCCGGAAGGCGGAGTCTTCAGCACCAGCAAGTTGTAGGCCGGCCGCACATCCACCAGGAAGTCCCGCAGAGCCCGAGCGAGCGGCGGCATCGGCGCCGCGGCTTCGTTGCCGTTTGACAGCGGCTTGTAGCCCGCGGCGGTCTTTACCAGCTTCAGCTCGGACATATCCCTCGAAAGCGTCCCCTGCGTCACGCGAACCTTCATGTGCGACAGCCTGCGCCGCAGTTCGTCCTGGCTCGAAATCGGCTCGCTGGAGACCAATTTCAGGATCTGCCCTTGCCGGAATCTTTTGTGTACGTTCAGTGCCATGGTCAACTTAACTTTATGCACCCACTTGCATAATTATGCGCGTAGGCCCGGATGGCTGTCAATTCTTTTTTGTAACATTTCGAAACATTTCCAGTTTGGAGTCTTGTGGCACCTCAGTGGCGCTGCTGCGGAAGTTGTCGTCAGAATGAGCGGCCGCAAAACCCGCACAGCGAAGAGTCGCTGTGCTACTCACTCAAAGAATTTGTTATCCTCCGAACTATGAACGACGTTCCTCTACGCGAATTGCCCGGCGCCTCTCCCGAAGTCCTGCACCGGGCGCTGCTCGAAGTGGCCGAAGCTATCTCCCAGCACCGCGACCTCGGCGAACTGTTCCATGAACTCGCGGAGCGGCTGCATCGCGTGGTGAATTTCGAGTACCTGAACCTGATCCTGCACGATCCTGAGCGCAATGTGATGCGCCTGCACATTCTGGAATCCGAAATGCCTAGGAGAACTCGCTTGGGAACCGAATTCCAGGTTAGCCAAACGCCCTCCGGATGGGTTTGGGAAACGCAGCAGGTGTTTGTGCTGGATGATCTGGAAAAGGAAACGCCCTTTGCCGCGCGGCTGCAGCGGCTCCGCGCCGACGGCGTGAAATCCCTGTGTTCACTGCCCTTGACCACGGCGCAGCGCCGCCTGGGGGTGATGAGTTTCGGGCGCAGCACCACGCACCATCACAGCGAAAGCGAGGTCGAGTTCCTGCAACAGGTGGCGCGGCAGGTCGCGGTGGCCGTGGACAACGTGTTGAATTTCGAGAGCGCCGAAGCTTACCAGCGGCAACTGGCGCGGGAGCGCGACCGGCTGCGCGTGCTGCTCGAAGTGAACAACGCCGTCGTCTCGGAACTGGAGCTGCACGATCTGCTGAATGCCATCTCCGCTTCCCTGCGCCGCGTGATTCACCACGAATACACCAGCCTCGCGCTGTTCGATGCGGCTAGCAACCAGATGCGCATGCTGGCGCTGGATTTTCCGCAGGGCAAGGGACTGATCCGCGAGGAAATGCTGGTGCCGCTGGACGGCTCGATGTCCGGAAAAGCGTTCCGCCTGCGCCAGCCGCTGGTGCTGGACCGCGCGGACATGGAGGAATTCAATTCCGCCACATCGCGCCTGCTGCGCGCGGAAGGCGTGCGGTCGGTCGCGGTCATGCCGCTTATCACCCACGATCGCGTCCTGGGCACCATCAGCCTCGCCAGCATGCGCGATGCCGCGTTTCCGCAGGATGACGTCGACCTGCTGGTTCAGGTTGCCGGACAGTTCGCCATCGCCGTGGAGAATGCGCTGGCCTTTCAGGAAATCGGGGAGCTTAAGAATAAGCTGGCGCAGGAGAAGCTCTACCTGGAAGACGAAATCCGTTCGGAGATGAATTTTGACGAAATTGTCGGCGAGGGCGCGGCGCTGCGCACGGTGCTTAAGCAGGCGGAGACTGTCGCGCCTACCGACTCCACGGTGCTCATCACCGGAGAAACCGGCACGGGCAAGGAGCTGATCGCGCGGGCGATTCATAATCTGAGCCCGCGGCGCGAACGCACGTTTGTGAAGGTCAACTGCGCCGCAATTCCCACGGGCCTCCTGGAATCGGAATTATTCGGCCACGAGCGCGGCGCTTTCACCGGAGCCATCATGCAGCGCGTTGGCCGGTTTGAACTCGCCAACGGCGGCACCATCTTTCTGGATGAAGTCGGCGATATTCCGCTGGAATTGCAGCCAAAGCTTCTGCGTGTGCTCCAGGAGCAAGAGTTCGAGCGCCTAGGCGGCGCTCAGACGATTCACGTCGATGTTCGCCTGGTGGCGGCCACCAATCGCGACCTGGCGGCGATGGTTGCAGCGCGAACGTTTCGCAGCGACCTATACTACCGGCTGCGCGTGTTCCCCCTGCTCGTGCCGCCGCTGCGCGAACGCCAGGAAGACATTCCGGCTCTGGTGCGCTACTTCGTCGAGAAATATTCGCGGCGCATGAACCGCACCGTGGAGACGATTCCCGCTGAAACGCTCGACCTGCTGGTGCACTACGCCTGGCCGGGGAATATCCGGGAACTGGAGAACCTGATTGAGCGGGCGGTAATCGTTTCGCCCGGCCCGATCCTTCGCGTTCCACTCGCTGAGATCAAGGCCCCCGTCGAACCAACGGGAGGCAACTTGACCCTTCGGGCTGCGGAACGCGATCATATCCTCCGCGCGCTGGAGGCCACCAACTGGGTTCTAGCCGGGCCGCGCGGGGCGGCTGCGCGATTGGGGATGAAACGGACGACCCTCCAGTCCAGAATGCGGAAGCTGGGAATAAGGAAAGACCGCAAGGAATGAATAAACCAAGTGCCGATATCCGGGCATGTGCCCAAATATGGGCACCACATTTAGTGGACTGCCTCAGAGCCTCCTCATCCGATCGCTTGAAGACTCCGTATTACACTGTAAATATGTAGTTTAATTATCGTGTTGTCATTTCGGCACATTGGCTACCGAACTGCTGCCTGTGTTACGATATCGCTCTGCGCAACAGGAGCAGAGAGCAGAGGAAATGCTCAAGGTAACCATCAAAACGGAAGAATCCGTGGAAACTTGGGAGCTGGAGGGGAAACTCAGCGGCGACTGGGTAAAGGAGTTGGAGCGATGCTGGAGGGACCGGCCCACCGCCAGCGGACTTTCGTTGCATCTTCGCCTCAAGGCGGTAAGTTATATCGATGCTGCGGGAAGAGAACTGCTCAGCACGATGCACGGCCGGGGGGTTGAGATTAGAGGCTGCAGTTGCATGACCAACGCGGTGGTCGACGAGATCACGCGACATTCGGGCGCGAATTGAGGCCGCCTCGGACTCAGAGGCACCAGCCTGATCCGGAGCTACTATCGATTCAGTTTCACAACGGCCCGAGAGTCCACGCACTCATTCAAGTTTTGCGTTGGTTTTCGCGCCTGCGCCGATGAAACAGATGCAGTTTCGCCTTTCCGAAGCCGGAGGGCTTTAAAACGGGCCGAGGCTGACTCCGAAAGGCCAGCCGCGGCGTCTAATCAGTCTTAGGGGGAAGTATTCGCGCTTCATTCATAGATGTGAAACATACAAGCGCTTCATATGCTCCATACGCTCTTCAGGGGGAATTGACCATGAACCAGGAAAGCCATCATCCAGGCGGTGAATTGGTTGGCGAAGTGAAAGTCGACGAGCAAAGCGAAGAGCAACTGATCGAGCGGGGGCTGAACGGGGATGCGCGCGCGCTGGACACGCTCTTCGCGCGCAACACTCGAACGCTCTACCAAACCGCGCTGCGCGTGCTTGGCAACCCGGAAGATGCGGAAGAAGCGCTGCAGGAAGGATTGCTTTCTGCCTACCGCAACCTGCCGCGATTCGAGAGGCGCTCGCAATTTTCCACCTGGCTGACTCGAATCGTAATCAACGCGGCCCTGATGCGCCGGCGCAGCAAGCGGGCTCGCCCCGCGGTATCGCTGGACGAGGTGGTCTCTGAAGGCGATCTGCCGCTCGCGGAACGATTCGCGGATGAAGGGCCGAATCCCGAGCAGCTCTATGCCGGAACCGAGCTCGGCGATCGCATGAACAAGAAGCTCGCGGAAATTTCCCCGCTGCTGCGCACGGCGTTCTGGCTGCGGGAAATTGAAGGGCTGTCCGCGGAAGAAGCGGCGCAGGTGCTGGGCGTTTCGCGCAACACGCTGAAGGCGCGGCTGTGGCGCGCGCGGCAGGAATTGGCTGCGCGGTTGGGACTGACACTTGGCACGACCCTGGAGCCCGCGACGTAGCGCTCTTAAGTGGCCACAGACTTCAGTCTGTGGGGTTTGGTGCTTGCAAGGACTAAACCCCACAGACTGAAGTCTGTGCCACTGCAAGTCTGTGCCACCGCAGGCTGTGCCGCTCACGCTTTCTGCAAAGTTTCCAGTACTTCCCCGGTAGCTTTCTCCACATCCGCGTGCAGGCTGTTCCCGTGGGCGTCCATGGTGACGATGGCCGCGAAATTGTTCACTCGCAGGTGCCACATCGCTTCGGGAATTCCAAATTCCATGAGCTCGACGCCCAATACTTTTTCCACCGTGCGCGCGTAGTACTGCGCCGCGCCGCCGATCGCATTCAAATAGACGGCACCACATTCCTTCAGCGCCGCCAGAGTCTTCGCGCCCATGCCGCCCTTGCCGATCACCGCGCGCACGCCATATTTCTTGATCACGTGGGCCTGGTAAGGCTCTTCGCGAATGCTGGTGGTGGGACCCGCGGCCTTCACCACCCACTCATTTCCCTGCTTCAGCATCACCGGACCGCAGTGATAAAGGACCGAGCCGTTCATATCCACGGGCGGCGCATTTTTCATCAGGTGGGCGTGCACGTTGTCGCGCCCGGTAAACATTTCGCCGTTGATCAGCACGAGGTCGCCGACCTTCAGCGCGCGCACCTGCGCCTCCGTCAAAGGCGCTGTCAACACGACTTCGCGTCCCGTGAGTGCGAACCCGGCGCCGCGAGCCATGCGCTCCACTGGGCGCGAAGGATCGCGGTAGAGCCATCCGGTGATGGCGCCCGTCGAAGCATCGAGACGCACGCCGAGGCGCCGGAACGCCCAGCAGTCGTAAGCAACCGAAACAAAAAAACTGGCGGGCAGGCGATTCGCAGCCATGATTTTGCAGCCGATCAGCGAAGCTTTGCCGCC
>DATGJQ010000097.1:0-20451 GCA_035295105.1 Candidatus Acidiferrales bacterium | reverse complement strand
GCACCCGGCGGCTTGCATGGCCAGAAGCGCAAGCAGCAGAACCCAGATCCGCGGATTTTTCTTCAGTGTTTCCTGCTCCCTCAGCGCTATCACTCAATCTAACAACCGCTCCGAAGAGTGTCAATTTGAAAGCCGGGTATCGGCATGGCGCCGCGAACGGCAACCGGACGGTATTCACTCACGATGCCTTCGGCCGCTTCACGCAGACCAACTTCCCTTACTCGCTCAGCGAATACTGAGTCAAACTGGCAGCAGAACCCCCAAACGAAAGACTGGCCGTGGAGCAACTTCTCATTCTACGCGAATTCTAAACACGGATTGATCCGGATTGACCCGGTTCGATGAATGGGCCGCGCCTGGAAGAATAGTCAAAACCTCCGCCCCTTCGAAGCCCGCGAAGGAGCGGCCACCCGGAAAATCACTATCGTCGCGACGGGTGCGCCACCCGCGGCATTTTCTGGCGTGGTGCCTGGAGCGAAAGATCGAAGCGATACACATTGAACCCGGAAAGCCGGTGCAGAACGCGCACGTGGAAAGTTTTCACGGGAAGTTGCGGGACGAATGCTTGAACGCCAATTGGTTCCAGAACCTGTTCGACGCCCGGAGAAAGATCGCGGCGTGGCGAGAAGAGTACAACCACGAGCGGCCGCACAGCAGCTTGGGGTACCGGACGCCGGCAGCGTTTGCGCGCGAAATCGGCGGGGAAAAAGGCTGTGGAAAAGCCGCTGCGAGGAAAACCGAACCCAGGTTTTCCTCTGCGCTTGGGAATCCCGCAGAAGGCGCGGGATTCCCACTTTCCCACAGCCACGACGGCGGCGATCCTCCTCGATCCGCGGAGATCGCGACGCCGGAAAACCGCTCGTCAGCCGAGGAGAATGTCGTATGATCTCGTGCGCGGAGCTAGGGGGCAGCTCAGGGGGACCGATCTACGCGTGGTTTCCTGCTCATGTTGCCTCCTGTTTTTGGAGGCCCTGATTCTACCTAATTGAGGTGTCCAGTTTTAGAGGGGAGCAATACACACGCATTTCAAAGGCTGGGCCACCCGCCCGACCACTTCTCACTTTAATTTTGATCCCGGGTTCTTTTGTTTTAATTTCTCGACGATGCTCTGGGGCACAACGTTACGATGTCCCTCATCGTAACGGATAAAAATTAATTTGATCCGTCCATTGCGGCTCAAGTCGGTTAGCACGCAGCGGGCTGTCTCACGATCATTTTCCTTCTTGCAATTCTGGTATTCCGGTTCTGAAAGCACATGTACCGCCACTGTTTTCGAATCAGCATGTTCGCGCCATTCTGGAAGATAAGCAAGGTAGTCAGAGAAGTAGTACACATACAGATAGGCGAAATCTTTGACGGTGGACATCGGTACATCAGTTGAGGCCACAAAACCGTCACACGTCTCGTCCGGACAAAATTCTATTAATCTTCGCTTTTCGTTAAGTTTAATGCTTTCTGGAAAACTGCTCTTGAGTTGCTGCAATGGATCGAAGCTCGCATCATTTGCAGCAACACTTCGAGATTGTGAAGAAGAGCTGAGGCGCTCATTGCTGAGTCTAGCGAACCCCCCCAGCGAGAATTCAAGCATGGCAATTAACAGGCACAATCCAATCGTTCGATAATTCATTTTCATTGGTTCTTGCACCCCGAAGGCCCACAGGGTTTCATTGGTAACAATGCGGGCAATATTTTAGCGCCGTTTCCAGGTGTCAACTGAAGATGCCAATGGCGGGTGGCGCACCCTTTCTGCGTTTTTCCTCTTGACCTTTGCTCGCGGCTGGATGATACCACTCTAATATGTCAATGCTAGGATAATGGTGTTGCTGTTTCGGGTGGCCGACCCTTTCCGTTTTTGAAAGGGTCTGGCTTTTGAAGTTCGGCCGATGGCCAACAAACTAATCCGCCAGTACGGACGCGGGCATCTGCACTTCATTACGTTTACGTGTTATCGACGCCTTCCCCTGCTGAGTTCGGTTCGGGCGAGGAACGCTTTTGTCAGTATTCTTGGCGAAGTGCGCGACCGTTATGGCTTCTCCCTGGTGGGTTACGTTGTGATGCCAGATCACGTTCATCTTCTCACGAGTGAACCCACGACGGGAACGCCTTCCACGGTGATACAGGTCCTGAAGCAGCGGGTCTCGCGCCGCCTGCGTCGCAACAAGCGCAAGACCGCGGGGCAATTAAATTTGTCCTTTGCCAGGGAAGAGATACTGCCGCGCTTTTGGCAGCGGAGGTTTTACGACTTCAATGTCTGGAGCCTGAAGAAGAGAATCGAAAAGCTTCACTACATGCATATGAATCCGCTGAAAAGAAAACTGGTCGCTCACCCGAAAGACTGGCCGTGGAGCAGCTTTTCCTTCTACGCGAATCCCAAGCACGGCTTGATCCGGATTGACCCCGTTCGCTGAAAGGGCCGCGCCTGGAACAACAGTCAACCCCTCCGCCCCTTCGAAACCCGCGAAGGAGCGGCCACCCGGAAAATCAAGACTGTCGCGACGGGTACGTCACCCGCCCCTTTTCGCCACATTCGGGATGAGTTACAGTTCAGTTTGTGCAAACGGACCGCTCCGCTGGGGGCGGAGAAAGGCGCCAGGGTTTGAGGGCATGAATTCGACCGTGGAAATCGACCTGGTTTCAGGGATCGCGGACGGTCGCGACGACCTGGAGCTTTCGGTTGTCATGCCGTGCCTGAACGAAGCGGCGACGGTGGGCCTATGCGTGAAGAAAGCCATTGCTGCCCTCGAACTGCACGGCATCCGCGGCGAAGTGGTGATTGCCGATAACGGCAGCACGGACGGATCGCAGGAGATCGCCCGGGAATTCGGGGCGCGCGTGGTCCCGGTGGAGACGCGCGGCTACGGCAGCGCGCTGCAAAGCGGAATCGCCGCGGCGCATGGCGAATTCATTTTGATGGGCGACGCGGATGACACCTATGATTTCTCGCAGCTGAATGAATTCGTGGCCAAGTTGCGCGAGGGATATGACCTGGTGATGGGCAATCGCTTCCGCGGGAAAATCCTGCCCGGAGCCATGCCGCCGCTGCATCGCTACCTTGGCAATCCCGTGCTGACCGGCCTCGGGCGATTGTTTTTCAAGAGTCCCGTGGGCGACTTTCACTGCGGGCTGCGCGCGTTTCGCAAGGATGCCATTGAGGAACTCGGCCTGCGAACTTTGGGCATGGAATTTGCGACGGAGATGGTGGTGAAAGCCACGGCCTTCGGCTTGCGGGTCACGGAAATTCCCACCACGCTTTCTCCGGACCGCCGCGACCGCCCGCCGCACCTGCGCACCTGGCGCGACGGCTGGCGGCACCTGCGTTTTCTTTTGCTGTACAGCCCGCGATGGTTGTTCCTGTATCCGGGCATCGCGCTGTTTGTGCTGGGCGTGATCGTGAGCGCGGTGCTGCTGCCGGGGCCGCGGGCGATCGGGAACGTGGTGTTCGATATTCACACGCTGCTCTTTGCGGCCATGGCGATCTTGATCGGTTTTCAGTCGGTGGTGTTCGCAACCTTCACCAAAGTGTTTGTGATATCCGAGGGCCTGCTGCCTGAGGATCCTCGCCTCAATCGCATGTTTCGCTACGTCACGCTGGAGGTTGGACTCATCGTGGGGGTGCTGCTGATTCTCGCCGGAGCCGGCGCCTGGATCCTGGGCCTGGAATATTGGCGCGTTCGGCAATTCGGGCCGCTCGATCCTGAAAAAACGCTGCGCATCGTGATTCCAGGCGTGGTCTCCTTCACCCTCGGTTTTCAGGTAGTGCTCTCGAGCTTCTTCCTCAGCGTTCTCGGGATGTCCCGCCGATGAGCGATGCCGAGGATCTCTTCGATCACTACGCTGCGGCGTACGAAGAGGCTTTATCCAGCGCCATTGCGCCCTCCGGAGAGAGCCGCGAGTATTTTGCCGAGGGCCGCGTGGCGTGGCTGAAGCGCTGCCTGGACGCGATGGGGCAGCCGGTTGATTCGCTGCTGGACTTCGGCTGCGGCGATGGCGCCACCACTCCGCTGCTTCTCGACGCGCTCCAGGCGAAATCCGCGGTGGGCATCGATGTGTCGGTAAAATCGCTGGAGCTGGCGAGAAAGCGCCACGCCAACGCGCAAATCCGCTACGAGTCGATTGGCGAATTTCAGCCTGCCGGGAACGTCGATCTCGCTTATTGCAATGGAGTGTTCCATCACATTTTACCGGAGCAGCGCGCGGCCGCCGTGGCCATCGTGCAGAAGGCCCTGCGCGCGGGGGGCATTTTTTCGTTCTGGGAAAACAATCCGTGGAGCCTGGCGACGCGCTACGTGATGTCGCGCTGCGCGTTCGATCGCGACGCCATCACGCTGACTCCGCCCGAGGCGAGAAAGTTGCTGCGCGATGGCGGGTTTGAAATCGTGCGCACCGATTTCCGGTTCATCTTTCCGCGAGCGCTGCGCGCGCTCAGGAAGATCGAGGACGTTGTGAATCGCGCGCCCCTGGGCACGCAGTACCAGGTCCTCTGCCGCAAGTTGGGATAATTCGCGACGGTGCCGACTTAAATTTACAGGTGAATTACCAGCCGGCACGCCCGAATCATCGGGCGCTTGTTCATCGCCGGCGCCGCTCCGAGATTAAGGCCTCGTAGAGACTTTCCATTTGCGCGAGTGGTTCCGCCCAGCTGAGCGAGTTCGCGACTTCCTGGCTTCCTGTGCGCAAGCGGGCAGCGAGCGCGGGATCATCCAAAATTTTAGCCAAACCTTCTTCGAGCGCTGCGCAATCATGCGGCACCACCAGGCCCGCGCGCTGATCCACCAGCGGTGCGATTCCACAGCGGTCGGTGACCAGCACCGGAGTTCCGCAGGCCACCGCTTCCGCCGCGGTGTTGCCGAAATTCTCGTTCTGCGACGGCAATACGAACACGTCTGAGTCCCGGTACGCCGCCCACTTGGCGTCGCCGTAGAGCGGGCCGGTAAACCGCACGCTGCTCTTCAAACCCATCTGGCCGGCGAGCGCTTCGAGCTGCTGGCGGAATCCGTCGCCTTCATCCGGACCGGCCATGACCAGAACCGATCCCCTCGCTCCATTTCCGCGCTGCTTCCAGCGAGAAAAAACTTCCAACATCAAATCCGGGCTTTTCTTAGATACGAGACGCCCCAGAAAAAGTACAAGTTTTGCATCGGGCGCGATCTCCCATTGGTTCCGGAAGAATCCGGGGGCCGGAAAGGTCGCGGGAACTTCGATTCCGTTTCGGCGGACGACAATCCTGGAATCCGGGATGCCGCCTTCCAGAAATTCCTGGCGCTCCTGCTCCGCGGTGGCGATCACGCGGCTGGCCCCGCGAAGCAGCCGCCCGCCGAGCGTGTCGTGATACCGCCGCTTGATCCAAATGCTGCGCACGATAGGGACGAACATGCCCATGGGCTCTACTACGTACGGCTGCGCAAGGCGGCGGCACGCGCCGGCGACGCGCGGCCCGATCAGGTCGTAAAGACCGTAGATGTGCGTGAGATCGAAATCACCGAGGCGGTCGCGGCAGAACGGCGCGACGCCTGGATTCCAGGTCAAGGCGCGGTAGCGGGCCCGCGTTCGAAGATAAATGGCCTCCACGCCGTCTTGCCGCGCTTCGAATCCCCAGCGGCTGGCGACGGCGCCGGAGAGTTCCCGCTTCGCGGCGTCCAATCCGAGATCGGCCGTAAGGACCGTCACCGCATGTCCAGCCGACGCCAATCCGCGCGCGAGCGCCCTGACCTTGACGGTAGGTCCGCCCTGCTCAAGAAACGGATAATAGGATTGGGTCACATGCAACAGGCGCATAGGAAGTTGAGCGTGACGCGTTGTAGCGCCCGCCTTCTGGCGGGCATCTTTGGCGCAAGCAAGTGCTCGCCTGACGGCGAGCGCCGCACGGTCCGGCCCTGGGTTGGCGCGAACCCGGCAGCTTGGGAAATTCTGCGATGCTTTCCCTGCCGCGAATTATACTCTGCCGCCCTGTCTCTGAGAGGCCAGGTTCTACGGTCTGTGTTGTTGCGCAAGCACGTCGCCGAGAATCTTCGTCAGGCGGAGTTGAAATTGCGCAAATGAAAAATGTTTCTCCACACGCTCCCTGCCGCGCGCGCCCATTTCTTTTGCGCGGTCCGGATTTGCAAAGAGGGATTCGAGCGCGCCGGCGAGACGCTCCACATTTCCGTGCGGCACGAGCAGCCCGGTAACGCCATCTTCGACGATGTCCGGAATCCCGCCATGGGCGCCTCCGATCACCGGTTTGGCGTGTGCCATGGCCTCCAGGAAAACGAGGCCGAAGCCTTCTCCCCTGCTGGGCAGCGCGAAAACGTCACAGCCGGAATAACACGCGAACAGCTGTTCGAGGGTCAGACCGTGGAGAAAGTGCGCGCGTTCCGAAACTTTCAGATCGCGGGCGAGTTGTTCGAGCCTGGGACGGTCGTCGCCGTCGCCTACCAGCGCGAGGGAGACATCGGGAGCCGCTTGCAGGACATTCGGTAGCGCGGCGATCAGGGTGTCCGCGCCCTTGTATTGCTCGGCGCGATCCCAGCGGCCGACTGCGAGGACAATCCGGCCAGTGCGGGGAAAATTCGGAGGCGGCGCCACGGCGCCGGAAGACGCGATCCGCGCTTCAAAATCCGGATCGAGTCCCCACGGGAGGCGCTGAACTTTAGCTGGAAGAATGTGCTGCTGGGAAATCAAATGCTGAACGGTGTCGGCGCTGGGCGCCAGTACCAGATCCGCGCGGCGCAGCGAAGCACCGCGAGGCCAGCCGAGCGGCTTCCAGACTTCGATGCCGTGGGTGAAAATGATGGAGCGAAAGTTTCCACTGCGGGCGCGCATGGCGGATACGATCGGCGACAAGTGCGGATGAAGTGCCATCACCATGGCGGGGCGTTGGCCGGCAGCCTGGAGTGCGGCAAGCACAAATTTCGCTTTGCTGCCGCCATACCCGGTAGCGGAAAATTCCAGACTGCCCACGCGAACGGTGTGCAATCCATGGGGATCATTCAGACTCAGAAAGCGTGCCGCCATGCCGCGTTCGGCGGCGAACCTCGCGGTAACGGCGGCCACGTGGCGGCTGGCGCGCTGGACGCCGCCGGCCGGAAGCACGTCCGTGAAAAGTCCGACGATCTCGCTCATGGGCGCGCGGTGGCTTGCCGCTTCCATTCATTCGAGAGCATCGGGAGAGTCTACATCACGCGGCGGAACTGTGGCATGGGTTGAGAAGACCAGCCTCAGTTTATAGCGGCCGCCTTCAGGCGGGCATTTCGCAAATGTACAGGTGCCCGCCTGAAGGCGGGCGCTACACGATCTGTGACACTTGTCCCAGTCTC
Source organism: Candidatus Acidiferrales bacterium (assembly GCA_035295105.1). GTDB lineage: Bacteria > Acidobacteriota > Terriglobia > Acidiferrales > UBA7541 > Palsa-360. The sequence continues at coordinate 13,156 of DATGJQ010000097.1, read as the reverse complement.
TCTATGCTGCATCTCGATTTGCTGTTACGCTTTCTGTTTCTTGTTCGAGGTTGAGGGAGAACGTCGCATGAGCGGAAATGCGAAGCGCGTCTTGCTGACCGGCGGCGCCGGATTCATCGGCTCGCACATGGCGGAAGCTTTGCTTCGACGCAATGCCCATCTGAGCATCGTGGATAACCTCGACGAGTTTTATTCCCCCATCTGGAAGAAAGCGAATCTCGAAACGATCCGCACAGCCGGACCGTTTGAATTTTTCGATCAGGATATCTGCGCGATGTACGGCCTGCGGGAAATCTTCGCGAGGGTGCGGCCGGAGGCGGTAATTCACCTCGCGGCGCGGGCCGGCGTTCGCCCGTCGATCGAGCAGCCGCGGCTGTACGAGCAGGTGAACGTGGCTGGTACCGTCAATTTGCTGGAGCTGTGCCGGGAGTTTCAGGTTTCGCGCCTGATATTCGGGTCTTCCAGTTCTGTCTACGGCGCCACGAGCCGCGCGCCGTTTTCGGAAGAGCAAACGGACTTGCGTCCGATCTCGCCCTATGCCGCCACCAAGCTTTCCGGGGAAATGTTTTGCTACACCTACGCGCATCTTTACCAATTGCCGGTCGTGGCCCTGCGATTTTTTACCGTGTACGGGCCGCGGCAGCGGCCCGACCTGGCCATCCACAAATTCATCGCGAGAATGGAAGCGGGGAAGCCGATCCCGATTTTCGGCGACGGAGAAACCGGGCGCGACTACACCTACGTGGACGACATCGTCGCCGGAGTTTTGGGGGCGCTCGATTACGATTTCTCGCCGGCGAATGGGGCGCCATTTGAAATCTGCAATCTGGGCAACTCCTCGCCTGTGAAACTTAAGGAGCTGGTTCGCCTACTGGAATGCGCTACGGGGAAGAAGGCGAATATTCAGCGGGAAGGTCTCCAGCAGGGGGATGTTCCGTTGACCTGGGCGGACATTTCGAAGGCCGGAAAACTCTTCGGCTACCGGCCGCAAACGACGCTGGAGGAAGGCCTGCGGAAATTCGTGGTCTGGTATCGCGCCACGGATCCGAAGCAGCGCGCGTGAAGGCCTGGTGCGTTAGCCGGACGCCGGCGCTACTTCGCCTGTTCCTGTACGGGAGAATGACTGCCCGTATTTCCCCGGTGTTCCAGCGCATCCGCGAAAATCGCGCGCATCTCCACGCCGTTGCGATCCCAGGTATATTCGCCGGCGGTTCGTGCGGCATGCTCCGCCATGCGGATCCTTTCCGCTGGATGCTGGTACAACCAGCGGATTCTCTCGGCTAGGCCCGCCACATCGTTGGGATCCTCTAGAATCAGCCCATCCACGCCGTCGGTCATGATTTCCGCAGTTCCGTTCGTCGCTGTCGTGATCACGGGCAGCCCGCAGGCCATCGCTTCGGCCGGAGGCTGCGCGAAAGTATCTTCGAGCGACGGGCCGACGTAGACGTCCGCAGCGGCGTAGTACCACTGCACGTCCGCGCGTGACGGGCAGAATTTCACTTTTCCCTCCAAGCCCAGTTCTCGTATGCGATTCTGGTATGGAGTCGCATCGTCCTTGCCCGCGACGACCAGGACCAGCGGAAGTTCCTTCAAGCGGGCCAGCGCCTCGATCAGCGCGACCAGGCCTTTCTTTTTCCAATCGTTTCCGACCACCACCAGAACAAATTGATCCTGTCCCAGCCCGAGCTGCGCGCGAACTTCCGGCCGGTTGTGCAGCCGCAACTCCGGATTGAAAATTTTCTGGTCCAGGCCGATGTAGACCACTGGCAGCGGGCCTTTAATTCCATAGTGGCGCTTCAAATCGTCCGCGGTTTTTTGGGCGATCAGGATCAGTCCGGTCTTGGGATTAGTGTACATGCGGCTTTCCAGAAAAATGATCAGCTTGTAGTACAGCCAGCGGTGAATCAGGCGCGGCCAGAAACGCAACGGGCTGCCGAGAAAGCGCAATTCGTGTTCGGACATGCGCACAAATTCGGCGAACACGATGTGAATGGAAATCAGGTCGGCATCCCAGCAGTTCGTTCCCGCGGTGTACGTCAGATCGGGGCGAAGGCCGCGCACGCGCGCGTCCCACCCGCGCCACAAATGATTGGCGGCCAGCCACCACAAAAAATTCAACAGGTGCGGGCCGGGAATCCGCGGAATGCGGTGCCAGCGCATGCGCGTGAGGTCTACATCTTCGACACGCTGGCTGTAAATATGGATCTCATAGTCTTCGGGCAGGCGGGTAATCCATTCGGCGATGCGCCGTTCGGTACCGTGGCGTTTGTCGATAAAGGGAGAAACAACGAAGATTCGCGCGCGTGGCATTGACCTGACGATTCTCCCTACGGGCTCACTTGCATGAGTTCACACCAGCGCTGCAACACGAAAAGATTCCAGATTCGTGACCAGCCCACCGCGCCTTCCGAACGCTCGTAGTGCGCCCAGAGGCGATTCACGGCCGCCGGCTCGAGAATCCCGGTGCGGCGAAGGCGGTCCGGCGAAAAGGCGTCCTTCAAAACATTTCGTAAATCGTGCGACAGCCAGCGCTGAAACGGAAACGTAAAGGTGCGCTTCCGCCGCGCCGCCAGATCGGCGAGCAGAGGAGGTGGCAGGAAAGCTTTGGCCGCATCGAGCAGGAGCCGCTTCTGCTGCATACGAATGCTGGACGGAACAGGAAGCAGAAATTCCACCACGCGATGGTCGAGGAACACCGGACGCACTTCGATGCTGTGCGCCATGCTCATGGCGTCCAGATCGCGCAGCAGCCGCGGCTCGAGGTGCGTGTGGATGTCCATGAAGGCCAGGCGCTCGCGGAGATCTTCTTTCTCGACTTGCCGGGACCAAAACTCGAGGTGCTCGCGAGCCTCCGGCGGATGGCCGTTGTGGCCGAACGCCGGAGTCAGTAGCTCCGCGACATCGCGATCCAGAAAGAGCAGCTTCACCGCGAGTTGCGCCGCCACGAACGGATCGTCCGCGCCGATCAGGTAGGAGAGCTTGCGCCAGCGAAACGGGAAAGCGTCCTGGTCCAGCAATTTGCCCAGCGGATTCGCGGGCAGCGGCCGGGCCCAGCGCGCGACGCTGTTGAATCTTTCAAACCAGGCCAGCGAATCGTATCCGCCGAACAGCTCATCGCCACCCTGGCCGGACAGCGCGACTTTGAATCCGGCTTCAGCGCCCAGTTTTGAGATCCAGTAGGAATTCAATCCGTCGACGGAAGGCTCGTCCAGCGCCCAGATGGCGTGATCCAGATCGGCTTCCACGCGCCGAGCTTCCAGCTTCACGACTTCGAGTGGAATGCCCAGAGCTTCCGCTGTGCGGCGGGTCGGACCGCTTTCATCGAATTCGGTTTCGCCGAATCCGACGGTCATCGCGGAAACATTCTGTGCTCCGGCGGCCCGCGCCAACGCGCCGAGGCACGCAGAGTCCGTGCCGCCGCTCAAGAAAATCAGCACCGGCACGTCCGAGACGAGATGATTGCGCATTGCGTCCAGCAAAACTTCTGAAAGCTCCGCTGCCAGACGATCATTCGCGCGCGGCGCCGATGCATGGGGTGACAGCGACCAGTACGCTTCGGTTCGCCACTGCCCATCCTTCCAGACTCCGATATGCCCGGGCGCCAGCGGCGTGACACCGCGCAGCGCGGACCACGGCGGCGGAATATGTCCCAACTGAAGAAACGCCCGCAGACCGGCAGGATCGAGCCGGCGAGGAACGAGACCGGATTCAAGGAGGGTCTTCAGCTCCGATGCGAAGACCAGCTGCCCGCCCGATTGGTGAAGATACAGAGGCTTGATGCCGAGGCGATCGCGTCCGAGCAGCAGTTTTCCTTCGCGCGAGTCCCAGATTGCAAAGGCAAACATGCCGCGAAGTTTTTCTACGAAGAGCTCGCCATATTCCTGGTAAAGGTGCAGGACAACTTCGGTGTCAGATGTCGTAAGAAACGAATGGCCGCGTTCTTCCAGGCCGGCCCGCAATTCGGCGGCGTTATAGCTCTCTCCATTGTAGGTGATCCACGTCTGCCCATCCGCGCTGGACATGGGCATGCGGCTGCGCTCGCTCAAGTCGATGATGGAGAGCCGCGCGTTGACCAGCAGGCAGGACGGGAATTCCTGCACGCCCTGGCTGTCCGGTCCGCGGTGCTTCATGGAAGCGGCCATGCGGTCGGCTGCTGGGCGCAACGCTTCGTCAGGGTGTGTGGTGGCAATCCCGGCTATGCCGCACACTCGGCCTACCTGCCAAGCAGCGCCAGCCGCCAACGGGGCACGGAGCGCAAATGTCTGGGGATGGGGACGGGCTGAGGCATAGTTGCGAGTTTGGGGAGGCGATAGAGCACGCCGATCAGCAACCACAGATAGGCGTTATTCACAAAGTTCTGGTAGAACTGCAGCCCGAAGTACATCAGCAAAACGAGAGCGACAACCGCATACCACCAGATCGCGAAAGCTACCGGGAAATACACAGTCTGGCGAAGTTTTCGAACCACTTTCCAACCCTGCCAGAGCAAAACCGAGACCCAGAACAGCCAGAGGATGGGGCCAAAAATTCCCAGCTCGACAAGCAGGGAGCCGTAGCCGCTTTCAACTGCATATCCGGGCATGGGTTCGTTGAGAAATCGCGAGACGTACTGCATTCCGAGCGAGGACATCCCGATGCCGTGCCCGGTAACCACGTCACCTTCGCTGACAGCCGCAAGGAGGTTTTGCACCGGGTAGTCCCAGGTCCGGGCCCCGAGTTCGGATCCCTGGCCGCTGAAGGACAGCGTTTCGGTGAAGAACAGCCAGTTGCCTCCAATGACGGCGGGAAATACTTCGACCATGAGCAGCAGGCCGAGTCCGCCAATCAGGAAGCCGCGACGCAAGGCTTTCACCAGGCGATGTCCCTGGCCCCACTTCCACGGAGCGCCCCACAGGAATGCGGCGGTCATCACGAACGCGCTGCCAATCACGAACACGAACGGAGTGCGCGTTCCGGTGACCATAACCGCAACGGTCACGACTCCAATCCCGATGAATCCGTACTTCGAGCCGGACTTCCGTGCCAGCAGGGAATATCCCTGAGCGCCCATGGCCAGAATCCAGAGCAAAATCAGGTAGAAGGAAAAACGGCCCGCGCTCACGAACACCGAACTGGGGGCGAACACTTCCTGGTGAGACACGGGAGTGTATCGCACCAGGTGGGACATTTCATAAATCTCGGCCTGGGTGTCTTCCGGGGTCAAAAAGCTGACTCCCAAAACGGACTGGGCAATTCCCAAGCCCGAAATCACGATTCCCACGACCAGGCTCACCTTGAGCAGCTTATCCAGGTCGGCCGGGCGATTCAGCATCGCGTAGCCGAGAAACATCAGCGGAGCGTAGTAGAAGTAGAGCTTCAGCCCCAACAGGCCGTACAGGATATTGGGTGAAAACGTGTTGAAGATCTGGACGACACCGAGCCCAAAAAAGATTCCGAGCGGCACGATAAAAGGCGGCTTGAAGACCTCCACTTCTCCTTTTCGCTTGGCGAAATAGAAAGAGAAGTAGCAGATGCCAACCAGGAAGTCCTTGGCAAAATATACGACCAGGCTGTTACCGAGATACTTGCGGGCGAGATCCTCAAACAGAAGCCAGACCAGGAAGACGAGAACTCCGCCGCGCCAGTCATTGAGAATATGAACGACCAGCGCAATCACCACCAGCGTGAGCCCGAACATAATCAAATTCTTGTCCGAGCCCGCGACGATCCAGACGGCTAGCTCCCAAATCACGCCCATAACGACCAGGCCGATGGCTGCCGCTTTGATCTGTCGATTGCCGCTAAGACCGCCTGTGGTGGTAAGTTGCATTAAATTTAGCCACGGGTAGTATGCCACCCGACTTGTGCGGTGCAAAGTCGAAACGTCGTATTGATAACGGATGTTGATGACGATCGATAACGATTGGATCGATGGGCGATTGAAAATCCGCAAGCTAAATCGTGCGCCACAGGCGGGTCTTCCATGTTTGAATCAAGCTCGCGTGCGCTTCTTCTTTTCGATTTTGGCCCATTCAACGGCTCGCACCACGCTCTCCGTATGCTCCTTCAGCGACCAGGTTTCCATTCTGTTGCGGGCCGCGACACTCATGCGCGAGCGTTTTTCCGGATCCGCCAGAATTTGGCCCAGGATCGCGGCCAGGGCGTCCACATCTCCGGTGGGAAATACGTAGCCGGTTTCGCCCGGGCGTACCAGGTCAAATTTCGCGCCGACGGAATCGCTGATCGCAACCGGGAGGCCACAAAGCATGGCTTCATTCACGACCAGCCCAAACGGTTCAAACAACGACGGCAGAACGAACAAATCCGCGGCGCAATAGGTCGCTGGAAGTTGCGACTGGTTGACAAAACCCAGAAAGCGGGTGCGATCGGCAAGCCCGAGTTCTGCCGCCCGCTTTTCCAGTTGGGACCGTTCCGGACCGTCCCCCGCGAAGACCAGATAAGAATTCGGGACCCTCGCGCGGGCGAACGCTTCCAGCAGATCCATCGGGCCTTTCCAGCGCTGCAGCTTGGCGCAGAACAGAGCGATCTTCGCGTCGCTCGGAACATTCCACGCGGCGCGCACGGCGTTGCGATCCGCCTGCGCGGCTCGCGCCGTCCACCAATCGTTGTCCACCACGAAGGGCGCAAGGAAAATTTCCTGAGCCGGAAAACCGAGGGACTTAAAATATTCCACGCCCCCGGATGACAGGCTTAAAATCGCATCCGCGAGCGAAAAAATCCGCCGCACCAGCCACTTTTTGAAGCGCATTTTCCTGGGCGATTGCGCGCGCCAGCTTTTCAAGCCGTGCGAGTCCGTGACTAACAGGATGGGAGTACCGGTCCATTTGGCCGCCGCCAGCGCGATCCAGGCTGTGCAATAAAAATATCCAGTGAGAATGACGGCGTCGAACCGGCCCTCGCGAATCACTTTCCATACTCCTGGATTGAGCAGGCCGAAGAAACGTCCCAGGCCCGGAACCGGGGAGCGATTCGGCATCTCCACCCAGGGGAAACCATCCAGAACCGGGATGTCCCAGCCGACCTCCACGCCAAATTCCGGATCGATGGAGGGAGTCGCGCCTTGCAGCGTGCAGTAGGCGATCAGAATTTCGAGGCGGGGATCCTGCGCCATTCGCCGAAACAGCGGAGAAGAATACTGAACCACGTGGGACGACAGATACAGAATGCGGCTGCGTTCCCCGGTTGCCGTTTCCGCCGCCGGAGATGCTTCGGGCGATTCGCGCGGCACGGCGCTCGATCTCGATTCCACCGGTGAAGAATTCATTCCCGCGCGCAGCTCCCAGACTCCCTTCCGTTCTCTACCGCGTCATCTGACTCGCACGGCGAGTACGGCAATCCTTGGTAACTTTATCCTGAACGAGTCCGGAGTTCCAACGGTGCCGGAAGCCGCGGAGCCCAGTGTATACTGCCCTTCGGAATCCCCGGAGGCCGCTTCGAGTTGATCGAGGATTTTAATCACTTCAGTGATGGGACTTCCTTCGCTGCCGATGTCTGCATCCTTGGCGCAGGTGCGGCGGGCATCACCATCGCCAGGGAATTTCTGGGAACCAGCAGCAAGGTATTGCTCCTGGAAAGCGGCGGGTTCGGTTCCGAGCCCGATTCACAGAAGCTATACGACAGTGAAATTACCGGACTGCGGCACACCGGCATCCATGAGGGCCGCGCTCGAATTTTTGGCGGGACCACCACGTTATGGGGAGGGCAGGCCCTTCGCTTCGACGAATTCGATTTCGAGGAGCGCAGCTGGGTGCCATACAGCGGATGGCCAATTTCCCGCGCGGAACTCGACCCCTACTACGACCGGGCGGAACGCGTTTTGCATCTGGGCCCTCGAATTCCGTATGCCGAGCTTTGCGCTTCGCATGGAATCACGCCGCCGTCCTTCGATCCCGATAAGCTGTACATGGAATGTTCGCGATGGAGTCCGAAACCGAATTTCGGAATGACCTATCGGCAGGAACTCAAGACTGCGCCGAATGTGACGGTACTGCTCCACGCGAACGTAACGGCTGTCGTTACCAACGATGCCGCAATGGCGGTCGAAAGCGTTGAGTTCAGCACTCTCGACGGAAAAAAAGGCTCGGCGAAAGCGCGCTACTACATCATCTGCTGCGGCGGAATCGAAACTGCGCGGCTGCTGCTGGCTTCCGACCGCGTGGAACCGCACGGCGTGGGCAACCGGAACGATCTGGTGGGTCGCTGCTTTCAGGAACACGTTCATTTGAACTACGGAAATGTTTTGACCGGGAATCGGGCCCATCTGCAGGATCTCTTCGAGTCATTTTTCGTCAAAGGATTGAAACACGCGCCGCTTGTGACGCTCACCCAGCGCCAGCAGACGGAAAAGCAGTTGCTGAGCGTCCACGCCAACCTCACTTTTGAGCCCGCGCCGGACTCCGGCATTGTCGCGATGAAAAAACTTTTCCGGGCGGTGATTGGAAGGAGCGTTTCAAATGTTGCCGAGATGCGGCAACTGATCGGCCGGTCGCTGGCGAATCCTGCCGAACTGCTGCGTCTGGCGTACCGCCTTCGCGTGCAGAAGCGCGCGGGAACTCCCCAATGGGGGCCAATCTTTTTTGGCGCGCAATGCGAGATGGCGCCGAATCCGGAAAGCCGCGTTCTGCTCAGTGAAACGCGCGACCGCTTGGGCATGCCGCGCGTGCGGCTGGACTGGAAACTGGGGGAGCTGGAGCGCCGAACGCTGTCCGAATTCATCACGCAACTGGCGGGTGAATTCGCGAGGCTGGGGCTTGGAACCTTCGATCTGGAGCAGGCGGCCATCTTTGAAGATCCGGCGGCGTGGCTCGAACGGGCGCACGATTCCGCGCACCACATGGGCACCACGCGAATGCACAGAACTCCGCAGTTGGGCGTCGTCGATCCGCAGTGCCAGGTGCACGGAATCGAGAATCTTTACATCGGCAGCAGCGCGGTGTTTCCAACCAGCGCTCGTTCCAACCCGACGCTGACGATCCTGGCGCTTTGCCTGCGCATTGCGGACCGTGTGAAAGGGCTTTGTTCATGAGAGGCGCAGGCAGCCGGCGTCATGGCCGGCGGTGTGAAATGCAACGCCAGTGCCGCAGGCGAAGCGCATGAGGCAGATCACTGTGCCGGGTATTAGCATCCCGATTCCCGTGATTGGATACGGATGCGGCGCCATTACCAGCATCGGCGAAAAAAAGGCGCACCAGGTTCTGGGTGCGGCGTTTGATGCCGGGGTGCGCCATTTCGACGTGGCGCGCTATTACGGATACGGAGAGTCCGAAGGTGTGCTCGGCCGGTTCGTGAAAGGGCGCCGGGCGGAAGTCACCATCACTACAAAGTTCGGCATCGCTCCGCCGCGGCGTACGAATGCCCTTCGTCTAGCAATGCAGGTGGGGCGGCGGCTGGTGAAGCTCGTGCCTGCGGCGCGAGGAGTTCTGCGCAGCCGCGCGCAGGGAATGGTTAAAGGCGGCGCGTTCGGAGTGAATGACGCGCGTGCCAGCCTGGAAACCAGCCTGCGCGAACTGGGCGTGGATACCATCGATTTCTATTTGCTCCACGACTATGTTGTCTCCGGCGATCTGCCCGACGAGCTCGTGGAATTTCTGACCGGCGCGATTCGGGCGGGGAAAATTCGATATTTCGGCCTGGGGACGGGAATCGAAAACATTCTCCGCGCTTTGCAAACGCAGCCCCAGCTTTGCGGTGTTCTTCAATTTGAAAACAGTGTCCTGCGCCGGAACATGGAACGGCTTCCCCAAAATGTGCCGCACCGGCCTACGATCACGCACGGATCGCTCAGCGCCGATTTCGCGGCGCTCACTGAATTCCTCAAAAATCGCGCCGATGTGGCGCGGAAGTGGTCAACCGAACTCGCCGTGGATTGTTCCAGCGGCGAGAGCATCTCCGCGTTGATGCTAAACTATTCGGTCCGCAAGAACCCGGAGGGACTGGTGCTATTTTCTTCCCGGGACGCATCGCGCGCGGCGAAAAACGCGAGAGCGGTTCTGGAGCCGGACGTTTCTCCGGAACAAGTAGAATTATTCGGGCAGTTGGTGGAGCGGGATTTCGTGCCGGCCAGCGCGGCCCGTTAGAAATCCAGCGGAAAATGGTTTTTATGTTTGGTGCGGAGGAATGATGAAGAAGCTCTTGCTGCTGATGAGCGAGTCTCGCAGAAAGCGCCTGGCGTTCTCGATGTTCAAGAACCAGGGCGATTTCCTGAACGCTCTGGGCGGCAACGCGCAAATGCATCAGTGGCTGAAGGCCAACGAGCCGATTCCGTATTTCAAGCACCGCTTCGAGCTTTACGCTGATGTGCAATCCAAATTGCTGGCGCAGGAACCCATCGACTATCTCGAGTTCGGAGTGCGCTACGGCGACTCGATTTTCAAATGGAGCGGCCTGAATTCCGATCCGCGCAGCCGTTTCATCGGCTTCGATTCCTTTGAAGGAATTCCCGAGGAGTGGGTCAGCGTGACCGGAAAGTCGAAGAAGGGTGAATTTTCGGTCGGCGGGGTCATCCCGCAAACCACCGATCCGCGCATCCGTTTTGTGAAGGGCTGGTTCAACGAAACGCTTCGCCCGTTCTTACGGGATTTCACGCCGCAATCGAGGTTGGTGATTCACAACGACGGAGACTTGTTTTCTTCCACGCTGTACACGCTGGCGACGCTTGACCCCATCTTGCAGCCGGGTTCCATCCTGATCTTTGATGAATTCGCCAATCCCCTGCATGAATGGCGGGCGTTTCAGGACTACTGCTCGGCGTTCGGCCGTTCGTGCAAAGCGCTGGGCGCAGCCGGGGAATACTACACGCAAGTGGCAATGCAAATTGTGTAGAGCCTTGTGGCGCATGCTTTAGCTTGCGTCTCGACGGCGGTTTGCGTGTCTCCCACGACTACCTAGCGGACATGGCCTGAATGAATTGAGACGCGATGGCGTCCCAGGAAAAATATTTCTGCGCGGCGTGCAGGCTGCGCTGCCGCAACTCGCGGTATAAATCCTCATCCGTCAAAACCTGCGCGAGGCTCTGCACGAGGCCGTCGCGGTCGCCGATGTCCACCAGCCGCACGCCGGCCTCGGTGATGGGGAAGCCGGTCTCTTCGCCGCGATAGCCGACGATGGGCACGCCGCACACGATGGCAGCGATCGCGCTGCCGCGCCGGCTCGAAACATGCCCGCGAACCACCAGCAAGACGCGAGCGCCGGCCAAAGCGCGAATGAAATCCTCCGCGGGCATCAATCCCATCATCGAAAGTTCAATCGCGGTTCCAGCCAGCGCCTGGCGCAATTCCTTTTCAAAGACTTCGGTGCCCCTGCCAATGGCCAGCAGGCGCACGCGAATTCCTTTGGACTGCAGTCCGCGCAATGCGTAGGCGATGTCGGAAACTTCTTCGGAACCTCGCGGGCCTCCGGTGATACCAAAAATCGCGACGGTAAAAATTGAGGACGACGGCGCTTCGTTTTCTGAAGTGGGTAAATCGATCAGTGGAAAGTTGGAGCCGACCGGAATGAACACCGCCTGATCGTGCTGCGGAGGGAGCCAGGCGATCTGTCCTACGGGAACCGTGAAGACCGCCATCGAGGAACGCGCGTAAACCCGTTGCGAGACGCGCAGCTGGCAAAAAGCGCGCGCGTGGCCTACGATTCCCCATCCGCGCGATGGCCGGAAGTCATGAAAGACGACCGCCGGCCGCGCTCCCGCTTTTCGGAGGATGTCCAGGACACCCGGCGCACGCAACGGAAACCCGCGGGAAGACCACGCCAGCGTTGTGTATTGAAGAAAAACCCAGCGGTCGCGCCAAGCCGCGGCGGCGCTCCGCAATTCGGCCAGCGCCGCAGCCCATCCCATTTTCGCCCACGGGACGGAAGCGATTTCGAACGAAAACCCGCGCGCAGCAGCGGCTTCGCGCAACTTTTCACAATAATCCGCTACGCCGTCGGTTGGTTCGTCGCGCCGCCCGAGGAGCAGGACGGCCTTTTCAATGCTCACTTCTCCACCAGGTATGAGCCGATGACCAGGGCATCCATTCCCGAACTGAAGAAAGTGCGGATGGCGTCAGTGGGAGTATTCACGATCGCTTCGCCGCGCAGGTTGAAGGACGTGTTCATCAGGACCGGCACGCCGGTGCGCTTGCCGAATTCGTTGATCAGATTCCAGTACAGCGGTTCGATCTCTTGCTCCACGGTTTGCGGCCGCGCGCTGCCGTCGACGTGCGTGACCGACGGAATCACATCGCGCTTTTCCGGGCGCACCGGGTTGGTGAGAATCATGAACGGCGAGTCGCAGGCGTGCTCCAGATATTCTCCGGCCACTTCTCTCAGCATCGAAGGCGCGAACGGCCGCCACCACTCGCGGAATTTGACGGCGTTATTCACTTTAGCGTTCATTTCCGGATCGCGCGGGTCGGCCAGGATGGAGCGGTGTCCGAGCGCGCGCGGGCCAAACTCCATGCGCCCCTGAAACCACCCGATGATTTTTCCGTTGGCCAGGAGTTCGGCGGTGGTGGCGGCGACGTTCTCGAGTCGCATCGCTCGCAGCTTGTAGGTCACCAGCGCCTTTTCAATTTCAGCGTCGGAAAATTCCGGACCGAGATACGCGTGGCGCATCGGCTTCATGGGCAAGCGCCCGCCATGGTCCAGGTACGGCGCATACACGGCGCCGAGCGCCACGCCGTCATCGGAGGCCGCGGGCTGAACAAAAATATTGTCGACCATTCCCGAAGCTTGAATTTTTCCGTTGGCCTTGGAATTGAGCGCCACGCCACCGGCCAGGCCAACGTTCCGGCAGCCGGTTTTTTCCGTGGCCAGCTTCACCAGGGACATCATCGCGGCTTCGCAGGCATCCTGGACGGCGAAGGCGATGTTCTTGAAGCTGTCGTCGATTTCGCTTTCGGGTGTGCGTTCCGGGCCCATGCGCCGGGCGATGGCCGACGTGCCGTTGTTGCGATCGAAGAGCAGCGGCGCATTCACGCGATAGATTTCCTCGTTCAGTGAAATAAATTCGCTGAGATTCACGCCGGGACTTCCATAGGGCGCGAGCCCCATGACTTTCCATTCGTCGCTGTTGGGAACGAAGCCGAGGTACTGCGTGAACTGCGCGTAGAAAAGACCCAGCGAATTCGGCCACGGAATGGTGAGCACGTGATCGAGCCGGCCGTCATGGCCGTACCAG
>DATGJQ010000096.1:0-9791 GCA_035295105.1 Candidatus Acidiferrales bacterium | reverse complement strand
AAACCCACAGGCTGAAGCCTGTGCCACTTTAGGTCCCCAGCAACGCGCGCAATGCGGCGGCCGGGTCCGGCTGCGCCATCAAATGTTCGCCGATCAGGAAGGCGTCAAATCCCGCGGACCGCAGCCGGGCCAGGTCTTCGTGCGTGCGCAGGCCGGACTCGCATACGGCAACACATTCGTCCGGGATCGCTGCGATTAGGTCCTCTGAAGTTTGCACGCGCACTTCCAGCGTGCGCAGGTCGCGATTGTTGACGCCCACAATGCGCGCCCCCGCCGCCAAGGCTCGCGCCAATTCTTCCCGCGTGTGCACCTCGACCAGCGGCTCCATTCCCAACTCGCGGCCCAGAGCGAGCAGTTCGCTCAAAACTTCGTCGGTGAGACCCGCTACAATGAGCAGGAACGAATCCGCGTCGGTCGCCCGCGCCTCCCACACTTGCCACGGATCAACAATGAAGTCCTTGCGCAGCACCGGCAGTTCCACCGCAGCGCGCGCGTCACGCATATATTTCAGCTCGCCCTGAAAAAATTCTTCTTCGGTAAGCACGGAGAGTGCCGCCGCTCCAGCAGCCTCAAGAGCTTTTGCCAGCTCCACCGGATTGAAGTCGGCGCGAATCAGGCCGCGCGAAGGCGACGCCTTCTTGAGCTCGGAAATGATATTCAGGGAATCGCGGGTTAGCGCGGCGGCAAAGTCGCGTACCGACTTGGCGTGTTTCACTCCGAACCGCAGCGCCGTCTCCGGAACAGATTTCTTGCGATGGGCAATCGCGGCGCGGCGCGCCTCGATGATGCGGTCCAGCACCGTCCCGGATTTGGTTTCTGCGGCCATGGGCGCGTGTTCCGCTGACAATTCGAGGGGAAGCGGAAACCATCATGCTAACTGCCACAGGCGAGTGAGTCAATCAGCGCCGCAGAGCTTACGACTGCTCAAGGCTGCGACGACGAACACGGAGTTCGTTCCGGGCGGAAAATCTGTGCGGCAACTAGGGTTCAGCGCATGTAGCGCCCGCCTTCAGGCGGGCACGTGCTTGGCACCAAAGTGCCCGCCTGAAGGCGCGCGCTACAAAACCGTGCAGGAAGTTCGACACGCAACCCGGTCTGAACTTCTCCGCCGCCGAGATTTCGAGGAGTCACTTCGCGCTGTACTGCATGATCGCGTCGGAAGCGGTATTCAGCACAATCGTTTTCGCGACGCCTGCCAGGCGCATTTCGATCAGCGAACGCGAGCCGTCCGGGTTCACCTGCAACAGGATGGTATTGTCCTTGAACTTCGTCCCGTTCTTCACCCATTTGCCGCTGGCGGTGGCCACGAATTTGCCGTCCTTCCACAATTCAACGTGGACGCTTGAATTACTGGTTACCAGCGTCAACTGATACATTCCCGAGGGAATTTCCGCTCCGTTGACCGTCACCGGGCTGGGAAGAAAGAAAAACGGGCGTTCCGGATTCTTCCTGGCGAAAGCGGCTGGAGTGAAAACCAGCACCAGCAAGAATGTGAGTGAGGCGGCTTTGATTTTCATATTTCCCTGCCTTCGGCGGCCAGTGCAGGTTTGCGATCCCGGCAGCCCTGTTTGACGATTCCATTTTCGGCGCCACGGAAACGAAGGCCAGACTCAAATTGGTCGGCAGCCAAATTGGTGCGCGAACCAAATTGGCTGCCAACCAATTTGGTTTCGCCGGGCCTCTGCGTGATTCGGACTTCATCGGACCGCGCCGGCTTCCGCCAAAATAACGCCGCGGCGACATCGTTGGCTTGACGCGCGAGATTCAGCCGCTGGCGATCGTTTACATGCGAGGGATCAGAACACGTTTCATGCGAGCGCCACTACTTCGCATTCGCCTGGACCTTGCTATCGACAGGGTCATTCAGAACGATTGACCTCGCAATGCCCGCCAGGCGAAATTCGGCCAGAGACCTCGAGCCATCCGTGTTGATCTGCAACAGGGCCGCGTTGTCCTTGAACTTTACCCCGCTTTTCACCCAGGTACCGCAGGCAGTGGCCACGAATTTGCCGTTCTTCCACAATTCGACGTTGACGCTCGCATTGCTGGTTACCAGCGTCAGTTGATACATGCCCGAGGGAATTTCAGCGCCGTTAAATGTCACCGGGTTGGGAAGAAAAAAGAAGAATGGGCGGTCCGGCTTTCTGCCGGCGAGAGCGGCTGGATTGAAGACGAGCATCATCAAGAGTGCGAGCGAGGCGGCTTTGATTTTCATATTTTCCTGTCATCGGGCGGCCAGAGCAGTTTTCCGATCCCGGCAGCCCTGTTCGACGATTCGATTTTCGGCGCTACGGAAACGAAGACCAGACTCAAATTGCCGGTCCGATGCGTGACTCGGACTTCCTCGGACTGCGCCGGCTTCAGCCAAAATATCGGCTGGTGGCGTCACCGCGCTATCCGGATCCTGCGGTGAAACTGAAATTCCTATTCCCTATCGACAAATTGTCGAAAAGCCCCACGGCGTCCTATACTTTTCGGAGAACTTCAGAAAAGATTTAGAAAAGCTTTTGAGCGGGAGGAACCGTGTTGAAGATTAAACGAATCTATGAATCCCCGGAAAAAAGCGACGGCGTCCGCGTACTAGTCGATCGCCTCTGGCCGCGCGGAATATCCAAGGAACGCGCTCACCTCGATCTGTGGCTGAAGGAAATCGCACCGTCCGACGCGCTGCGCAAATGGTTCGGGCACGATCCCAAACGCTGGAAGGGCTTTGCGGCGAAGTACCGGAAAGAGTTGAGAGAGAAGAAGGACCCGGCGCGGCAGATTAAGTCACTCGAAGCAGAAAATGAAAATCTCACGCTGGTCTACTCCGCGCACGATCCGGAACACAATCAGGCGGTGGTGCTGCGCCAATTCCTAAAAGGCGCGCGGACCAAGTGACGCCGCCCGGCCAGCTCGAAGTGCTGGAGAATGAGATCACGCATTGCCGCAAGTGCCCGCGCCTCGTCGATTATCTGGAGAAAGTGGCGCGGGTAAAACGGCGGGCCTACCGCGACTGGACCTACTGGGGGCGCCCCGTTCCGGCGTTCGGCGATCCGAACGCTCAATTGATGATCATCGGCCTCGCCCCGGCCGCGCACGGCGCCAACCGCACCGGGCGCATGTTTACCGGCGACCGCTCCGGCGATTTTCTTTACGAGCAACTTTATCGCGTGGGGTTTGCGAACCAACCGACGGGCAAACGCGCCGCTGACGGGCTGGTTCTTAAGAACGCGCTAATTTCCGCAGCCATTCGCTGCGCTCCGCCGGACAACAAGCCGCTGCCTGAGGAAATTCGCAACTGCCTGCCCTACCTCGAGCGGGAACTCGCGCTGGTTCGCCCGCGAGCCATTCTTGCGCTCGGAGGGATCGCTCTGAATACGTACCTCGATTTGCTGAAACGGCAGGGGCTCATCGCATCGCGCGCTGCTTATCCGTTCTCGCACGACGCGAGCTTTGTTTTGCCGGGGGATCTTCCGCGGCTGTTCACTGCGTATCATCCCAGCCAGCAAAATACACAGACGGGAAGACTGACGCCGGCCATGTTTGCGCGCGTGCTGAGAAAAATCCAACAATTTTTGAAGAAGTAGACGGAACGGGTTTCCAGTGGAGCAGGCCTCAGTCTGCAGGGTTTGGTTGCGGCGCAGCGTTCGTTTGCTTCAAGAAGATTCCGCAAGCTAAAGCATGCGCCACGGATCAATCCGCGGGTGCGCCGGCGTGGCCGGGAGATTCCACCGGCGATCCGTGGCCGAGCCGTTTCGCCAGCCGGTCAAACGCCAAGTAAACTACAGGCGTGGTGAATAGCGTCAGCGCCTGGCTGAAGATCAATCCGCCGACGATCGCGATTCCCAGCGGCTTGCGCAGCTCCGCTCCCGTGCCGCCGCCGAGGGCCAGCGGCAGGCCGCCGAGCATCGCGGCCATGGTGGTCATCAGAATGGGACGGAACCGCAGCAGGCAGGCTTCATAAATCGCGTCGACCGGATTCTTGCCGCCCTTGCGCTCGGCCTCCAGCGCAAAGTCAATCATCATGATGGCGTTTTTCTGCACGATTCCGATCAGCAGGATGATTCCTATGAGCGCGATGATGCTGAAATCCGTGTGCATCAGCAGCAACGCCAGCAGCGCGCCGACGCCCGCCGAAGGCAGCGTCGAGAGAATGGTGACCGGATGAATGTAGCTTTCATACAGCACGCCGAGAACGATGTACACGGTCACCAGTGCCGCTAGAACCAGGATGAGTTCGTTCGACAGCGCGGCCTGAAACGCCTGCGCCGTTCCCTGGAATCCCGCGTGGATGCTGGCGGGAAAACCGAGGTCTTGCTGCGCCTGCTTGATGGCGTCGACCGCCTGGCCGAGTGACGCGCCCTGCTTCAGGTTGAAAGAGAGGGTGACCACCGGAAATTGCCCCTGGTGATTCACGGCGATCGGCGTGAGCTCCGAAGAGTATTGCGTGAACGCGCTCAGCGGAACCTGCGTTCCGTTGGAAGAGTGAACGTAAATCTGTTTCAGCGCGTCGGGATTCTGCTGGAACGTGGGATTCACTTCCAGCACCACGTGGTACTGGTTCAATTGCGTGAAAATCGTGGAGACCTGCCGCTGCCCAAAGGCGTCGTACAGCGTGTCATCGATTACCTGCGGCAGAATGCCGAGCCGGGAGGCGGTGTCGCGATCGATCACCAAAGACGCCTGCGTCCCGAGTTCCTGCTGGTCGCTCGCCACGTCCGTCAGTTGCGGCAAATTGCGCAGTTTATCGATCAGCTTGGGCACCCACTCGGCCAGCTCACGCCCGTCGGCATCCTCCATGGTGTATTGGAATTGCGTTCGGCTGATGCGGTCTTCCACCGTCAAATCCTGCACCGGCTGCAAATAGAGCGTGATTCCCTTCACGTCTTTCAGGCTATCCTGCAGCCGCCGAATGACTGTTTCCGCGTCGTCCGCTCTTTCTTCCCGCGACCG
The DNA here is from genome assembly GCA_035295105.1 of Candidatus Acidiferrales bacterium. GTDB lineage: Bacteria > Acidobacteriota > Terriglobia > Acidiferrales > UBA7541 > Palsa-360. The sequence continues at coordinate 4,856 of DATGJQ010000096.1, read as the reverse complement.
GAGGTTGATCTGGATGCGCCCACTGTTCGGCAGCATGTTCACACCGTCGACGCCGATGAACGACGACAGGCTGACCACATCCGGATCCTTCAAAATCACCTTTGCCAGGGCCTGCTGCCGTTCTCCCATGGCTTGAAATGAAATCGTCGCCGGGGCTTCGGAAATGCCCAGTACTACTCCGGTATCCTGCACCGGGAAAAAGCCCTTCGGCACGATCACAAACAAAAAGATGGTCAGCGCCAGCGTTCCGACCGTGACCACCAGCGTGGCCGGCTGGTGCTTCAGCACAAATCGCAGGATGGTGGCGTATTGTTCGATGATCCAGTTCAGAGAATTTTCCGACGCTTTGTAGAACCAGCCCTTGTCCGAATCTTTCTGATGGCGCAGGATTTTCGAGCACATCATCGGAGTCAGCGTCAGGGAGACCACGGCGGAAACGAGAATGGTCACGCTCAGAGTGACAGCGAATTCGCGAAACAGGCGGCCCACCACGTCCTGCATGAACAGCAGCGGAATGAGCACCGCGATCAGCGAAACGGTCAGCGAAAGAATGGTGAAGCCGATCTGCTCCGAGCCTTTGAGCGCGGCCTGCAAAGGCGGATCGCCCTCTTCGATGTAACGGGTGATGTTCTCAATCATCACGATGGCGTCATCCACCACGAAGCCGGTGGAGATGGTGAGCGCCATCAGCGACAAGTTATCCAGGCTGTAGCCCAGCAAGTACATCATGCCAAACGTGCCCACGAGCGACAGCGGCACGGCCACGCTGGGGATGGCGGTGGCCGCCAGGCTGCGCAGAAACAGGAAGATCACCAGCACAACGAGACCGACCGTCAGCATTAACTCGAACTGCACATCGGCCACCGAGGCGCGGATGGTGGTGGTGCGGTCGGTCAAAATCGAAAGATCGACGGAAGTCGGCAGCGACGCTTTCAACTGCGGCAACAAATTCTTGATGCGGTCCACCACGTTGATGATGTTGGCGCCCGGCTGCCGCTGAATGTTGACAATCACCGCGGGCTGATCATTTTTCCAGGCCGCCAGCTTCACATTTTCGGCGCTGTCCACTACGTTGGCCACGTCCATGATGCGGACCGGCCCACCATTCTTGTAAGCGATGACGATGGGCTTGTAGGAATCCGCGGTCATCAGCTGGTCATTGGCCCAAATCGTGAACGCCTGCTGCGAACTGTCCAGATTCCCCTTGGCCTGATTGACATTGGCCTGGGCCAGCGCCGTGCGCAAATCCTCGAGGCTCAGCCCGTACGAGGCCAGCGCCGTCGGGTTGGCCTGAATCCGCACCGCAGGCTTCTCTCCGCCGCTGATGCTCACGAGGCCGACACCCGGCAACTGCGCAATCTTCTGCGACAGCACGGTGTCCGCCATATCCTCAAGCTTGGTCAGCGGCAGGGTGTTTGAAGTGAGCGCCAGCGTGAGCACCGGAGTATCGGCCGGATTGGTCTTGCTGTAGATCGGCGGGTTGGGCAGGTTCGTAGGGAGGTAGGTCGTCGCGGCGTTAATCGCGGCCTGCACTTGCTGCTCCGCGACGTCGATATTCAGGTCCAATACAAATTGCAGAGTGATGAGCGACGCGCCGAACGAACTGGTCGAAGTCATCTGGTTCAGGCCGGGAACTTGGCCGAACTGCCGCTCGAGCGGAGTGGTTACAGACGACGCCATCACCGAGGGACTCGCCCCGGGATAAAACGTCAGCACTTGAATCGTCGGGTAATCGACCTGCGGTAGAGCTGAGACTGGAAGTTGCCGGTAGGCCACGGCCCCTGCGAGCAGAATCGCGGCCATCAACAAAGACGTCGCGATCGGACGCAGAATAAATGGCCGGGATGGATTCATTAGCTGGGGCTTCCCTGCTTTTTATTCTTCTTTGGGCCAGCTCCAGTCGGATCGGAATCCTTGCCAGGCGCGGGAGCGGCGCCGTTCCCGGAGCCGCTGGCGGGTCCGCCGGCTGATCCGCCAGGCGATACGTTGTGGGCTTCCACCGCAGTCCCGGACTGCAAGCGTTCCTGCCCGTCGACGACAACTTGATCGCCGACGGAAACGCCGCTGGCAATCAGAGCGATATTTCCCTGGGTCATATCGACCTTTACAGGCTGCAGGTTGGCCTTGCCGCCCTTGACCGTAAACACGTAGGAGCCCTGCGTCCCGCTCTGAATGGCCGCGAGCGGCACGACGATGGCATCCTTGCGCACCGCCAGCATCAGTCGGGTATTGACAAACTGATTAGGCCACAGCGACAGGTCATGATTGTCAAAGGCCGCCTTGAATCGGACCGTCCCAGTAGTGGCATCGATCTGATTATCGACGGTCAGGAGCTTGCCGGTCGCCAGCATGGTCTGATCGTCGCGGCTGTAGGCCTGCACGCCCAACTCGCCGTTTTTCATGTGCGGGATGACGTCCGGCAGATTGTCTTCGGGCAGCGTAAAGAGAACGGCGATCGGCTGCACCTGGGTGATGACCACCAGGCCATTCGGATCGGTGGCGTGAATCATGTTGCCCTGATCGACCAGCCGTAGACCGACGCGCCCGCTGATGGGCGCCGTAATTTTGCAATAGACCAGCTGCAATTTTTCATTGTCGATCTGAGCCTGGTCGGCGCGGACCGCGCCTTCCATCTGGCCCACGGTGGCATTCTGCGTGTCCACTTGCTGCGAAGCGATCACGCCCTCTTTGGCCAGCTGGTCATAGCGCTTGAAGTCCACGCGGGCGTTATTCAGTTGCGCCTGGTCGCGGAAAAGCTGTCCTTCCATTTGCTCCAGCGCCACTTGAAAAGGCCGCGGATCGATTTGCGCCAGCAAGTCGCCTTCGTGAACGAACTGCCCTTCCGTGAAATTCACTTTCTGCAACTCGCCGTCGACGCGGCTCTTCACGGTTACCGTGTTGAACGCGGTCACCGTTCCCAGGCCAGAGAGATAGTAGGGAACGTTCTGCTTCAATGCGGGCGACACGGCCACCGAGATGGGACCCAAACCCGTGCCTCGCGCTCCGGGCGCGGGCGCCGCCTTGGTGTCGGAAGACGGGCGCGATTTGTAGTAGTAATAGCCGCCGCCGGCCAGCACCAGCAGCACCAGAATCCACACCCATCCGCTCTTCTTGGGCTTGTCGCCATCGCCACCCAGCGAATGCAGATCGTCTGGGCGCTCTGCTTCGCTTTGTTGCGAGGAATTAGGAATAGCCATGGTTGTCCTGTCAGCTTGTATAAATTGTTCCGATTCTATTCAACATTGACGTATTCGAGCCCGCCCCGGTTTCGCCAGCATCTCCGGGAGACATCGTTCGAGGACCACGAAAACTGGATTTGGATCGAGTCGAATGAGGGAGCTGCCGAGGGGCTGCAAATTCGCCCGTGCCGGAACGCAATTCCGTCTCCGAAGCACCCAAAACTGACCAAGAAATCCCTGACCCAGCAGTCGAGATCGCGGAGCCAAAAGTATATATCATTGCCGGGTAAGTGGCCGCTATCAAAGATTTCCAGGCGCTTTGCGAGGGTATTTGAGTGCGCGGGCAGAGCTCCCGCCTGGCAATAGCAAAGATATCCCAAAGAAATACGGAAACCGCACCTTACCCGCTGAGCGCCGTACTCGCGGCGCAGGCCCTTCACGAAGTAATGTGTTCGCCGCTAGAAGATAAGCTTTGCAGCGAGCTGAAATTGCCGTGGATTTTGGTAGCGATACCGGGATTCGAACCCGGATTTTGGCCTTGAGAGGGCCACGTCCTAACCCTTAGACGATATCGCCGCAGCGAACATGCGCGCCCCGAAGAACTTCGAATGACAACCATCCTGGGGAGATTGGCGCAGATGAATGAGCGCCAATTTTCGCACGGACGCACCACCGGCGCAAGGTCGGTCGATTCCCGGTGCTGTCCCAATTTCACCCGGTCTGTCTAAATCGAAGTTTGAGCTTGTGTCCAGGAGGTCCGACGTTTAGGTCGGACGAACAGAAACGCTCGACCGCGGCCTTCAGGCCCTGAAGATTTCAGGGGCTGAAGCCCCGACCTCCTGACGGCCGGAATCAGGGGAACGATTTTTGGACGCTACCCGATTCCCCGAAGGCGATGCGCGCGCCTACTGCGCCGGGGCGGCAGCCGGGCTCGCAGCGTCCTTCGGGCCGAAATTCTTGGCCAGGTACTGCACCAGCACGTCGACCTTATCCGGCGGCACGTTGGCGCCGCGATCGATCATGGTCTGCACGGTGTCTTTCCAATCATCCAGACTCTTGTGCGCCTTGGTGAGATTGGTAAGTTTGTGGCAAGCCTGGCAATTTTCCGTCGCGATCGCTTTTCCGTCGCCGTCGGGCAATACCACCGGGGCATTGGCTGCGGCAGGCGCGCCGGATGGCGCCGCGCTTGGCGTTTGCGCGGGCGCGGGAGTTGCAGGCGCAGCCGCAGCGGCGCCGGCCGCCGGCGCCGAAGCGTCCTTGGGGCCAAAGTTGGCGGTCAGGTACTGCGCCAGGGTATCTATCTTTTCATCCGGGATGCGCGCGCCACGATCGATCATGGTGTGGATGGTGTCTTTCCAGTCGTCCAGATTCTTGTGCGCTTTGGTTAAATTCGTGAGGCGGTGGCAATCCTGGCAGAATTCGGTGGCGATGGGCTTGCCGTCACCGTCCGGCAGGTCTACAGGCTTCGGGGCAGCCGGAGCAGCAGCGGCCGGAGGAGCGGCTTGCCCTGCATCCTGCGCGGCAGCGGTTCGCAAACTGGCGGCCGGAACCGCTCGCACCGCATGGAGCAGCGCGGCAGGGAAAGCGGCTCGCGGCGCGGATTGTATCTGTGCCTGACTTCCCGGGGGAGCGGCCAGGACACTGAAGCCCAAAATGCAAAAAAAGCAGCCCAACAGG
>DATGJQ010000095.1:0-8068 GCA_035295105.1 Candidatus Acidiferrales bacterium | reverse complement strand
GGTGTCATCGCTGTCGTTCAGCGCTCTCGGGCTGCTGATGGCATCGCGCGCCAGGACTATTGAAGCGGCTTCCGGCCTGATGAACGTGGTGATGATGCCCATGTGGATCGCTTCCGGCGTGTTTTTTTCCTCGCAAAAATTTCCTGCTGCCATGCAGCCGTTCATCGAAGCGCTGCCCTTAACCGCGGTGATCAACGCACTGCGCGCCAACATGCTGCAGGGAGCAACCCTGTGGGCGCTCTCGCCGCAGATTGTGATCATTCTGGTCTGGATGGTGATTTGTTTCGCGCTGGCGCTGAAGCTGTTTCGCTGGCGTTAGCAAAAAGTGGCACAGACTTCAGTCTGTGGATTTTTGTCAACGTTCCCAGACTGAAGAGTTGTCATTCTGAGCGAAGCGAAGAATCTCTCTTTGTTTCTTGCCGTCGCATAAATCGAAGAGAGATTCTTCGCTTCGCTCAGAATGACAAAACGAGGCCTTATTTCGAAGCCGGCAGTGAAGCCTGTGTTACTAGCCCTCAATCGAGCGGTGCTTGAACGTCCGCTGTCCCTTGCTATAGCTGGCCACTGTCTGGCCTTTGCCAAACAATTTGTACTTGTAAATAGTGAGGCCCTCAAGACCCACTGGCCCGCGAGCATGCAGCTTCCCCGTGCTGATGCCCACTTCCGCGCCGAATCCGTAGCGGAAGCCGTCGGAAAATCGCGTCGAGGCGTTTTGAAACACGTTGGCGGCGTCCACGAATTCCATGAACCGCGCGGCCACGTCATGATTCTCGGTCACGATGGATTCCGTGTGCCGCGAGCCGTAATGATTGATGTGCTCGATCGCTTCGTTCACGCCATCCACCACTTTGATGGAAACGATCAGGTCTGAATATTCTTTCTTCCAATCGTCTTCGGTCGCCGGAATCACTTCCTGGCCCTTCGCCAACGCCATCGTGCGCGGGCACCCGCGCACCTCGACGCCCGCCTTGCGGAATTCCGCGATCATGGCGGGCAAAAAAGCCGGAGCAATCTGCTCGTGGACCAGCAACGTTTCCATGGCGTTGCACACGGCAGGGTACTGCACCTTGGAATCGTAGGAGACATCCATGGCCTTCAACACATCCGCGTCGCTGTGCACGTAGACGTGGCAGATGCCTTCGCCGTGCCCCAGCACCGGAATGCTGCTGTGCTCGGTGACGTAGCGGACGAATTCGTTGGACCCGCGCGGCACGATCAAATCGATTTCCTCGTGCAGCTTCAGGATCTGCGCGACGTCCTCGCGCGTGTGGATCAGCACCACGGAATCGTCGGGAATATCGGAAAATGCGCTCAGCGCGTCGCGCCAAACGGAAACGAGCACGGCATTCGACGCCGCCGCTTCCGCTCCGCCCTTCAGGCACACCGCGTTGCCGGATTTCAGCGCCAGCGAAGAGATCTGCGGCACGACGTCGGGCCGCGACTCAAAAATTACGCCGATCACGCCGAGAGGGCAGGTCTCCTTGTGCAGCACCAGGTCGTCGTCCAGTTCCGTGGTGGAGAGCCTCTTGTGCAGCGGATCGGGCAGGCGCGCGACATCGCGCACCTTCTCCGCCATTTCGGCGATGCCTCGTTCGGTAGTGCGCAGGCGCGCAAACATCGCCCGCGACATTGCGCCGCTTTCGACGGCCGCCTGCGCGGCCGCGCAATCCTTTTCGTTCGCCGCCAGAATTTCTTCCGCGCGGGCTTCGATGGCGTTCGCCGCGGAAAGCAGCGCTTCGTTCCGGCGCTCGCCCGAAAGCGTCGCCAGCACGTGCGCGGCCTTGCGCGCGCGGCGGATCAGGTAGCGAATGTCCGAGGGTTCGAGTTGTTTTTGCACGACGCTCATTTGCGATCCAGCAGCACGATATTATCGCGCTTTACGAGCACGGTTGCACGCTTGCTCGTTCGTTCGGCGCCTTCCGGCGGGTGCGGCGCACCGTTTGAGGCGCGTCCTTCTCCAGTCCGGCCTGCCCCGGTCCCTGTGTCGATCAGGCCTTGCGCGTCCCCGCGCGAATAATCTGAAATTCCGCGCGCGAATTCCAGGCCTTCGGCGTCCACGATGCTGACTACTTCCGCCGCGTCGAATTCGCCTTCCACTCCGGTCACGCCCGAGGCCAGCAAACTCGCCTTGCCGCCCGTCAGCGCCTCGCGCGCCCCGGCATTGACGATCACGCGCCCGCGAACTCCCGCGGCGTAGGCAATCCACCGGCGCTTTCCGGCCATGCGCGTTTTCGATACGAATACGGTGCCGGCCGGCGCGCCCTCAAAAATTTTCTCCAGCGTTTCGGGCTTGGTGCCGTTGGCGATCACCGCCACTCCGCCCGCCTGCATGGCGATTTCCGCGGCCGCCAGTTTCGTGAGCATCCCGCCGCGCCCGCCCTCGGAGGGGCCGAGCGCCAGCGATTTCAGTTCCAATGTGATTTCCTCGACCAGTGGAATCACTTTGGCTCCGGCGTCTTTCGCGCCCGAGGGCCCGAGTTCCATCAATCCGTCCACATCGGTGAGCAGGACCAGCGCGTCGGCGTCAATGTGGCTCATCACCAGCGCGGCCAGGCGGTCATTGTCGCTGAAAATGCGTTCGCCGGCGCGAATGTTCAGGTAATCCAGTTCGGCGGTGGAAACCGTATCGTTCTCATTTATGACGGGAAGCACGCCAAGTTTCAGCAGAGCTTCCATCGTTTGCCGCAAATTGGAGTAGCGCGTGCGGTCGACGAAATCACTCTCGGTCAGCAGCACCTGCGCGAGGCTGATGTCGAAAGCGCGAAATAATTTTTCGTATTCGTGCATCAACAGGCTTTGCCCCACCGCCGCGCAGGATTGCTTCATCACCATATCGTTCAACCGGTCGCGATGCAGGCGCAGTCGCCCGCGTCCAAGTCCCACGGCGCCTGAAGACACCAGGACAATTTGCCTGCCTTCCTGCATCAGACGGGCAATCGTGCGAGCCACCGGCGCAAGGTGCGCAACATTAAATTGCCCGTCGCCGCCGGTCACAATGCCGGTGCCCAGCTTGATTACCGCGCGGCGCGACGCCCGCAGCCGTTTTTGCTGTTCAGTTTCCACAGAATGATTCCTTTGAGGCTATTACTTTAGCATTTCCGCAAGGAATTGGGGGCGAGTGGGACAGGCTTCAGCCTGTCCGGTTTAGATTCAAGGGGTACGCGGGTGAAGAGCAGACAGGCTGAAGCACTGTCCTACTTAGAGATCCCGCCGACCTTCCATCGCTTTCATCATGGTGACTTCGTCGGCGTACTCCAGGTCAGCGCCCACAGGAATTCCCACGCCGATGCGCGTCACGCGCACGCCGAGCGGTTTCAGAAGCTTGGACAGATACATCGCCGTGGCTTCGCCCTCGGCGTTGGGATTCGTGGCAATAATAATTTCCTCGACCCCGCCGCCCTTCAGCCGCTCGATCAAACTTTTCAGGTGCAGTTGATCGGGGCCGATGCCGCGCAGCGGCGCGAGCGCGCCGCCCAGCACGTGATACAGCCCGCCGTACTGGCGCGTCTTCTCAATGGCCATGATGTTGTGCGGCTCTTCCACCACGCAAATAGTCTTGTGATTGCGCGTCGAGCCGGTGCAGTACAGACAGGGATCGACGTCGGTAATGTTGTTGCACACCGAGCAGATGCGCATGTTCAGCTTGGCGTCGCGAATGGCGTCCGCCAGCGCCAGAGCGCTTTCCTGCTCGGTGCGCAAGATGTGAAATGCCAGGCGCTGCGCGGTCTTCGCGCCGATACCGGGCAAGTGTTTCAGTTGATCGATCAGCCGTTCGACCGGCTCAGCGAAATCAGGCATGTGAGTTTTTCCGTGAACGAGTGAGGCGGGCCTAAAGTAGGACAGGCTGCAGCCTGTCCTACTGACTGCTAAAGCCGCGACCCACAAAAGCTCTTTTCAGAAATTCTTTTCAGAAAGTGCTGCGGATTAAAACAGTCCGGGAATTTTCAGTCCGGCCATTCCGGGAATTCCGCCCGTCAGGCTCTTCATCTGGTTGGTGAGTTCCTCATCCACGCGGCGTCCGGCTTCATTCACAGCGGCGCGCACCAGGTCCTGCATCAATTCCTGATCTTTTCCCGCGAACACTTCGGGGTCAATGCGAATCTCGGTGACTTGCTTCTGGCCGTTCATTTTGACGTTGACCATGCCGCCGCCGGCGGACGCTTCCACCCGCACGGTTTCGACCTGCTTCTGCAAGCCTTCCTGCATTTGTCGAAACTGGGTGAGAATCTGCTGCAGTGCTTTCACTTCCATGGTCTACTCCTCGCCCCGGCGCTTCACGTCGGAAATCCGGCCGCCGAATCGTTCCAGCATGGCGCGCACGATCGGATCCTGCTCGAACTGGGCGCGCAATTCCCGCGTGCCGCTGGATGGAACTGCTCCCGGCTGCACGGCTTCCAGTTTAACACAGACGCGCACGGTGTGGCCGAGTATGCGGCCGGCAACGTTGCGCAAACGTTCCATGGGGTCGCGCCCCTGCAACAACTCTGCGAGCGCGCGGTTTTCTGTGGAGAAAAATAACCGCACTTCGTTGCCGCTCAGCTCCCAACGCGATGCATGCGTCACCAGTTCGCCCAGAAATTTTTCCTGCGCGACGATGGCGTTCTTGATCGATTCCACTTTTGCGTCATCGGGCGCGTCCGCCGGCGCAACGCTCGCGGCTGCGGGCTGCGCGACGCTATTGGGGGGCGTCACCTCACTCTCAACGGCGACCGCAACCGCGCCCGCTTGCGGCGATGCAAAATTTGTTTCCACGCGTGCAGCAGCAACTGGAGCCATTGATTCCGCACGCGGCGCGGCGGGTGCTGGGACGCGTGCGGGCGCCGCGGCTGCCGCCGCTCCTGACGCGTTCGTTCGCGCGCCAATCGGTTCCTGAGAGCCGCCGGCCGAGCCGCTCGGATCCCTCTGCGAAATTCCAAACTTTCCGGCGGCCTCTGCGGGAAGGCTCCGGCTTTCGCTTTTAGGAGTTATGGAAGGCGTCGCCGACGCTGAAGCGCCGGACGACCGCACCGGCGCGGGCGCAGCCGGAGTTCCGCCGTCAAGTTCGGCAAGAACTTCCTCCAGCGGCGCTAGCCGCGCGGCGTTCACCATCCGCAGAAGTCCCATCTCCAGGTGCAGCCGCGCATCCGGCTTGCGCCGGAGATCCTCGTCCGTATGCAGAAGAATCTGGAAGAAGCGCGTCAGATCCTCTTCGCTGAAAAATTCCGCGAACTTTTTGAGGCGCGGCCGTTCGTCCGCGGGCGCGGCAATCAGCTCGGAATCGGCGCCGCACACGCGCGCCACCAGCAGGTTGCGAAAATGGCCAATCGCCTCGCGGCAGAAATGCTGCAGGTTTTGTCCGTCGGCAAGCAGCCGGTGCACCAGCGCAAGCACGCGCTCCGCCGACCGCTCTTCGATCGCGCCGGTCAGTTCATCCAGAATTTCTCCCGGAACGACGCCCAGCAGTTCGCGCACCTGTGCATCGGTAATATTTGAACCGCAGTAAGCGCGCGCCTGTTCCAGCAGCGAAAGTCCATCGCGCAAACTTCCTTCTGCCGCGCGAGCCATCACGCCGATCGCGCCCAGCTCCGCGGTCAGGCCCTCCTTCGCGCAAATATCGTTCAGGGCGTCGGAAATTTCGGCGAACGAGAGCGCGCGAAAATGAAAATGCTGCGAACGCGAACGAATCGTGTCGGCCAGATTCTCCGGTTCGGTCGTGGCCATCACGAAAATCACTTTGTCGGGGGGCTCCTCCAAAGTCTTGAGGAGGGCATTGGAGGCTTCCGAGGTGAGCATGTGAGCTTCGTCGAGAATCACTACCTTGAAACGCCCGCCCGCGGGAGCGTAGCGCACCATCTCGCGCAATTCGCGGATCTGATCGATGCCGCGATTGGAGGCGGCGTCGATTTCAATCACATCGAGGGAATTTCCAAGACCGATTTCCCGGCAGGAGTCGCACTCGTTGCAAGGCTCCCCCGCGGGCCCCTTCGCGCAATTGAGCGCCTTGGCCAGAATCCGCGCGGTGGTCGTCTTTCCCACCCCGCGCGCGCCTGAAAAAATGTAGGCGTGCGCGACGCGTCCGGATTGAATGGCGTTGGAAAGCGTGCGGGTAACGTGCTGCTGCCCGACCACGTCTGCAAACGTTTGCGGACGCCATTTTCGGGCAATAACCTGGTAGCTCATCGTGGTGTTGAATCCGGAAATGAAACCTGCGATCGACTATCTGGTCCGTGAAACATTCTTCAGATGAGAGGAACTTCGGGTACTCTGCGGCACACGAAGCGATCCCGGTACCGTTGCTCCCTTCCGGGCCTGGCGGGGTTCGCGGGACTTCGTCGCACAGAGCCCGAAGTTCCACGCATCTGCAGTCGCTCCACTCGGAAGCGGCTGCAAACGAAGTCTAGCACAGCGAGACGCGCGAAAAAAGAATTGCGGACGGGCGCCGATATTTTATTTTTGCGGCGAGCTCGATTTTCAAACAGAATTCGCGGCCAGACCCGGCATCACAGCGCCGGATAGGCGATCTGAACGAACGTCGCGCTGTTGAACAGCCCTTTGCCCCAGGCGGAATCCAGATCGTCGATCGGCTTCGCGGCCACGGCTTCCTGCATGCTCTTGCCGGCGGACTTCAGCTTCTGCAACCGCTCGCGCACCGTCGAAAGCATGTCACGATATTTCATCACGTCGGCCTTGTTCCCCAGCGGGCCGTGGCCGGGAACAATTTTTGTGTTGTTGTCGGCCACGGCCATCAGCTTCGTTGCGCCGGCGATCATGCCGCTGACGCTCCCGCCGGTCCCGGGGTCGATGTACGGAAACATTCCATTGAAGAAAACGTCGCCCGTTTGCAAAACATTGGCCTTCTCAAAGTGCAGATAGATGTCCGTATCCGTGTGCGCCGGAGGGAGATGAACGAGCGACACCGTTTCGCCGTTCATCGTGATCTTATGGGTCTGCGCGAAAGTTTGCTGCGGCAGGGCCGCCGCAGGCGAGGGCCCGAAGGTCAGATTGATCACCGCGAGCGTATGCGTTTCCGACATTCGCTTTTTGGTGTTCTGATGCGCTACGAGCGTTGCGCCGGCCGCGTGCAACGATGCGTTGTTGTCAGAATGGTCGAAGTGCCAGTGCGTGTCGATCGCCGTCTTGATGGAACTTTTTCCAATCAAGTCGAGCGCCTGCTTCAAATGCGGCCAGGCCGGCTGCACGAAAGTATCGCCCATCAATTTCCCGTCCGCCCCATTCAACACCACCACGTTGCCTCCGGGCCCGGCCAGCAGCGTGACGCTATCCGTCAACTTTTGCGCGGTGACCGGAATGCCGGCGAACTGCGCGCGCATCGCGGCCACTTGTTCAGCGTTGGACTTCTCCTGCGGAAGCCCCGCCATCGCGGCACGCAGCGAACCTGCCGGAAGCAATCGTGCCGCTGCCGAAAAACCCGCCACGGCCGCAGCACCGCGCAAAATATCGCGCCGAGTCATCACCTTCACTGTGGGATTGAATGACATTTCAGATCCTCCGCAATCAGAATGGCAATTTGTCCTGTCAGTGCAAGGCGGCAATATACTCTCTTGGGTCGCCGCATACAACGACGGGCCCAATGATTTCGGAGATGGCTCAGGGATACGTTCGAGACGTCAGCTCTAAAGGTCGTCAGCCGAAGAAGATATGGCGGAGAGGGTGGGATTCGAACCCGCTCCTAGTGTAAAAAACACCGCTGAATAGGGTAAGTCATTGAAAGTACGTAGCGGATAATCGTAAGTAACGGAAGAATCTGCCGTGGTAGTGTACAAAACGGTGTACAAAAATTGAGGGCCAGCTATGTGCTGGCCCCATGACGATCACCACGGCGGGCCAACGCTGCCCGCGAACCTCGCAGCACAACATCGAAGTCGGCGCGTTCCGTGGTGGACATTCCAGTGCCACGGTTGCCGCCGATGATTATCACGACACGGGCTTATCTTTCGCTAGTCGAAATTCAGCAGAAGGCCCGTAATCATTCAGCGGTAGACTGAAGCCGATGAGCCGTGGCCCGGACCACTCATCAACAACAATTAGCACACTACTGGCTTCTGGGCACTGGTTCGGTTTGAGTTCG
>DATGJQ010000094.1:0-8190 GCA_035295105.1 Candidatus Acidiferrales bacterium | reverse complement strand
GCTACGGGAACAGAAACCTGACAGGCTGAAGCCTGTCCCACTTTCGCTCGCCTGAAGGCGAGCGCTACACAATCAGGGCAGGGCTTGGATTACCGTGTTGACCAGATTGGGGTCGTCGAAGGTGGTCTGGTCGCCGGCCTTTGCTCCGGCGACCGGCAGCAGGCGGGCGCTCAGCGGCTTCGTTAATTTCACCGAGAGGGTGGCCACATCGCCGATGATGCGTTCGAGTTGCTGCGTGCTGACGTCTCCCGGCAGCGGAATGGTGTCGAGTCCTGTGCCACAAACGGCGGAGTATCCGAGCAGTTGATCGATCGTAAGCGCGCCTTCACCCCACAATTGCGCCAGGCGCGTGTCTTCGAGCACCGGCATCATCACTCCGGTGTACCCGACCTTGGTCACCACGATGTCGCGCAGCGCGGACGTGATGGTTGCCACCGCGGTGAGCGTGCCGCTACTGCCGAATCTTCCGCCCGTAAATCCGGCGATGGCCGATCCGATCGACGTGTACTTCATCGGGGCGGGAGAAAGGTCGATGCCCATGTACGACCAGCCTGTTTCCTGATCGATTTTGCTGCCGATGTCCTGCACGGCCTGCGCGTGGCGGCCCAATTCGGAGATCAGCACCTGGCGCGTCGCTTCCGTATCGCGCTGCACGGCCATCGCTGCGGCAACCACGTTGGCCGATTCCAGTGCGATGGCGAATTGATGTCCGAAACCCTGGTGATAGGACGCCGGGTAAAACGGCGTGTACGCCGGGACGTTGGCGATCGCCGCGAACCGGAAATTCCCCAGGCCTTTGTCGCTCTGGTCGGCCAGATATTTTATGGTTTCCGCCGCCTCGTGAAGCGCCTTGACGTGCACGCCGTCGCTGCCGGCCACAATGATGCTGCCGTATAGATGGCTCGCCGATCCGAGGATTTCGCGAAGCAACTCAGCTTGCGCAGGGTCATCTTTTTCGGTCATTAACGCGGGGCCGATGCTGATGGAGACGTCTTCTTTCTTGGCCAGAGATTCCAGATCGCGGAAAAATCCCAGCGCCGCTTCTTTAGACATGCCTTTGGTGTATTCCGGAAACGGCTGCGTGGTGATGCGGATGGTCTGGACTTCGTAGCCGGCCAGGCCGAAGCGGGACCTGGCGTTGCGCAGCATTTTCAGCGTATCGGAAATTTGTTGCTGGTATTGCGCCGCGTCCAGGCGAATGAACGCGGTGATGGTGCGGACCTTTGGTTTGCCCTGGGCGTCCGCGGGCGCGACGACCGCCGCGAGCAGAAACGCTGCAAGAAAAAGTGCCTGCCACAGAAAGGGAAGCACATTCACGGTACTACCGCTGTGGCGAAACATCAGGTCCTCCCGCTTATGCCTAGATCGAAGAGAGATTCTTCGCTTCGCTCAGAATGACATCGCAACCTGCGAAGCCTGTCCGACTGGCGCTTCAGAAATACGCTGGTATACCGGTCACCCGCTCGCCGATCACCAGGCGATGAATGTCATGTGTGCCTTCGTACGTGTACACCGATTCGAGATTGTTCATGTGCCGCATGATGCAGTAATCGTCCACGATGCCGTTGGCGCCCAGAATGTCCCGCGCCTTGCGGGCCGTTTCCATGGCCATCCACACGTTATTCATCTTCAGCATCGAGACGTGCGCGGGGTCCACCTTGTTCTGGTCTTTGCGCCGGCCCACGTGCAGCGCCAGCAATTGCGCCTTGGAGATTTCGGTAATCATGAAGACCAGCTTGTCCTGCACCAACTGGTGCGATGCGATGGGCTTGTTCTGAAATTGCTTGCGCGTTTTCGCGTATTGCAGAGCGGTGTCATAGCAGGCCATCGCCGCTCCGATCGCGCCCCAGCCGATGCCGTAGCGCGCCTGCGTCAGGCAGCTGAGCGGGCCTTTGAGTCCTGAAACACCCGGAAGAACATTTTCGGCCGGAACTTCGCAATCGTTCATCGCCAGGCCGGAAGTAATGGACGCGCGCAAGGAAAGCTTGCCATGCACATCCCAGGCTTTAAATCCAGGAGTGCCTTTGTCGATGAGGAAGCCGCGAATCTTGTCGTCCTCTTCGCAGCGCGCCCATACGAGAGCGACGTCGGCAATCGATCCGTTGGTGATCCACATCTTCTCGCCGTTCAGCACATAGCGGTCGCCGCGCTTCGCCGCGCGCGTCAGCATGCCGGCGGGATTGGATCCGAATTGCGGCTCGGTAAGGCCGAAGCAGCCCACCGCTTTGCCGCTTTGCAGGCGCGGCAACCACTTTTCCCTCTGCTCCGGCGAGCCGTACGAGAAAATCGGGTACATCACCAGCGCGCTCTGTACCGAAACGAAGCTGCGCACGCCGGAATCGCCGCGCTCCAATTCCTGGGTTACCAGGCCGTAAGCCACATTGGACATTCCGGCGCAGCCGTAGCCCTCGAGGCTCGCGCCAAAAAATCCCAGCTCGCCCAGTTTTGGCACCAGTTCCAGCGGGAAGGTCGCTTCGCGGTTGTGCTTTTCGATGATCGGGATGACGTTCTCTTCAACGAACTGCCGCGCGGTCTTTCGTGCCAGCAACTCTTCATCATTCAGCAGGGAATCGAAGTCCAGGAAATCCACGCCGGCAAACGCGGGCATCAGGCACTCCTTGTGGTCGGTTGCGGACTCATTCTACGCGCACGGTTCCACCCCAGCAAGCGCCGGCAAACCCGACGAGCGCCGGAGTTCCATTTTGGGGCCAGAAAATGCCTCGCCCTGATGTGTGCATCGGGGGCCTTTGGCGCAATCGCCGGGTTTTTTTGGTGATCAAAATAAACACGCAAAATCCGCGATGGACTTGCGTGAAACCGGCTCCGATGCTATAAAATCACGACTTCAATTAGAGTGGAATTTTCTGCAGGGGCGGGTGTGCACCTCAGTTATTCCGGAGAAGATATTTGGCGGGCACGGTCGGGTGCCTTAGCATAATCAGTGGAGATCTTTAACCAACTCGGCGATTTGTTCCTGGCGGCTGTTCCCACGGTCATTATCGTTTTTCTTTTCTATTTCTTCATGCGCTGGAGTTTTTTCAAGCCCATGGAGCGCGTATTGTCGGAGCGCCATAAACGCGCGGAAGGCGCACGCGTGGAGGCAGAAGCCAGCCGCGCGGCCGCCCACGAAAAGCAGCGCGTCTATAGCGATACAGTGAAAAAAGCCCGCACCGAAGTCTTCGCCGAGCAGGAAGTGCAACGCCGTCGCACCCTGGAGGATCGCCAGTCCACCATTAATGCGGCGCGCGCCACCGCCCAGTCCGCGCTTCAGGAAGCGAAAAAAGAAATTGCCGCGGAAGTGAAGGCGGCGGAAGCGGAACTCGAGCGATCCAAGGACAATCTGGCCAACGATATTGCCGAAGCCATTCTCGCGGGCAGTCCAGCGGGGCCGGGCAGTTCCCAGGGCAAGGGGGCCCGGTGAGAACGGCGAGAACGATGAGGACGCTTCGCGGATTGTTGGCGTTCGCTTCGGGCGCATTCCTGATCGGGTTCCTCCTGGCGATTCCGGTTCTGGCTGCCGAAGGCGCCGAACCCGATCCCGCTGACTCGACCGCCGGCCTGATTTTTCGCTGGCTCAACTTCATCATCGTGTTCGGAGGCATCGGCTTCCTGGTTGGCAAGCATGGCGGAGCGTTTTTCCGCGGTAATGCCAAAGAGATCGCGGCGAACATCGTGGAAGCCACGGCTGCTAAAGCGGAAGCCGAACGGGAATTGAATCAAGTGGAAGTGAAAATCTCGCGGCTCGACCAGGATGTGGCGGAAATGCGCGCCGAGGCGCAGCGAAACTGGGCCGCGGAGTCGGAGCGGCTGCACGCATCGGGCCAGGCGGAAATTGAAAAGATTGCCAACGCCGCGCGCGAAGAACTGGCCGCTTCCGAGCGCGCCGCGCAGCAGCAGGTGCGCGAGATTGCCGCGACCATGGCGGTGCAGCGCGCCGCGGCCATGGTGAGTTCCAAGATGAACGCGGAAGTTCGCTCCAGAATGTTCCAGACATTTCTGAGCCAACTCGGAAGGGGCTCGAATTGAAGGCCCTTGCCGAGCGGTACGCAGGCGCGCTGGTGGAAGTCGCGCTGGCGAATCATCAAGCCGATCAGGTGAAAGAGGAACTGGCGGCGTTCGCGGCCATGGTGCGCGAATCGCCGGAGCTGAATGCGTTTCTCGCCAACCCGTCGATTGCCCGCGCGGCCAAGCACTCCGCGATTGAGGCGCTGGTGGCGCGCATGGGCGCGAGCCGCACGCTGCGAAATTATCTTTTCGTGATTGTCGACCAGCGGCGCGCGGCCATGCTGGCGGAGATTCAGGAAGCCTTCAGCCGGCTGCTCGATGCGCGCCAGGGGATCACCCAGGCCACGGTGACCTCGGCTACGGAATTGACGCCCCAGGAACGCGCCGAGCTGGCCGCGGCCCTTGCGAAACTCACCGGAGAAAAAGTTCAGGCGCAGTACGCGACGGACGCGCAGCTGATCGGCGGCGCCGTCGTGCGAATCGGATCGACGATTTATGACGGCTCGGTGCGCACGCAGCTGGAGCGCATGCGGGCGCGAATGATTTCGGAATAGGAGTGGGGAATGGCTTCGATCAAAGCGGATGAAATAACCAAGATCCTGAAAGCGCAGATCGCCAACTACGAGCAGGCCGTGGCCGTCGAGGAAGTCGGCACGGTGATCTCCGTGGGCGACGGCATCGCGCGCGTGTACGGGCTGGAGAAGGCCATGTCCGGCGAGATGCTGGCGTTTCCGCATGACGTTTACGGGATCGCGCTGAACCTGGAAGAGGATCAGGTCGGTGCCGTGCTGCTCGGCGAATACACGCTGGTGCAGGAAGGCGACACGGTTAAGCGCACCGGCACCATTATGTCCGCGCCGGTAGGCGAAGCCATGGTAGGCCGCGTGGTCAATCCGCTGGGCGTTCCGCTCGACGGCAAGGGCCCAATCTCGACCAACCAGCGCATTCCGATTGAGCGCATCGCTCCGGGCGTCGTCGATCGCCAGCCGGTCCGCGAGCCGCTGCAAACCGGAATCAAGGCCATCGACTCCATGATTCCGATCGGCCGCGGACAGCGCGAGCTGATCATCGGCGACCGCCAGACCGGCAAGACCGCCATCATTCTGGATACGATTCTCAATCAGAAGGGCGGCGACGTTATTTGCATTTACTGCGCGATTGGACAGAAGCGCTCAACCATCGCGCAAATCGTGAAAACGCTGACCGACGCGGGCGCGATGGATTACACCATCGTCGTCGCGGCGTCCGCCACCGAGCCGGCAACCTTGCAGTACATTGCGCCGTACGCCGCCTGCGCGATGGGCGAATTTTTCCGCGATTCCAAGCGCCACGCCGTCTGCTTTTACGACGATCTTTCCAAGCACGCGCAGGCGTACCGCGAAATCTCGCTGCTGTTGCGGCGGCCTCCCGGACGCGAAGCGTTCCCGGGCGACGTGTTTTATCTCCACTCGCGCCTCCTGGAACGCGCCGCGAAATTGAATGACAAGCTGGGAGCCGGTTCGCTGACGGCGCTGCCGGTGATCGAAACGCAGGCTGGAGACGTTTCGGCGTACATTCCGACCAACGTGATTTCCATTACCGACGGGCAGATTTACCTCGAAGCGGACTTGTTCAACAGCGGCATCCGCCCGGCGATCAACGTGGGCCTCTCGGTCAGCCGCGTCGGCGGCAATGCGCAGATCAAGGCCATGCGCCAAGTCGCCGGTTCGCTGCGCCTGGACCTCGCGCAGTACCGCGAACTGGCGGCCTTCGCGCAATTCGGCTCGGACCAACTGGACAAGGCGACCCAGGCGCAATTGGCCCGCGGCCAGCGTCTGACGGAAATCCTGAAGCAGGGACAGTTTTCCCCGCTGGCTGTTGAGGAACAAGTGCTGGTGATTTTCGCCGGCACCAGCGGCATGACCGATGACGTGGCCGTGGCCGACATTCAGCGCTTTGAAAAAGGCCTGGTCGAATTCGTGCACACCCGCTACGGTTCGCTGCTCACGCAGATCGTGCAGAAAAAGCAGATCACTGATGAGGCGCGGCCCGAACTGAAGCGCGCCATCGGCGAGTACAAGGAGCAATTCCAGGCCAGCGTGGCGGCGGTCCGCGCGTAATCCGGTAACGGAACCCATTCGATGCCAACACTTCTCGATTTCCGGCGGCGGATTCGTTCGGTGAAGAATACGCAGCAGATCACCCGGGCGATGAAATTCATCGCCGCCGCGCGGCTGCGGCGGGCGCAGGAGACCGCGGTTTCCCTGCGGCCGTACGCTTCCGGCATCCGCGAAATTCTGCGCTCGGCGATGTCGCGCATCGAGAATCCCGAACAATTCCCGCTGCTCACGCAGCGCCCCGAGGAAAAAGTGCTGGTGCTCGTGACCTCCGGTGAGCGCGGCCTGTGCGGCGCCTTCAACGCCAACGTGCTGCGGCGGGCCTTCGAGTTTCTGAAGGAAAAAAGCGGCAAGTCCGTGGAAGTCATCACCATCGCCAAGAAAAGCCGTGACGCTTTCCGCAAGCGCTCCTGGAAAATCGTGGGCGAATATGTCGACGTGACCTCGCGCGCCGACCTGAATAAAGCCAGGGAAATGGCCGCCGAGGTCATGAAAATTTACGAATCGGGCGGCGCCGATTCGGTCTACCTGATCTACAACGAATTCAAGAATGTGATGATGCAGACGCTGCGCGTCGAAAAGCTGCTGCCGCTGGAGCGCGAAGCGCTCGGCGAGCCCCTGAAGGACGTTCCGGAAACCCACGCCAACGATCCAGTGGACTACATCTACGAGCAGCCGGCCGCGGAAATCTACAACAAGCTGGTGCCGCGCTACGTCGAAATGCAGATTTTCCGTATGCTAGCGGAAAGCTCCGCTGCGGAACACGCCGCGCGCATGACCGCCATGGAATCGGCAACCAGCAACGCGGCGGACGTGATCGACGCGCTCACGCTCCACATGAACAAAGTCCGCCAAGCGGCAATCACGCGCGAGATCATCGAGGTGGTCAGCGGAGCAGCGTCCGCGGGGTAAGTGGGACAGGCTTCAGCCTGTCGGTTTAGACGTGAGTCGGAAGAAAACCAAAGGCGACAGGCTGAGGCCTGTCCTACTTGGTGCATCAAGGAGCCACACATGGCGCAGCACGAAACGGGAAACACAGGGACCGTAATTCAAGTAATCGGACCCGTAATCGACGTCCAATTTCCGGAGCATCACTTGCCGGAAATTCACAATGCCGTGCATATCACCAGCGAAGGGTTTGAGGGGCCGGAGAAAATCAATATCATCGCCGAGGTCGCGCAGCATTTGGGCGAAGGCCGCGTGCGTACGGTGGCGATGACCGCTACCGAAGGCGTTGTGCGCGGCATGAAGGGCGTCGATCTCGGCGGGCCGATCGCTGTGCCCGTCGGGCGCGCGGCCTTGGGGCGCGTGATGAACGTGCTCGGTGAGCCCGTGGATGGCCTCGGACCGGTGCAAACCGACAAGCGCTATCCCATTCATCGTCCCGCTCCTTCGCTCGAGGATCAGTCGACGCAGCTGGAAATGTTCGAAACCGGGATCAAGGTGGTCGATCTTTTCGAACCGTACCTGAAGGGCGGAAAGATTGGCCTGTTCGGCGGCGCCGGCGTCGGCAAGACGGTTTTGATTCAGGAGTTGATCCACAACGTCGCGATGAAGCACGGCGGCGTGTCGGTCTTCGCCGGAGTGGGCGAACGCACGCGCGAAGGAAACGACCTGTGGCTCGAAATGCAGGAGTCTGGCGTCGTGGTTCCCGGCAATTCGGAGAAATCGCGCGCCGCGCTGATTTACGGGCAGATGACCGAACCGCCCGGAGCGCGCCTGCGCGTCGGTTTGACCGGGCTGACCGTGGCGGAATATTTCCGCGATGAAGAAGGCCTGGACGTTCTGCTGTTCATCGACAACATTTTCCGGTTCGTGCAGGCTGGCTCGGAAGTATCGGCGCTGCTCGGCCGCATGCCCTCCGCTGTGGGTTATCAGCCCAATCTCGCCACCGAAATGGGCGATCTGCAGGAGCGCATTACATCCACCAAGCGCGGCTCGATCACTTCCGTGCAGGCCATCTTTGTGCCTGCCGACGATTACACCGACCCCGCTCCCGCCACCACCTTCGCCCATCTGGACGCGACCACCAACCTTTCGCGTGCAATTTCGGAGCTCGGCATTTATCCGGCTGTCGATCCGCTCGCCT
>DATGJQ010000093.1:0-20528 GCA_035295105.1 Candidatus Acidiferrales bacterium | reverse complement strand
CGCGAGTAAACAGAGCATCTTCAATCACCTCTGTCTCAGTCTGAGTAGGCGCGCAGACGACACTCGGCAGCGCTGCAGTCTCATCCGCTCCATTCCGGATCAGAAGGTTACGCTCCATCCCTTGCTGTTTCATACAGAGCTCGGAATAGCGCCCTTTAGCAGAGAGCAGGGCCTCGTGCGTTCCACGTTCAATAATTCGACCGTCCTGCACAACCAAGATCTCGTCTGCCCTTTGAATCGTCGAGAGCCGGTGCGCGATCACGAATGTGGTGCGTCCTTGCATGAGGTAAGCAAGTCCTTGTTGAATGTAGGATTCCGACTCGGAATCGAGACTGGAAGTGGCTTCGTCCAGAATCAGGATGCGCGGATCGGCCAGGATGGCGCGCGCGATCGAAACGCGCTGGCGCTGCCCTCCGGATAGTTTTACGCCGCGTTCGCCGATGATGGTGTCGTAGGTTTCCGGAAAGCGTTCGGCAAATTCGTCGACGCGCGCGATGCGGCACGCCGCCAGAATTTCCTCCTCGGTCGCGTAGGGCCGCGAAAACGCCACGTTCTCACGAATCGTTCCGTCAAACAGGAAGGACTCCTGCAGCACCACCCCAAGGCGCGTGCGGTACGAATCGAGCTTCACGGTGGCGAGATCCACGCCATCCACCAGCACCTGCCCGGAAAGCGGAACATGGAAAGCTGCCACCAGCCCGATGATGGTGGATTTTCCCGAGCCGGACGATCCCACCAGCGCGGTGACGGTTCCCGGCTGCGAAAGGAAAGAGACGTCCTGCAACACCGTTTTTCCCGGCTCGTAGGCGAAGCTGACGTCGTCAAATGCGAGCTCGCCGACGATGTCCGGCAGAGTCACCGTGCGCCGCGGGTCTTCATCCTCGGGCCGCTCGTCCAACACTTCGCGCGTGCGCTCGAGCCCGGCGACGGCCTCCGTCAACTGCGTGCCGATGCCCACGACTTGAAACACCGGAGCAATCATGAACGCCAGGAACGCGGTGTAACTCATGAATTGCCCGACGGTGATTCGTCCCTGCAGCACCTGGTGTGAACCAACGAGCATCACCAGCGCGCCAACGACGCCGCCGAGGGCCGTGGTCGAAAAGCTCATCATGGACATGGTCGTCAGAGACTTGATGACATTGTCCAGCAATCGCTGCACACCCTGGGTGAAGACGTCGGCCTCGCGCTCCTCCGCGTGATAGCCCTTCACCACGCGTACGCCCGACAGCGATTCCGTCAGCCGTCCGCTGACCTCCGCGCTGATTTTCGCGCGCTCGCGAAAGATTGGCCGCAGGACGCTGAACGCTTTTCGCAGCCCGAACATGCTCACCAGCAGGAGTCCGGCCGCCAGCCCGGTCATCACCGGACTGATGCGCAGCAGCATGAACAGCGCAATGGCCGCGGTCAGAAGGCCGCCGAGAAATTCCACGAGGCCGGTTCCGATCAGGTTGCGCACGCCTTCCACGTCGCTCATGATGCGCGAAACGAGCGCGCCCGTTTTGTTCGCGTCGTAGTACGCGACGGGCAGGCGCCCGACGTGCTCCTGCACTTTTCTGCGCAGCTCGGTGATCATCCGCTGCGCCGCCTTGGATAGGGTTTGCGTCAGCGTGTAGGACGTCACGCCCTGCAGGATGGTCGCCAGCAGCACGCCTCCCACCAGCGGCATCAGCAGCCGCGTCTGGTGGTGGATCATCACGTTGTCGACCAGGTATTTCGTGGTAAACGGAAGTGCCAGGCCAGACACGCGGTTGATGGCCATCAGCACCAGGCCCAGACCCAGCAAGCCGCGCCGCGGCCGCATCAGCGCCCAGATCGCCGGCAACTGATCCATGACGTTGAGCTTTTTCTTCTGCCCGGCGTCGGGCGCGTTTTCGCGGGACTGCCGGGTGGTGTGCCCGCGCTCGGCGCGCGAGGACATGCCCCGCTGCGACCCCATTCCCCCGAATCCGCCCGCCATTCTCATGGAACATCCATCTTAGAGTATCTGTCCGAGGGATGCCAATCGCGGCGAGGCGCGCGTGTCAGGCGTTGGAACAAACGGCGCGCGCCGAGATTCCGCCGGCAAAATTTAGGAGATTCCTCGAAAAGCCGCCGCCGACTCGATTCCAAACCCTGTTCGCAACCGCGTTGGGAACTTGACCGCTTGACAAGGGCAACTCGCGTTTGATCTGATCGCTCCTCGCATCCTGGCCTTCTTCATTCATTCTCAGCTCAGCGGGAAGGCGCAAGCGCGGCAACGATCGCCCTGGAACGCTCACGCCGGAGAGATTGAAAATGTCCAAGCTTCGCTTAGCCATGGCCTGCTGGAACTATGACCGCACCCGCGGGCTGCTCGAGGAGCGCGTCCCCATCGACGGCATCGACCTGACCTACATCAACATTCCGGTCGAAGAAACTTTTTTCCGGATGATTCGCCACCGCGAATTCGACGTGGCGGAAATGTCTCTGTCTTCTTACACGCTTTCGTTGTTTCGCGATCCCCAGCCGTTCGTCGCTATTCCGGTCTTCCCTTCCCGCTATTTCCGGCATTCCTGCATCTTCATCCACCGCAACAGCGGCATTCGCGAGCCCAAGGATTTAATTGGCAAGCGCGTCGGCAATCCGGAATACCAATTGACGGCCTGCGTGTGGATTCGCGGCATCTTGAGCGATGAATACCAGGTGCCTGTATCGAGCGTCACCTATTTTCGCGGCGGCGAAGAAACTCCCGGGCGCACCGAGAAGCAGAGCGTCTCGCTGCCTTCGGAAATTCGCCTGGAAAACATTCCGGCGGACAAAACGCTCTCGAAGATGCTGGACGCCGGAGAGATCGACGCGATCTACTCGCCGCGCACGCCTTCCTGCATCGCGCAGGGCTCGAAAAATGTGCGGCTGCTGTTCGAGGACTACGAGTCCGTGGAGCGCGAGTATTACCGCCGCACCAAAATTTTTCCGATCATGCATACCGTGGTGATTCGCCGCGAAATTTACGAAAAGCATCCGTGGATCGCGCAATCCCTCTATAAGGCTTTCGTGCTGGCGCAACGCGAAGTGTATGAGGACTTGTACGAAACCGCGGCGCTGAAGTTCATGCTGCCGTGGCTGGTCCGCCACGCGGAAGACACCCGCGCCCTGATGGGCAAGGATTTCTGGCCCTACGGCGTTGAGCCCAACCTGCACGGGCTGAGCACGTTCTTACGCTACGCGCACGAACAGGGCCTGGCCAAGCGGCTGCTGACCCCACAGGAGCTGTTCGTGCCGGAAACGCTCGAGTCATTCAAGATTTGACCGCGGAGATTTTCGGTTGGAGACCGAAGTGGAAATTGGAATTTCAAATTTGAGATTTGAAATTTCAGATCTGAAAGCCGGGCGCCCGAATTCGATGATTTGAAATGAAGCCATCTCACAAATAATCTTTGTGGGTCGCGGCTTCAGCCGCGACATTCAGGTGTCCGTCAAACGATGGCTTTAGCCCCTGAAGCGCAATTTGGTTCTGGGTTTGAACATTTATGAGAGGGCTATATCTTAACTATCAGATTCACATCCAGGTTCCCGAATCGCAGCAGGCAATGGACTTTTTCCAATTTCAGAAGTGAATCGCGACCCTGACATACGCCGGTTGCGATTTGCATTGTGAAATTTTAGATCGCACTTCGTGAAGGGCGGCTCGAGGAGATTCCCCGAATGGCGGAAACCGGACAGACGCTTGCGCCGCGCTGGTGGGCGCTCGAGCGCGGAGACATCGACGCCACGATTGCGCAGGTGGGCTTCAACGTGGCGCAAATGATCATCCCCGCGTTTCTGCTGGTGCCCGTCGGCATCTCGATGGGCTTCAGCGTCGCGCACCTGTTGCCCGGCTACGCCCTTGGGCTCTTCGCCGGCTCCATGGGCCTGACGGCGCTGGCCGTGGGACTGGCGAAGCGCGAGGGGCGCACCAACGTGACCGCGCACGTTTATGTGAACAACGTGCCGGGCATCATCGCCTACACGCTCTCCATCATGCTGCCGGTGTATTTGCAGACGCGCGATCAGGAACTGGCCTGGAGAGTGGGCGCCGCGGCCGTCGTTTGGACCGGAATCATCAAGCTGGTGGCCGCGCCGCTGGCTGGCACGATCCGCCGTTTCATTCCCAAACCCGCGATGATGACCGTGTTTGGAGCGGCAATGTACACGTATCTTGCGCTGGTTCTGCTGCAGCGCATTTTCGATCAGCCGCTGGTGGGGATCGTGGCCCTGGCGATTGTTGCGGTGGCGGTGATGGCCAACGTTCCGATTACCAAGTGGCGCATCCCGCCGTTTCTGGTGGCCTGGCTCATTCCTCTGGCGATCGGATTAGCCGTCGGCTACATCCGGCCGGTGTGGCACGGTTTCTCCTGGCAGCTTCCGTTCGTGCGAACTCCGGGCTTGCTGCAGGCAATGAGCCTGGCCATTCCCTACCTTTCGGTGATTGCCCCGATGTCCATTTACCAGGTACTTCAGGACATCGCTTCCGTGGAAGGAGCCAACTCGGCGGGCGACAATTATGACGCGCGCCTCGTAGTCGCCTGCGACGGCGTCGGCACTTTGCTGTGCGGCGTCGGAGGAAGCATCATCACGCCGGTGATTGCCGCGCTGCACCCGCCGTACAAAATGCTCGGCGCGCGCATCGGATTTTGTTTCTGGGCTGGGGTAATTTTCCTCGGCGTGTTCATGACCGGAATTTCCCTGTTCATGGCGCAGCTTTTTCCGTGGGCGATTCTCGCGGCGATGATTGCATACGTGGCGATCGGAGTGGGCCGCGCGACGCTCCATCATGTCGATCACAAATACATCAACGCCGTGTTGCTGGGCCTCGTGCTGCCCACGGGAGCGGTAGTGGGCTCGGCGATCAGCTCCGCGCTTCCGGCGCTGCGGCTCTCGGCGGCCAGTCCCGAAGTGCAGGCGGCGCTGAACCGCTCGATTTACTGGTCCTCGATTCAGGGGCTCGGCAACGGATTTCTTTTCCTGGTGCTGGTAGTCTCGGCGCTGATCACTGAAATGATCGACCGCAATTTCGGGCGCGCCGCCGCCTGGTGCCTGATCGCCGCCCTTTTTTCATGGTTCGGCCTGATGCATTCCCCGACGCTTCACTGGGGCGCGCAGCCCATGTATGCCGCGGGGTGGCTGGCTGCCGCAATAATTGTCTTTTCGGCCCGCTGGTGGCGCGGGGATCTGGCACCCGCTGGCTAGCTTCCGGCCACTACATTGGGGAAGAACCACCGCTTGTCAGCGCTGGTCCACAGTGCTACAAAAAGATGATGGACAAGGCCGCCACTGCTCTTTCGCCTTCTGAATTTCGCCGCCACCTTTTCTACGAGACTTCGCACTCGCCTTCGCTCGCCGAGCTCGTGGGCTACGAAAAGGCCAAGGAAATTATCGATTTCTGTTTTATCGCCAATCCGTACTATCCGACCCCGGCGATGCTGCGCGACTTGCAGGACAATTTCCCCAACCTGATCAAGTCCTATCCGTCGAGCAATCCCGCCAGCAGCCAGAAGCATCTGGCGGCGGTGCTGCACGTAAATCCCGCGCATTTGATCATTGGCAACGGCGCGACCGAGTTGATCGTTCTCATCAACACCACGCTCATCGATCGCATCGCCGTTCCGGTGCCAACGTTCGGCGAATACATTGAAAAACTGAAGGACCAGCGCGACGCCGAGCTTTTCCCGCTGAATCTGGCCGACCGCTACATGCTGCACCTCCCGGACTATCTGGACTGGGTGCGCAAGCGCGGCCTGAAATCGCTGCTGATCATCAATCCGGGAAATCCGACCGGGCAGGTTTTTTCGCGAGAGGAAATGATCGAATTCCTGGATCACGCCAAGGACATGGAACTGGTGATCGTCGACGAATCGTTCATCGACTTTGCGGGTGACGTCGTTCCCAGTCTGCTGCACGATGCCGGACGTTTTTCCAACCTGCTCCTCGTTCGTAGCATGAGCAAGCACTGCGGCGTTCCCGGCCTGCGGCTCGGCTACTGCTACAGCGAAAATTTGTACATCCTGAATCACATGCGCCAGTTCATTCCCACCTGGAATGTGAACACCCTGGCTCAGTATTTTCTGTCCCTGCTGCCCGCAACGGATGCCGATTACCATGTGGCGCGGAAGCGGCTGATCGGGGATGTCCGCTGGCTGTACGACTCGCTGAAAGCAATTCGCGGGATCGATGTGTATCCCACCGGCGCGAATTTCGTGCTGTTCCGGATCGAAGGTGGAATGACCGCCGCCGAGATGCAGGGAATTTTGCTGAACGACTACAAACTTTACGTCCGCGACTGCTCCAACAAAATCGGCATCGATCAGTATCACATCCGCGTCGCTTCGCAGGGCCGGGAAAAAGACGCCAAGCTGGTCAGCGCGCTTCAGACGCTGCTCAGATGAAGCGCCCCGCGGTTCTCGTCGTCACCCGCCGAACCATTCGCAATCATAAATACATCGACTATGTCGGCGAGTATCATCTTTCGCTGCTGGTGCGCCTGAAAACGCTGCCGGTCATGGTGCCCGTCGTCGACGGCGCCGAAGAGTGCCTGCCCGGCTACCTGCCCGGCATGCGAGGCCTGGTGCTGGTCGAGGGCGAAGACATCGAACCGAAACATTTCAAGGCCACGCCGGAAAATATCAAGTACCTGCAAAAGACGCACGCGCTGAAGGACAAAATTGAAATGGCGCTGATCCGTTACGCCCTGAAGAGGAATCTTCCGATTCTGGGCATTTGCCGCGGATCGCAACTGCTAAACGTCGTCTGCGGAGGAACGCTCTACGGAGACGTGCAGAAGGAAAAAAAGTCGCGCCTGAAGCACATCGACTTCGATCACTACGATTCCTACCGCCACCCAATCGACATCGTTCCAGGAAGCCCCTTGCAGAAGTGGTACGCGCGGAAATCGCTGGCCGTAAACAGCTACCATCACCAGGGAATCCGCGACCTCGCGCCGCGCTTTCGCCCGATGGCGCACACAGCGGATGGATTAATTGAAGGCTATTACGATCCCAAGAAGAAATTCGTGGTCGGACTGCAGTTCCATCCCGAGCGCCTGCTGGAGGAACCGGATGGAAACTGGCGCATCTGGAAATCATTCGGCGAGGCAGTCCATCGCACGCGCCCGAAAAACAATTAGGCCACCTGCGCCCCGGGCCCCATGGATTCTGTCATTCTGAGCGAAGCGAAGAATCTCTCTTCGATTTAAGTGCGAGCAAAAAACAAGGAGGGATTCTTCGCTTCGCTCAGAATGACAACGTTCTCAGTTTTTAGCGGCCTTTCAAGCCTGCGCCGCACTGCCGAACTGCGACGGCTGACTCCGATTCAGTCCGCCGCCCTCGGCGCATTCCCGGCCAGATAAAAATATCCCACCTTATTATTTGCCGGCGTCCCGAACCACATCCGCCCCTGCGCATCCAGATAAAATTCCCGCATGGTGTTTTCCGCCTGCGGGAAGGGATACTCGGTGACTCGCCCGCTCTTCGGATCGAGGCTGCCGATCACGTCAAGATGTTCGGACGAGTACCAGACTGTCCCGTTCGTAGCGATTTCCAGCGCGTACGGAGTCGCTTCGGGCCCGGGAATCGAATATTCCTTGAATGTCTCCGTCTTGGGATCGAAGTGCCCGATCTTGCCGGCCTGAAATTCGTTGAACCAGATCGTGCCGTCCGCGGCCACCTGAATTCGCCGGGGACGCGCATCGGGCGTAGGCGGCTGCCACTTGGTCACCTTGAGAGTCTTGCCATCCACTTTGCCGATTTTCCCGTTGGGCACATATTCCGCGAACCAGCAATTTCCGTCCTTGTCGAGCGCCAGTCCATATGCCGACGGAATTTCCTTGATCTGCGTGAACTCCTTGGTCCTGGGATCGAAAACCGTCAGCGGCCCGCCGGTCGCCCACACTCTTCCCTGCGCGTCAATCCGCAGGGTGTGCTTCGATCCGCCCGCCACCGTTCCTTCCTTACCCGGAATGTACGCGTCCTGATATTCGGTGATCGTGCGCGTCGCGGGATCCCAGTGGCCCAGCTTGTTGGAGCCCTGCTCGGTGAGCCAGACGCTGCCGTCGGGCGCGGGCACCGCGGAGTGAATCGCGGCCGTGCCCTGATTCGGCACCGGATACTCCTGCACTTCTCCCGTCTTCGGATCGAGCCGGCCGATCTTGTTCGCGTTTCCGTAGTACGGCATCCAGTAATTGCCGTTTTTATCGGGGAACGCGCTCCACGGCATGCGGCTAGGTCCCGGCAATTCGTACTCGACGTAAACGATCTTCATCGCATCGTCGCTGAAAGGCCGCACGAGTTCCTTGTACTGCGGCATTTCGGCCGGAGACTTCGGCAGCACCGGCGATTCGCCAAACAGCGAATTAATGTAGGAAGCCACGTCTTCCGCGTTCTGGTCATTGAACGGCCCGCCCACACCGCCCAGGAAAAAATGCATCGACTCCTTCATGTAAGCCACGCGGTCGCGCCATCCCTCTTCGTCGCGGCGCGCCGAGGCCATGCGCGACTGAAACCCGTGGCAAGCGAAGCAGCGATTCACGAGCAGATCTTTGCCCTTGGCATCCGGGAACAGAACTTCGCCCTGGTATTGCGAAAGATCGCTCCAGCGCACCATTCCCTTTTGCAGCGCAAAATCGAAAGAGGCGTTTTGATCCGCGGTCACACTCACATCGGTGCGCGGGTCGCTGCGAAACCCCACCGCCCTGACCTGCACCTGATATTTTCCGGCCGGCAGATTTTCGATCCGGTAGCGCCCGTCCTTGTCCGTCAGCACGCTCACCAGCACCCGCGTACCGGAATTCTGCGCCTGCACGAACGCCCCGCGGAACGGAGTGCCGTCCGGACTTTTTACCGAGCCGGTTAGAGTCGCCGCATGGCTGGCGGAAAGCGCAAACAGAACGGCAATCAGAAGGCCGAGTAAACGGAAAGCAGGTTTCATTGGCTCCTCCCGTAAAGCGTCGCGAAGGAAAGTAAGCCGATTCTACAGCAATCGACGGGGATAGTAGAAAAGTTAATCCAGCAGGATCGGCATGCACAGCACGGGCTCCACATGGAAATCGAGCCGGTTAATTTCCTGCAGGGCGCAGCCCAGCATGGCGCTGCGCGCAGTCTCCAGAGTGATGATGAAGGGCAGCGCATTGTGCGGATAGCCCGGCCGCTGCAGCACGGCGTCGATGCCGATCCCGTAGCGCGATAGCACGGTGGCCACGGCCGCGATAATTCCGGGGCGGTCCTTGACCACGAACCGCAAATAATACGGCGCGGTGAATTCTCCGCTCACATCTTTCGGCGTTTCAATTTCATGAAGGCTTCCGGCTGGACCAGTGCCGCTGCGCGCGATCGAATACAAATCCGAAACCACGGCCACCGCCGTGGGATCTCCGCCCGCCCCGAATCCGGAAAACACCATCTGTCCCGCGTACTGTCCTGTAGCCATCACCAGATTCTTGCTGCCCTCGACGTGCGCCACCAGGCTCCCCGCCGGAACCACCGCCGGCCGCACGAACGCGCGCACACTTAGCCCGTCGTCCGTTTCTTTCTTGGCCAGCGAAATTTGCCGGATGGTGCAATTCAGTTCGCGCGCGTAGGCGAAATCCACGGCTTCCACCGCCGAGATCGGCCAGCACGGAATCTGTTCGCTGAGCAGCCGCACCCGCAGTCCGGCCTGCGCCAGAATCACCAGCTTGGCGCGCGCGTCATACCCTTCGACGTCGTTCGTAGGGTCGGCTTCCGCGTATCCCAATTCCTGCGCTTCGCGCAGCGCGGACTCGAAGCTCGCGCCCGTCGCTTCCATTTTTGTCAAAATGAAATTGCAGGTGCCGTTGAGCACGCCGGCAATCTTGAAAAGCCGGTCGCCGGCCAGGCCGTCCTGAATCCCCATGATCGCCGGAATTCCTCCGGCCACCGACGCTCCGAACTCCAGGCGCCGGCCCGCCTCGCGAGCCGCTTCGATCAGTTCCGGCCCGTGTTCCGCGATCAGTTGCTTGTTCGCGGTCACCACCGATTTCCCCGCGCGCAGCGCCTTGCGGATCCAGTCGCCCGCCGGCTTCACGCCCCCCGCAAGCTCCACGAAAATGTCGATGTCCGAGGAAAGAACCTCGTTGATGCTCTCTGTCCAGCGCACGCCGGCGGGAACCCAATCCACTTTTTTGCGCGCAATCCCGCGATTGAAAATGTGGGTCAGCTCAAACGTGTCGCTGGCTTCCTGGCACAGCAATTTCACCACCGAGCGGCCCACGGTGCCAAAGCCGGCCACCGCAACTTTCAATTTCTTCCGGCGCGCCGCCGGTTTCTTCGCCGGGGCGCTTTTGCCGGAAGGCTTGGATTTCGTACGACTGGTTTTTGCCGCCAAGGCTTCACCTCGTTGTCAAAGCCCAAGGATTATAAGGTATTTTCAAGCAGGACAGGCGGTTTACCCCGAATCGAGCGAAAGGCAGTCTGCCTCTTTTGATTTTCGGGAGACGGGGCCTAAAATGAATTGAACGCCGGAACTTTCCCGAGGGATCCAACCCGCAATGGCGCAGATCGAAGAGCGGCTGCCACAGAACGTAGCGGGAGAATTCTATGTCGACGGCAGTTGCATCGACTGCGACGCCTGCCGCCAGATCGCTCCCGCCAGCTTCCGCGATCACGGCGGAAAATCCAGCGTCTATCACCAGCCGAAAAATCCGGGTGAGCTGCACCGCGCGTTCATGGCCCTGGTGGCGTGCCCCACCGCATCGATCGGAACCGTCTCCCGCCGCAACGCGCGCTCCGGAGTGGCTGCGTTTCCCACTCATGTTGTGAACGACGTCTATTTTTGCGGCTTCACTTCGGAGGCGAGTTTCGGCGCGTGGTCCTATCTGATCGTGCGTCCGAAGGAGCACGGCGGAAACGTGCTGGTCGACTCACCGCGATTCAACAATCCCCTGGCAAATCGCATCGAAGAAATGGGCGGAGTCGAGCTCATGATCTTGTCGCACCGTGACGACATCGCCGACCACGCCAAGTTCGCCCAGCGCTTTCATTGCCCGCGCGTGATGCATGAGGCGGACGGCGCCGCCGCTCGCGGCATCGAGCGCGTCATCACCGGAACGGCGCCGGTTCGCATCGATGAAGAGTTACAGTTGATTCCCACGCCTGGGCACACTCGCGGCCACCAGGTTTTTCTCTATCGTGACAAAGTGCTGTTCACGGGCGACCATCTCGCCTGGTCGCCGGAGCGTGAAACACTGACAGCGTTCCGCGACGTCTGCTGGTATTCCTGGGTGGAACAGACGCGTTCAATGGAAAAGCTGCTGGACTACCGGTTTGAGTGGGTGCTACCCGGCCACGGACGCATCGGCCACGGCACAGCAAAAGAAATGCGCGAACACTTGCAGGAATGCGTTGCAAGAATGAAGCGCCAGTGACTTGAGTGGCACAGACTTCAGTCTGTGGGGTTCCATGCGTACTTGGCGAGGTTGGCTACCACGCGCAGCCTGGATACAGTGGCAAAAAAGCCACAGACTAAAGTCTGTGCCACTGAAAGCTCACACCCGCTCCAGCAGCAGCGCGATTCCCTGCCCCACGCCGATGCACATGGAAGCCAAGGCATATCGTCCCTTGATGCGCTGCAGTTGCCGCGCCGCGGTCAGGACCAGCCGCGCCCCGCTCATTCCCAGTGGATGGCCCAGCGCGATCGCGCCGCCATTCGGATTCACAATCTCGCTGTTGTCCGCCAGTCCCAGTTCGCGCGTCACGGCCAGCGCCTGCGCAGCGAACGCTTCGTTCAATTCGAACACGCTGACATCGCCCATTGAAATTTTCCAGCGTTCCAGCAGCTTTCGAACCGCGTAGATCGGCCCGATTCCCATGTAGTCCGGCTCGACACCCGCAGTGGCCGCTCCGACAATCCGCGCCACTGGTGAGAGGCCGAATTTCACCGCCGCTTCCTCCGAAGCCACGAACATGGCGCAGGCCCCATCATTGATGCCCGAAGCGTTTCCGGCAGTCACCGTGCCGTTATTGCGAAAGGGAGTCGGCAATTTAGAAAGCGCCTCGATCGTCGTGTCCGGACGCAGGTGTTCGTCGGCGGAAACCGTCTTCACCGTCCCCTTGGGGCCGGGGATCTGAACCGGAACGATTTCCTCGGCCAGGATTCCGGCCTTCTGCGCGGCGGCGGCTTTCAGCTGCGAGCGCAGCGCAAAGCAATCCTGCGCGGCGCGGTCTACCTTGTATTTTTCGGCGACGTTTTCCGCGGTTTCCGGCATGGATGCATTTCCGTAAATCTTGATCATGCGCGGATTTGGAAAGCGCCAGCCGATGGTGGTGTCATAAATCTCGGCGGTTCGCGAGAACGCCGTTTCGGCTTTGGGCATCACAAAGGGCGCGCGGCTCATGCTTTCTACTCCGCCCGCGATGGCCAGCGAAATTTCGCCGGCATGGATCGCGCGCGCCGCCACGGTCACCGCTTCCATTCCGGAACCGCACAGGCGATTCACGGTCATCCCCGGAACCGCATACGGAATTCCGCTGAGCAGCAGCGCCATGCGCGCAACATTGCGATTGTCTTCCCCGGATTGATTTGCGCAGCCGAAAATCACTTCATCCACTGAGGCCCAATCGCTCCCGGAAAATCGCTCCCGCAACGCCGCCAGCGGAATCGCCGCCAAATCGTCGGTGCGCACCGGTGCAAGCGCCCCGCCAAAGCGCCCGATCGGCGTTCGGATTCCTTCACAAATGAATGCGGATACCAAGATGAGCGATTGCCTTCCTGGAAGCGCGAAACGTGCAATTCTCGAACAAATAGATCAAAACAAATCGATCATCCGAGAGTAGCGCCCGCCTTCAGGCGGGCATTGTTCCGTCAGGCAGCGCCCGCCAAAAGACGAAGCGACACCAACGCGCCTGACCGAACCGAAGCGGCGAAGCCGCGCGAACCTACTCCGCTTTCGGAGCCGCCCCGGCGGTCTGAATGCTGACCAGCTCAATTTCAAAAATGAGCGTAGAGTTCGGCCCAATCACGCCGCCCGCGCCGCGTTCGCCGTAAGCCAAATTCGACGGCACGAAAACCTGCCACTTGGAGCCCACCGGCATCATTTGCAGAACTTCCTTAAACCCGGGTATCACGTTCTTCACTTCAAAAGGAACGGGCTTCCCGGCCTGCGCGGAACTGTCGAACTCCTGGCCATCCACGAACGTTCCCTTGTAGTTGCACATCACCGTGTCGGTTTCCGCCGGCTTCTTGCCCTGGCCCGTCGTCAGAATCTTGTATTGCAAGCCGTCGGGCAGCGTCACCACGCCATCCTTCTTGCCATTTTCCGCAAGGAAGGCGTCGCCTTTTGTCTTGTTTTCGGCCGCGGCCGCTTCCTGCATCTGCATTTGCTTCTGGCGCATGTCCGCCTGCAGACCGGTAATCACCTGCTTCAGCTCATCCTCGCTCATTTGTGGCTTGGCACCTGACATCGCGTCTCGCAAGCCCTGCGCCAGAATGGCCGGGTCCACGTCAATGCCCTGGGCCTTCACGCCCTTACCCATCTCCATGCCAATCGCGTAGCTTACTTTGTCCTTCTGCGTCTTCAGGCCGGGCGCTGTCGCCGCGGATTGTCCGGAAGCCGCCGGGGCTTTTGCAGGAGCCGGAGATTTCGCGGGCGGCGTCGCAGGAGCCTTCGCCGGCGCTTGCTGTGCACCCACGCCGCAGGCCAACAGCCCGAGCGCCAAAATTGCCATCCCTATCCGCTTCATCCATCCTCCTCCAGTGATTCACGCCGGTTCTTCCTGCGCCAATCCTCAATCACAAACGGTAACCGATTGCCTATCTCCCTGCAAGTTTTCGCCAGCGGGCTGTAGTTGCGTAGACAAGAGCGGCCGGACTTTGGCAAAGAACGCCTTCGGTAACGCGTCTCTCAGAGAGCTTTAGGATGCCTCAATCCAGATCGAGAGCCTTCTTGAGCGCCTCATCGAGCTCCGTCAACTTCGCGCTGGAAAGCAATCCCACATAATCGGTGAGCTCGGACTTGCGAACACTGACCAGATTGTCGCACATGATCCAACTCGAATGCTTCATGCCCTCGTCGGGGCCGATAGCGACCTGGGTCGATAAACCCTCGCCATTGCTGAAGACGGGCGCGCAAATCACGGTTGAGAAACGCGATTCGATGAGCGCCGGGCGGCTCACAATTACAAAGAAGCGATATTGCTTGGGATCTCGTTCCGGTTTGAAGACGCGGTAGAGTTCTCCGCGCCTCACGCCTCTTCTCCATGCGAACGTCCGTGAGCACGGCCCTGAACTCGGCTAATCTTCCGGTGCCTGATAGCTGAGAACATCTTCAGCCTCCGAATTCAAACGGTTGGCAGCGGCGTTGATGCGTTCCAAATCACGGGCATGCGTCTTCCGGCGAGCCCGTTCCCGGAAATAGTCTCTGAGAACGGATTCAATAAAAGCGGAGCGCGAAACTTTCGCCCCCGCCAAATGATCAATCTTGGCCAGGACGTCGGAGGATAGTGTGATAGATGTCTTCTCTTTCATACTACCAGTATACTACCATTTCAGAATTGAAGTCGACGGGCAGGTTCCCCCCTCGTGAAAATCCCGGATTTGTGGCACAGTAGCATCTACTGATGGCCGAAACCGAAAACTCCTCAAACGCGGGACGCATCGCCTTTACCTATCCTGACTTTACCCTCTACCAGTTGGCGCGATTCCTGATCGTGGCCGGTCTGGAGATGCAGTCGGTCGCGGTCGGCTGGCAAATCTACGAAATCACCAAGCGGCCCCTGGATCTGGGCCTCGTGGGCTTGGCGCAATTTACTCCCGGGATCCTGCTGTTCCTGGTCACCGGCCACGCCGCAGACGCCTTCAACCGGCGGAAACTGCTGATGGCCTGCTACGCCGGCTTTGGCCTGTGTTCCGCGCTGCTTCTGTTTTACGCGCTCAGCGGATCGCGAACGGTGCTGATCATGTACGGCATCGTCGTGGTGCTCGGAGTGGTGCGCGCCTTCAATAATCCCGCCAGCCGGTCGTTCCTGCCGCAAATCATCCCTGAGGAACACCTGCAGAACGCCATCGCCTGGAACAGTTCGGTGAACCAGGGAGGCACGATTCTTGGACCGTCGCTCGGCGGCCTGATTTACGCCGTCGCCAGGGGTCCTGCGGCAGTGTACGCATCCGCAATGCTGGCCGCCGCGGGCGCTGCGTTCCTGATGGGCCAGGTGAAGCTGCGCGCCAAAGCCCGGCCGAGAGAACCGCTGAGCATGAAGTCCGTGCTTGCCGGACTTCACTACATTCTTGAGAAGAAAATTATTCTGGGTTCGATTTCGTTGGACCTGTTTGCCGTGCTGCTGGGAGGAGCCGTGGCTCTGCTGCCGGTATTCGCGGCGGAAGTATTGCGGACCGGCCCCTGGGGACTCGGCCTGCTGCGCGCATCGCCGGCGATCGGCGCGGGCAGCATGGCGCTGCTCCTGGCGCACCGGCCATTTCGCAGCCGCGCCGGGCTGACCATGCTGTGCTGCGTTGGCGGATTCGGGGCGTTCACCATTCTTTTCGGCATCTCGCGAAATCTGGTGCTGTCGATGGTCGCGCTGGTCCTGGTCGGGTGCATGGACATGGTCAGCGTGGTGGTGCGCTCCACGCTGGTGCAACTGGCCACGCCGGATGAGATGCGCGGGCGCGTGAGCGCGGTAGAAATGATTTTTATCGGCGCGTCCAACGAAATCGGCCAGTTTGAATCGGGCATCACGGCGCAATGGTTTGGCGCAGTCCCAGCCGTAATTCTGGGCGGGATCGGAACGCTGGTAATCACAGCATTATGGGCGTGGAATTTCCCGGAGTTGCGCAGGGTGGAAAAGCTAAGCTCTCTGCAGACGTAGGTTGAAGTAGCACAAGCTTCAGCCTGTGGGGTATTCCGGGTGCCGCACCCTTGCGATTTTCAAGGGTGCGGGTTTAGATTTGAGTACTTCTGTAGCTCAGAAAGGCGGTCCAGGGACGGTTCGGATATGGCCTCGAGTCTAAACCCGCACCCTTATGAATCTTAAGGGTGCGGCACCCGACGGTGACCCGGCAGGCTGAAGTTTGCGCTACTTTTTTTCCAGCGCTTCTGTAAGCGCCGGCACGATTTCGAACAAGTCTCCCACAATTCCGTAGTCGGCGATTTCGAAGATCGGCGCGTTCTGATCCTTGTTGATCGCCACAATGGTTCGCGAGCCCTTCATTCCCACCACGTGCTGGATGGCTCCGCTGATTCCCACAGCGAGATAAAGTTTGGGCGCGACCGTCTGTCCCGAACTGCCAATCTGGCGATCCATCGGCAGCCAGCCTTCATCGCAAATCGGCCGCGACGCAGCGAGTTCCCCGCCAAGCAGTTTCGCCAATTTTTCCGCCATCGGAATATTTTCCGGCGCCTTGATTCCGCGCCCAACCGCCACGAGGATGGGCGCCTGCGTGAGGTCCACTGCCTGCTTCGCTTCGCGGAACAATTCCAGCGGCTTGGTGCGAATCTGTTCCGGCTTCAAATCGACGGCAACGGAATTCACAGGAGCTTTGGAAGCCCCCTGCTCGACGAGGTCGGCGCGGAACGCGCCCGCCTGAAACGTCGCGAACCACGGCGCGGCGCCTTCAAACACCACATCCGCGACGGTCTTGCCCTGAAACATCTGCCGCACAAAAATCAGTTTCCCATTTTCGTGCCGGTAGCCGACGCAATCGCCGATCATGCCCTTGCCGAGCGATGCCGCCAACTGAGGCGCGAAATCGCGAACCTGATAGGTGTGTGGCAGAAGCACGAGATCGGGTTTGGCCTGCGCGATGGCCTGCTTCAGCGCTGCCGTATAGCCGTCCGGCGTGTAGGAGGCCAGCAGGTCATGCTCGACTCGCAACACTTCATTCACTCTGGTTGCCGCAATTTCATCGGCCAGCGCGCTTACGCCTTTGCCAATGACCGCCGCGATGAGGCGGCTGCTGGTCGCCGCAGCGATTTGCTGGGCCGCGGCCAGCGTTTCAAAGCTGGTCTTGTTCCATTGCGCGTCGCGCTGTTCGGTGATCAGCAGAATATTCATGAATGCGGTCCCCTTTCCGTTCCGCGAAAGATGGTTCGGGATTCGTTTCCGGTTTTGCGTTTCGCGCCGGGGGCCTCAGCCGGTTGGCCTTGTGCGAACAAATCCCCACAGGCTGAAGCCTGTGCCACTCAAATCACCCGTGCTTCGTGCTTCAATTTTTCCACCAGCTTGGCGGCGGCTTCCTTCGGCGTGCCGGTCAGGAATTCGGTCTTCTTGGTTTTTGAGGGCACGTAGATGCGTTCGATGCGCTGCGTCGACTCGTGGACCACGCCCAGCGATTCGCGGGTGATCGTGGCAATTTCTTTTTTCTTTGCGGCCATGATGCCCTTGAGCGTCGCGTAGCGCACCTTGTTGATGCCGGATTGAATGGTCAGCACCGCGGGCAGCGGCAATTCGACATGCTGAAACCAGCCGGCTTCCAGTTCACGCTTCACGCGCAGGCCGCCGCCCTGCGCTTCGATCTGCATGATGATCGTGGCGTGCGGCAGGCCCAGGCATTCCGCGAGCAGCACGCCGGTTTGTCCGAAGCCCTGGTCTTCACTTTGCAAACCGGTGAGAACCAGGTCCGGCTTTTCTCGCGCGATCGCCGCGGCCAGGGATTTTGCGGCACCGAGAGGATCGAGGGTGTGCGCCTTGTCATCCGCAATGTGCACGCCGCGATCCGCGCCCTTGGCCAGGGCTTCCTTGATGGTTTGTTTCACGCGCTCCGGGCCCATGGACACGGCGATCACTTCGCCGGTGTGCTTTTCCTTCAGGCGCAGGGCTTCCTCGAGCGCATAGCTGTCCGGCTCGTTCATCTCAAATCCAATATCGGTTTCGCGAATCCAGGTTTCGCCGGTAATGGCCAGCGGGGCGTCCTTGGCGGGAACTTGCTTGATGCAAACGACAATCTTCATTCCTACCTCGCGATACTCGTACTTTCGGGAAGTTCGCTTCGTGTAGCGCCCGCCTTCAGGCGGGCATCCGGCGCACAACAATGCCCGCCTGAAGGCGGGCGCTACACCGAAAACCTAGCGGGAATCCCAGCGCTTGAAGAGCAGCGCCGCATTCGTGCCGCCGAAGCCGAAAGAATTCGAGAGCGCGTGCTGGACGGGCGCCTTGCGCATGTGATTCGGGATGTAATCGAGATCGCACTCGGGGTCCGGCGTCTCCTGATTGATGGTCGGAGGCAACACCTGATCGCGCAACGCCAGGACACTGATGCCTGCTTCGAGGCCGCCGGCGCCGCCGAGCAAATGCCCGGTCATGGACTTGGTGGAGCTGACCGCGATCTTCCTGGCGTGCTCGCCAAACACGCGTTTCATGGCCTTGGTTTCGATGGCGTCGCCGAGCGGGGTGGACGTGCCGTGCGCGTTGACGTAATCGACCTGATGCGGCTCCAGCCGCGCGTCGCGAATCGCCGCGCGCATTACGCGGTACGCGCCGTCGCCGTTCTCCTCGGGCGCAGTGATGTGATGGGCGTCGCCGGACATTCCGTAGCCCACAATCTCCGCCAGAATTTTCGCGCCGCGCCGTTCCGCGTATTCGAGCGATTCAAGAATCAGGATCCCGGCGCCCTCGCCAATCACGAAGCCGTCGCGGTTGGCGTCAAACGGGCGGCTGGCGGTCGTCGGGGAATCGTTGCGCGTCGAGAGCGCCTTCATGGCCGCGAATCCGCCCACGCCCATGGGAGTGATGGCAGCTTCCGAGCCGCCGCAAATCATCACTTCCGCATCGCCGTGCTGGATCAGGCGGAAGGAATCGCCCACCGCATGCGCCGACGCGGAGCACGCCGTAGCGGTCGCGGAATTCGGGCCCTTCGCTCCGTAGCGGATCGAAATGTGCCCCGAAGCCAGGTTGATAATCGCCGCGGGAATGAAAAACGGGGAGATACGGCCGGGGCCGCCGTGCAAAAGTTTGGAGTGCTCGCGCTCGATGACGTCGAATCCGCCGATGCCGCTGGCCACGTACACGCCGGTCACTTCGGCAATGTCCGGAGTGATTTTCAGCTCGGACATGCGCATGGCGAAATCGGTGGCCGCCAGCGCAACCTGGATAAAACGGGCGATTTTCTTCAGTTCTTTTTTTTCAGCCCAGTGAAGCGGATCGAAATCGCGGATTTCTCCGGCGATGGTGCAGTCGAACGCGGAGGCATCGAAATTCGTGATGGTGCGGACGCCGCTCGTTCCCACCAGGAGATTCTTCCAGACTTCGTCAGTGCCGATACCCAGGGCGCAGACAAGTCCGACACCCGTTACCACAACCCGGCGGCTCAATTGATCCACTCTCTCCTGGTGATTTTGCAGCGGCCTGAACTACTTCTTGCCGTGCTTGGTGATGTAGTCGACGGCGTCCTTCACGGTGGCGATTTTTTCCGCGTCTTCGTCGGGAATCTCGATCCCGAAAGCCTCTTCAAAGGCCATCACGAGCTCGACCGTATCCAGGGAATCCGCACCCAGATCGTCCACAAAGGAAGCGGTGGCGGTGACTTCGCCCTCATCCACTCCAAGCTGTTCCACAATAATCTGCTTTACCCGTTCATCGACACTGGCCATTCTATTTTGCCTCCGTTAGCGCTATGCCTGGCTTCGTCTGGGTCGTTCGTTCACTGCTTGCGGTGCCAATTTTGAGCACCCGACATTCTATGTACGCTCTGGCCCGAGGTCAACTTAACTCTGTATTCGATGCTGCGCGAGCTGTTCAGTAGCACTTCTGTTGGTGGTCTTTTACGGAAATCCACAGACGAAAGTCTGCGCCACCTACCCCATTCGCAGGCCACCATTTACGTCGATTACAGCGCCGGTGATGTAGGCCGCTTCTTCGCTGGCCAGAAAGACGATCGCGGCGGCCACCTCCGCGTCGCACCCCATGCGGCCCAGCGGGATTCGCGCCAGCAGCGCGTCCTTCACGTTTTGCGGCAGCGGGTCGGTCATGGGCGAAACGACGAATCCCGGCGCAACCGCATTCACGGTGATGTTGCGCGAAGCGATTTCCAGGGCCAGCGCGCGGGTCAAGCCGATCAGCCCGGCCTTGGCCGCAACGTAGTTGGCCTGCCCGGGATTGCCGGCCTCCGCCACCACGGACGCCACGTTGACGATGCGTCCATAGCGGGCGCGCATCATGGTAGACATGGCTTGCTGCGCGCACAAGTGCGCACCGGTCAAGTTCGTGCGCAGCACCGCGTCCCAGTCGTCCGGCTTCATGCGCACGGCCAGGCCGTCGCGGGTGATCGCCGCATTGTTCACGAGAATATCGAGCTTGCCGAATTTTTCGAGCGTCTGGCGGAATCCGGATTTCACCTGCTCGGCGTCGGCAACGTCCATCGCTACAGCCAACGCTTCGCCGCCCGCCGCGGTGATTTCCGCGACCACGCCAGCCAGCTTTTCGGCGTTGCGAGCCGCGGCTGCGACCCGCGCGCCGCTCTGCGCCAGGGCCAGCGCCGTCGCGCGTCCAATCCCTTGCGACGCGCCAGTCACGAGTGCCACGCGATCTTTAAGATTGAACATGGGGTTTTAGTGGCACAGGCTTCAGCCTGTGGGGTTCCAACAGAGC
>DATGJQ010000092.1:0-11944 GCA_035295105.1 Candidatus Acidiferrales bacterium | reverse complement strand
CGGCTGGTGCCTCGGGGTGGGCCGCATCGGATCCATCGTCGGCCCCATGCTGGGCGGCGTGATGCTGAAGCTGAATTGGACGCCGCGTGAAATCCTGCTGGCGGGTTCGATCCCCGCCCTGTGCGCGGCCGCTGCAACACTCGCCAGCCTGCGGCTCAAGGCCAACCTGCCCGCGGAAAAAACCAGCGGAGGCGTCGTCGAGGAACCTGCGGTCCTTCATTAGCCCGCGAGGCGCCGGCGCTACGGAAAGAGTTCCCTCTGTCGCTCGCCTGTTTCCGTCGGTTCAGTTGTAGCTCTCGGTTTTCCGGTCCACAGCCGGCGAAACTCCTCCAGTGTGCCAGGCCCGAATCCCGCGTAGTGGTTATTGGCAAACGCCAGAATCTGGATTTTCCGCTCGCTGACTTTTTTCAGCGCCTCCGCCCAGTCGCGCAGATCGGAGGTCCTGTCCAGAATGATCTTGTTCCAGATTTTTGTTTTTTCCTCGATGGCCTTGCGATCGCCCAGCCATCGCACGTAGGTGAAGTCCGCGGTGATCGGATCCAGCCGCTCAAATACTTGCTTCGGGCCGGGCATCCAGGCCTGGTCGATGAGCGCCAGCGCGATATTGCGTTCCCTCAGGGCGTTCAGAAACGGGGGCACCAGCCAATGCTTGTTGCGAATTTCCACCGCGAACCGGTAGCCGCTGGGAATTTTCTTCAGGAACGGAACCAGCCGCGCGAGGAATTCGTTCACTCCCGCAAAAACGTTCCGGTTGAAATATCCGAATTGCAGCAAAAGCGGGCCCAGTTTTTCTCCCAGGCAATCCATCGTCCTCAGAAAAAGCTGAAAATCCTCGTCGCAATCCGCCAGCATTTTTTCATGGGTGATCAGCTGCGGCACTTTCGCCGCAAACAAAAATCCCGGCGGGGTCTTCGCGTACCATCCCTTTACAGTGGAAATGGCCGGAGTGCGGTAGAACGTGCTGTCCACTTCCACGGTATCGAATCGCGTAGCGTAGTAGCTAAGAAAATCGGCAGGCTTCAACCCCGCGGGATAAAAGCTCCCTTCCCATCCCGCAGCCGTGAACGCGGAAGTCCCCAGTCGAATGTCAAGTTCGGAAGCCATCGAGCGCGATTCTAGCCCGCGAAGGAGAGAACATCAAAGCTACGGCGCGAGTAGGACAGGCTTCAGCCTGTCTGGTTTTGATCCCGTCCGGCGCAAAAGAAAGCAGACAGGCTAAAGCCTGTCCTACTGGCAGTGGCTCGACTTCCAAACCAAATCAAAAAGCCCCTGCGCGCTGGCATCCACAGGCAAATCGCCGACATAAACCGGCTGCTCGCCCTTCAGATCGACAACCACCACTCTCCCGCTGTGATTGTGAAACGAAAAACGCAGCGCCGCCGCCCCGTCCGCCGGATCGACCGGAACCAACTGGCCGTCCTGGCAATGAAACCGGCCGCCGAGCGCGTAGCCGAAAAAGCCCTTGGCAGCCTGATTCAAAGGCATGTCCCCAGCGGAACGATAAATCAAACTGTCGCCGCTCCAGTCCAGAACTCCGGACGCCGCGGCGCCCAGATGAAACGTAACCGAAGCCACCACTTTGGGCTCAGGCGGCCCTTTCACCTTATCCGGCAATTCCACGTACGGCGTGGTGACCACCGGCGCGGGCGGCTCGACGGGCGTCGCCGCCTTGGCAAGTTCTTCGGCCGTGACCGGAATATCGATCGCCCCAGTCAGGCCGGAAGAAACATCGAGGACTACCAGGCGAACTCTTCGCGTGTCCGCCGAAGGCATCATCGAAACGTGGTACGGAATTCCGCTCGCCTGCCACGTGCGAAATACTTCGCCCGACACTGTTTTCGGCAATTCCGATTGGTGAAACCGGAAAACCGTGGTCTTCTGCTGCTCGAATTCGCAATCGGCCACGCGAACATTGAGTCCGAACGCCCCGCCATCCTGCGCGGAACCGAGGCCGGCTGCGGAAATCCTGAGAAGATATTGCA
This sequence comes from Candidatus Acidiferrales bacterium, assembly GCA_035295105.1. Taxonomy (GTDB): domain Bacteria; phylum Acidobacteriota; class Terriglobia; order Acidiferrales; family UBA7541; genus Palsa-360. Next base: position 9,962 of record DATGJQ010000092.1, on the reverse strand, counting down.
GGCCGCGCCCGGAATTTCCTGCTTCGCCCCCAGCGCTGCTCGCCGGCAGACTTTGCACCGTTAAAGGAATGGTGGTCGACGGCAACTGATCGGCGCAAGCCTGCCGCAGGTGATCGTCCACCGGCTGTTTCTTCGCCAGTGCCGAAGCGTCCAGCGCGTAGTAACCGCGGCGGTAGCTGAGCTTCAGTCCCGGCCGTGTGGACTTCACCAGAATCTTGTGAAATTTGCCGTCCCAATTCACTCCCTGCGGATAAAAGGACATTTCGTAATAGGACGAAGCATCTTTCAACGCAGTCATCACGCACCCGGCCAGATCGTTGCTGTTCTTGCAGGCTTTTCCGCCGGTGTCCTGGGCCAGCGCGTCCATAGTGTTCTGCGATTGCTGCAGATCAACGCCCTCGACGTGCAGCCGCCCGGCCGCTGCGTTGCCGGCCGTCCTCGACTGCGGCTGGCTGATGCTTTGCGAGGCGGACAGCGACTGCTGCGCCTGCAGCCCGCGCGCATCCATCGGATAAACCGCCACCTGCGCATCGGTCAGCTGGTTCGCCACCATTCGCACTTGATCCGAATAATCGCGGATTCCGCCGAACGGGTTGTTGCCGGTGTCCGGATCCGGGGCGATCGACAGCGGAAAAGATTCCGAAATCCAGATCAGCGTTTTTCGTCCCGGAATTCCGCTGAGGAACTGACCGATCTGGGACATCGCTCCAAGAGTTTCCTTGGCCCGCAGATCGAGAGTCTGCGAGTACTCTTCCTTCTCAAAATTCTGAACTTCTCCCACCTGCGCCGCCAGTCCCTGATTCGAGCCTGAACCTGCGGTGACGTCCTGGATGTAATTGGACGTGCTCTTCGTGTCGTTGGCCGGGTTCATTTGCACTGTGCTGCCGCTCAGCGAACGGTCGAGCGCGGCCCGCAACAGCGCCGGATCGCTGGTGAAGTCCTGCAGAATGCGCAACGTGCTTCCCAGAGCAAAAATGGCAATCGGAGTGTCCGGCGGCAGCGTGCGCAGCAATTGGATCATGTGCGCCCGCCCCTGCAACTGGTTGGGCGTCGTCGTGTTCAAACTGTCCACCAGCAAAACGGTCGGCGGCACTTTCAATCGGTCCAGCGGCAGTTGGTTGGACAGAACATTCGGAGGCGTGTGAACCGTGGAAGCCGCAACTTCCGGCGCGGCCGCGCCGTTCATCTTTTCAAAATATTCAAAGTGCTCGATTTTCTGCGGCGTCTTGCGGTCTTCAAAAATTTGCAGGTCTTCAGGTTTGAGGTCGCGCACCGGATTGCCGTGCGAATCCGTCGCCACGACGTCAAGGGTCACAAGCCGCGTGGTCACCTTCAGCACGTACCCCGACTGCCCGGAACTCGCCGACGCAGCCGCCCCAACCTGCGGCGCGGCCGCGGCCGACGGAGCGGACTGCGAGGCGCCCCGGCTGGCCAGCAGCGCAGCGGAAATCAGGCTCGCGGCAACGAACAGGACGGAACGCCGCGCAAGTATGGCATCAAGCATGGCACCTCAGTTTTGGAACTCCAGCATGGTACCGGATAGGCAATCTTACCCGCATGTTCGATCCAACGCCATGAATCCCTCGACGCGGCACGGCCCTAATTTCAAAGTTGTCGTCGGTCGTTAAGAGGTTGGAGGTCGGGGCTTTCAGCCCCGACGTTGAGGCCTGCATACACAAGGGCTTTAGCCCCTGAAGCTTCAGGGCCTGAGGGCCCTACTCAATGCGTTTCTGTTCGTCCGACCTGAAGGGTCGGGAAGTCAGTGGTTTGCTGTAGCCAAGCGCAGCAATTCATGGCAAGCTGTAAAAATGGGAAACAAAAACGCACCACCACGTGAAAAAAAGAAGCCGAAGAAACCGAAACCGTAACCCGCGACAGGCGCAACTAACTTCGTACCGGCGCCAAGGGTGGAGTGTCTCCAAGTAGGACAGGCTTCAGCCTGTCAGGTTTAAATTCCCGGCAAGCACAATCTAAACCAGACAGGCTGAAGCCTGGCCTACAGCGAATCGCGCCCCGCCCAGCTCTTCGAGAGCACGTCAAACATCGGAGACTTCCGCAATTTCAAAAGGTGAGAAGAATCGGGCGCGTCCGATTCCGCCAGTCCCATCAGAAATTCCTGCACGCTGAATCCAGCTCCGTTTCGAGATCGAGCCCCCGCGCCAACCTTATGCGCCCGAACGTAGCTTCCGTCAGCCATCAGCAACCGGGCCTTCTCGGTGTCCGCAAGATACGGAGCCAGCACCATGCCGCTGACCTTCCCGCACAGCGCCGGATCCTTCAGCCGGAACATCACTTCCACGCGTTCGTGCAGATTGCGCGGCATCCAGTCGGCGCTGCCCAGAAACATTTCCGGCTGCCCGCCGTTGGCAAAAAAGAAAATCCGGCTGTGCTCCAGGAACCGCCCCACGATGCTGCGCACGCGAATCCGGCTGCTGACGCCGCGCACGCCCGGCCGCAGCGCGCAGCCTCCGCGCACGATCAGCTCGATGTCCACGCCCGCGCGCGAAGCCGCATACAGTGCCTGAATGATCTTTTGGTCCAGCAGCGAATTCACTTTCGCCACGATGAAGGCGGGGCGCCCGGCCTTGGCGTGCGCGGTTTCGCGCTCAATCAGGCTGACGCAATTCTTCCCCAGGTTCAGCGGCGCGACCGACAGCGGGCCGTACTGCGAGCGCTCCGAATACGCCGTGAGGTAATTGAAAACGTGATGCACCGCCTCGGTGATTTTGGCGTCCTGGGTGAATAGACTGAGATCGGTATAAAAGCGCGCCGTCGACGGATTGTAATTCCCCGTTCCCAGATGCGCGTAGCGCCGCACCTTGCCGTCCTTGCCGCGGCGCACCAGGAGCGCCAGCTTGCAATGCGTCTTCAAAGCCACCAGGCCGTGATACACCTGCACTCCCGCTTCCTGCAGATTTTTGGCCCAGCGAATGTTGGAAGCTTCGTCGAACCGCGCCTTAAGCTCCACCACCACGGTCACTTCTTTTTTGGCCGCCGCCTGCATCAGAGCGCGCACGATGGGCGAATCCTCGCTGGTGCGGTATAGCGTCTGCTTGATGGACAGCACGTCGGGATCGTTCGCGGCGCTCTCGATAAACTGCACCACGGTGGAGTAGGAATCGTAAGGGTGATGCAGCAGCACATCGCGCTTGCGCAGCAGGTCGAACATGTTGCTGAAGCCGGGCTGCAGGTGAAACTCCTTCGGCGCGAAAGGCTTGAACTTCAGATCGGGCCGCGGAGTCTGCTCATAAAGGTTGAAGAGCCGCGACAAATTCACCGGACCGTGAACCTGAAACACCTGCCACGGAGCCAGCGCGAAGTTCGAGCGCAGCCGTTCGGTAATTTCCGGGTCGGCGCCATATTCGATCTCCAGTCTTACGGCGGCTCCTTTCCGTCGCTGGTGGATTTGCCGGTCCACCGAATCCAGAATGCTGCGCGATTCCTCTTCGCGCAGGTACAGATTGCTGTTGCGCGTGACGCGAAACGGAGCAGCCGAAAGAATTTCATAGCCGTGATACAGCCGGTGCGAATACGCGTGCACGATGTCGTGCAGGAACGCGAATTCGATGGCCCCGTCCTCCGCGGGCAGGCGCAAAAGCCGCGGCAGCGCCCGCGGCACCGTCACCACTCCCAAATACACCTCGGACGCTTTTTTCCGGCGGCGCAGCAGAAACGCCACGCACAGCGCCTTGTTCAGCACCCGCGGAAACGGATGCGCGGGGTCCACCGTTACGGGCGTGAGGATCGGCTCCACCTGCTCGGAATAAAATTTCTCGACGAATTTCCCGGCTTCGGCGTCCAGCTCGTTGACCTTGCGCACGCGCACCGATTCGGCCGAGAGTCCCGGAACGAGTTCCTCTCTCCAGCAGGTGTACTGGTCCTTCACGAATTCCTGCAGTTCCTCGGCCAGTTGCGGCAGCAGTTGCGCCGGCGTAAGCCCGTCCGGCCCGATTTCGCCGCGGCTTTGTTCCGCCTGTTGCAAGAGGCCGGCGACGCGCACCTCCACAAATTCATCGAGATTGCTGGCGGTAATGGCCAGAAATTTCACGCGCTCCAGCAAAGGATTCGCGGGATCGGCTGCCTCTTCCAGCACCCGCCGGTTGAATTGCAGCCACGATAGATGGCGATTGATGAAGTAACGCGGGTCCTCAAGCGAGGCACGGCGCATCTGGATTTCCCCTAGGCCGGAAAAATTACCCCGGCAATGTTACAGGCAGGTTACTCGAGCCCAAGCCTGCAACGGCCCGCGGCGGCCCATCGCGGAGTTGATCTTTTCGGGAAATCGCTCAGGAAACGGCGCCGTTTCCGCTGGACAACTAATTCCCAAGGCACAATCATCAAAGGGGTTATACGAGTCCGTGGTTTGGTTTCTCGTTCTACCTGCGGGAATCGGGGCCCAGCAGGCATGGACTGGCCAGGAGCAAGAAAAAATGTTCTCTCAACGAGCGCGCAAAAATCAGCGGGTTCCGCTCAAATCCTTGACGCTGGCAGGTTTGGGACTGGCGCTAGCCGTGGCGGCGCTGCCTGGCATGGCGCAGAACGGTCCTCGGAGCGATATTCAAGCCAACTTCCCGCCGCCCAGTCCCCCGGCAGAGGTCCAGTCCGGATCGCCCTCGGAGCAACCCCAAGCTGAGCAACCTCAAGCTGACCAATCGCAGCCGCAAATGGAGCAGCAGCCTGCAGCAACGCAGCCCGACTCACAGGATCAGGCCGCACCCTCCGCGCCGCCCCAGTCCGAGGCGCCGCCGCAGCCGCAAGGCCCGCCTCCGGCTTCCTCGCAGGCTCCAGCCAATCCCGGGCCGCTTCCGCAATCGCTGACGTTGCCCGCTGGAACCGTCATTCGCGTCCGCGTGGACGACTGGATCACCAGCGACCGCAACGTAATCGGGGACAATTTCAGCGGCTCGCTCGCCGAACCGATCGTCGTCGGTGGCTGGGTGGTGGCGCGCCGCGGGCAGTCGGAAACGGGCCGAGTCACTCAAGTCAAAAAAGGTAATCACGGAACTTCGCAGTTGGGCGTTGATTTGCCGGGAATGACGCTGGTTGATGGCCAGCAAGTGACGCTGCAGACCGAGTTATACCAAGCCTCCGGCGGCACTTCGCCCGGCCGGGACGCCGCAGTCGTAGGCACAACCACGGGAGTCGGTGCGATAATCGGAGCGATTGCCGGGCGCGGCGTGGGAGCCGCAATTGGCGCCGGAGTCGGCGCGACCGCCGGAATTATCGACGTGATCTCAACGCCCGGCAGGCCCGCCGTGATTGCACCGGAAACAGTCCTGTCCTTCCGCTTACAGCAGCCGGTAACAATCTCCACGGCCAACAGCCAGTTCGCCTTCAAACCCGTGTCGCAGTCCGACTACGATTCGCGCACACCGCAAAATCGGCCAAGGATGAACCGTCCAACGTCGCCGCCTCCAGACTACTATCGCGGCCCCTACGGCTATCCCTACGCGTACGGCCCATACCCATACGCAGTCTATCCAGCCCCGTACTTCGGCTTCGGATACTACGGCAGATTCGGCGGCTGGAGATAGCGCATCAAAAATGCTGTCATTCTGAGCGAAGCGAAGAATCCCTCTTCGATTTAAGCAACGGCAAAGACACCCGGAGAGATTCTTCGCTTCGCTCAGAATGACACTCCGAACATTTTTCCCGCCGCCTGTCCGCAGTCCGCCTACCCCGCCGAAGCGCTCTTCATCTCCCGTTCCTGCTCTCTCGCCGCGCGAATAGCCCGCCAAGCCCGCAGCGTCTCTCCCACCGTCCAAGCCTGCGCAATGCACCCGTTCGGCGCAAACGGCGGGTCACCGTCAAAAATCTCGCTGGCCGTCCCAAGCCCCGCGGCGGTAAGGTTCGCAAACATCGGATCGAGAAATGACATCGCCTCCGCGGCGTCCCCGTAAACGCGCAAGTGCGCCAGCGCGAAGGGGCCGAGCATCCATCCCCACACCGTTCCCTGGTGATACGCGCCGTCGCGCTCGTCCGGGCCGCCGCCGTAATGCCCGCGGTATCCCGGCTCGCGCGGCCCGAGGCTCCGCAGGCCAAACGAAGTCAGCAGCTCGCGCGCGCAAACGTCCACCACGGCGCGCCGCCGGTCGGCAGAGAGCGCCGTCTCACGCAGCGAAACTCCGAAAATCTGATTGGGCCGCAGCGCAGCGTCCTGGCCGCCCGGAAATCCGGGAGCGTCGATCACATCGAAGCAAAATTGCTTCTCGGAATTCCAGAATCGCGCGAAGCCGGAACGCGCGCGATCCGCGAGATCCTCATAGCGCGCGCCATTGCGCCCCAGCACCTGCGCGAATCGCGCCATGGACGCCGCGGCATTCAGCCACAGCGCGTTCACCTCGACCGGTTTTCCGGTGCGCGGCGTCACCACACGTCCGCCGGCCTTGGCATCCATCCAGGTCAGTTGCACGCCCGGTTCGCCTGCGTAGAGCAAACCGTCGGACGGATCGACATGGATTTGATAGCGCGTGCCGCGCACATGCGCGTCGATGATGCCATCGAGCACCGGAAACAATTCGGCCAGCAGCTCGACGTCGCTGGTCTCCTCGAAATATTGGTGGATGGCGTCGAAGTACCACAGCGCGGCGTCCACCGAATTGTAGGAAGGGGCCGCGCCGGCGCGGGGAAATTGGTTGGGCAGCATGCCCTGGCTTACGAAGCGCGCAAAAGTTCGCAGGATGTCGCGCGCCACGGACGCGCGTCCGGTGGCGAGGCACAAGCCCGGCAGCGCGATCATCGTGTCGCGTCCCCAGTCGCTGAACCACGGGTAGCCCGCGAGGATAGTCTTCGCATCCTCATCACCGTCGATCGGGCGGGCCACGACGAATTGATCCGCGGCGAGAACAAATTGTTGCGCGGCCGGCGGAGGCTCTCCCAACTCGCTGTTCGCGGCGGATGCCGCATCGAGGAGCGCGTACGCTTCCCCCTGGCGAGCGGCAAGCGCCGCTTCGCCATCGAGCGGCGGCGCGGCCTCCATGCTGGCGACGATGGTCAGCGATCCGCCCGGCGCGAGCGTCGCGCGAAATTCGCCGGCAAAAAAATGATCGGCGCGGTCGGAGAGTCCGCGAGCACGCTCCGCTGCCAGATCGAAATTGCGATACCACTCGCCCGCGGGCCGCGCGTTCGCGGTGTCGCTCAGCAGGTAAAAAGCTTTCGCGCCATCGAATGCAACTACCCGCAATCCGTGGGCGACCGGTTCGACTTTCATCGGCGCCGTTCTACCCAGTGTGACGCAATGCTCTTCTCCGTAGTCCGCCAGCGCCTTGATGTTCAGCTCCACGGAAGAACTGGCGCGCACCAGCCGGTACAACACGTAAGTGGTATTCGCCCCGGACTGCATGAAGATCCGCTTTTCAAGCAGCGCGTCAGCCAGAGCGAAAGTCCAGACGGGAGTCGTCCCCTCCAGATGGAATCTTTCAATGCTGCGGTAGCCCGCGGGCACGAGCGTCCCGTCCGCCCAGCGATTGCAGAAAAGCTCAAACTCCTGCGATCCATACCGCGCCGTTTCGTCCAATTTCTCAAGCAGCAAGGTGCGCCCGAGAGGAGGCGCGAGAGCCGCGACCAGCAACCCGTGATAGCAGCGCGTCTGGAGACCTGCGACCGTGCCGAGCGCGTACCCGCCAATGCCGTTGGTCACCAGCCATTCGCGCGATTCCGCCGCACGCAAGTCACCGCAGACATCCCGGCCGAAATCGACCTTCCGGGGAAGCGTTCGCGCGGCTCGATTCGTCGGAGGATTCACCAGTGGATAATGAAGCCGTGGCGGTCCCAAGGGCCAGCAAAAAATTAGCGTGTTCTCGGTGATGCCGGACGGAAATGGAACAGATTTAAGTGGCGCTGGAAGAAGTGTTTCGTTTTGTCATTCTGAGCGCTCGCACCGAGGACTCGCGCCGAGGCGAAGCGAAGAATCTCTCCTTCTTCTCGCCTACCCAGCCCCAAATGCGCAGGTGATTTTCCCCGCAGCCTGCTATTCCAGCTTCATTTCATGGAAGGGACGGCAAAACCAGCCAGATATTCGCGCAGCGCCTTGAAATCGATGGGTTTGGTAAAGCAGGCATCGCAACCCGCCTCGCCGATGCTCTTAAGATCTTTGAACGAAGCCAGTCCGGTAACCGCGGCTATTTGAATGTGCTCCAGATGCTTTTGCTTGCGCGCCCAGTGCACCAGAGTGAGGCCATTTTTCCGGCCCAGGTGGATGTCCAGGAGAACGATGTCCGGCAGCGGCTCGGAAGCAATTCCGACAAAGCCCTCTTCAAGGGTAGCCGCGAGTATGGCGGCATGGCCCTCCGAAAGGAGCCACTCTTTCAGAAGATCGCGATAAGCAGGCTCGTCGTCTACGACCAGGATCCGAAGCATCATTCAGGTTCCTTCCGCTGGGACGGAAAATTGCGCGTTGAATCGAATTTCCAAACCGGCACACGACCGCGAACGTTACTATCGTCCGATTTGAAAAAAACTTGAGCCAACGGCAACTAAACCAAAACGATTAAAGCTCCATTGCAGTGGTACCACTTGCCGCTGCGGCTACTTCGCGATCGGGCGCGTCACCGGAACCGCGACGGCGGCCTCGGCGTTCCCGTCCAGCCGGGCCACCCACTGCTCGAGGTGTTTCAGCGACGCTTCGTGCGTGCGGTCCAGCTGCAGCGGCGTGATGGAAGCCGCGCCGTCAAAGATCGCCGCGTAATCGCTTTTCGGATCGATCCCCTCGATGTGTTCCTGTTCAAGAAGCCAGTAGAAACTGCGCCCGCGCGGATCGGTGCCCTCCTGCAGGACGTTGCGCGTAACTTTCTTCGATTGCCGCGTGATGCGAACCCCGCCGTTCCACACCAGCGGCACATTCACGTTCAGCAGAACATCCTGCGGCAGGCCCTCGGCCAGCGCCAGTTGCGCCAGCTCGCGCGCGAATTTCGCGGCATGCTCAAAGCGAAATCCCCGGCCCTTGTGCGCCACCGAAATCGCAATCGCTGGAATGTGGTTGATCGCCGCTTCCATGGCCGCGCCCACCGTCCCCGAATAAAAAATATTTTCGCCCAGATTTCCGCCGCGATTCACGCCGGAAAGCACCAGGTCCGGCCGGTTGGGCAGCAGTTTATTCAGCGCCAGAATTACGGAATCGGCCGGAGTGCCCTCGACCGACCATTCGCGCTCGGCCACCTGCTCCCAGAAAATCGGCTGCCGCAAAGTAAGCGACTGCGCGGAAGCGCTGCGCTCATGGCTAGGCGCCACCACGCTCACCGTGCCCAGCCCCTCAACAGCCTGGACCAGCGCGCGCAGGCCCTCTGCCTGGATGCCGTCGTCGTTGGTGATCAGAATGTGTGCCATCGTCAGCTTTTGGTTCGGGGTAATCTTCTAAAAAGTCTTTGTGGGTCGCGGCTTCAGCCGCGACGTTCAGGGCCACGAAAAAGAGGGCTTCAGCCCTTGAAGCGCTATTGAGTCCTGGGCTTGACCATTTTCGAGCTGGCTTCGGGAGGGACGGCCGTGACCCTGCGGTCCGGAGTTCTTCTCGGAAGCGACACCTTAATTTTAGCAGTCCCGGCGCGAGGGCAACAAGCCAGCACCAAAAACGATGTGTCCTGAAAGGAGCGGCGCAAAAATGAAGGTGGGTCCGCCGAATCTCGGTGAGCCGTCACAAATCGATAACAACATCTCCACTCGGTTGTGAGCAGCAAACCAGCAAATTCCCGTCAGCAGGCATATCGAGCGGCTGCGGTCCGTACACGACTGTCCCAGAAACCAAACCGCTTTCGCAGCTGTGACAAACCCCGGTCCGGCACGACCAGCGCACCGGAACATCGCAAGCCTCGGCCAATTCTAAAACGCTCTGGTACCCGGAGGCTTTCCAGTGCGCCGCGATGCCGCTGCGAGCGAACGACACCAGCGGGCCGGTGCTGGCGTCATCCTTCGGCAAGTGCGGAGCGCGCACCACCGCGCCGACGACTCCGGGAGTCATCGACTCGCCG
>DATGJQ010000091.1:0-31972 GCA_035295105.1 Candidatus Acidiferrales bacterium | reverse complement strand
CGGAACGACACCTTGGGGTTGTGCTTGGACAACACCTTGGTGATCGCCGCCGTCAGCGTGGTCTTGCCGTGATCGATGTGACCGATCGTTCCGATATTCAGGTGCGGCTTGGTTCGCTCGAATTTTTCCTTCGCCATCGCTCTGTCCGCTCCTCAGCTTGTGCGTTCGCTCGTGCGTCCCTTGAGTTGACTCGAACTGAATTGAACCGACTCGAACTGAAAATTCGCCCCGCCCCTAGCGCGTCGCTTTGCCGGTCGATTTAGCGATCACTTCCTCGGACACCGACGTTGGCGCTTCCGCGTAGTGCGAGAAATGCATGCTGAAACTGGCGCGGCCCTGGGTGCGGCTGCGCACATCGGTGGCGTACCCGAACATGGCCGCCAGCGGAACCTCGACGCGAATCACGTTCGCGCCGCCGCGGCTTTCCGTGCCCTGAATCTGGCAGCGCCGCGCGTTCAGATCGCCGAACACCTGCGGCATGTATTCCTCGGGCGTCACCACTTCCACTTTCATGATCGGCTCGAGCAGCACCGGATGGGCCTTGCTGCAGGCTTCCTTGAACGCCATGGAGCCGGCAATCTTGAAGGCCATTTCCGAGCTGTCCACGTCGTGGTAGCTGCCGTCGATCAACAGCACCGCGATATCCACCATTTCGTAGCCGGCCAGAATGCCGTTTTCCATCGCCTCGCGAATCCCGGCGTCGATGGGGGCGATAAATTCCTTGGGAATCGAGCCGCCCACGGTCTTGTCGATAAACAGCATGCGGTGCTCTTTGTCAAAGCGCCATTTGCCGCCCGAGCCGCCCACTTCCTTGGCCACGGCGTCCAGTTCATCGGTCGACATTTCATGCATGTTTTCGTGCGAGGAGGAGGGCAGCGGGAGGACGATAATTTCGCAGTGGCCGTACTGGCCGCGGCCGCCGGTCTGGCGGATGTACTTGCCTTCGGCCTGAGCCTTCTTGCGAATCGTTTCGCGGTAGGCCACTTGCGGGCGCCCTACGGTGGCCTGCACGCCGAATTCGCGCATCATGCGGTCGACAATGATTTCCAGGTGCAGTTCGCCCATGCCGGAGATGATGGTTTGCCCGGTGTCTTCATCGCTGTGCACGCGGAAGGTGGGATCTTCCTGCGCCAGGCGCTGCATGGCGTTGCCCAATTTGTCCTGGTCGGCCTTGGTCTTGGGCTCGATGGCCACGGAAATCACCGGAGCGGGAAACTCGATCGTTTCGAGCACCACCGCTTTTTGTTCGTCGCACAGCGTGTCGCCGGTGGTCACGCTCTTCAGGCCCACACAGGCGGCAATGTCGCCAGCGTAAATGGCTTCGATTTCCTCGCGCTTGTTGGCATGCATGCGCAGCAGGCGACCGACACGCTCGCGCGTCGACTTGGTCGAGTTGTAAACGTAGCTGCCGGCTTTCAGCACGCCGGAGTAAACGCGGATGTAGGTGACGTGGCCGACAAACGGGTCGGACATGATCTTGAAGGCCAGCGCGGAAAACGGTTCGTCGTCGCTCGCGCGCCGCAGCACCACTTCGTCGTTGGCGGTGGTCCCTTCAACCGGCGGAACATCCAGCGGCGAAGGCAGGTAGTCCACCACCGCGTCGAGTAGCGGCTGAATGCCCTTGTTCTTGAATGCCGAGCCCGCCAGAACCGGCACCAGCTTCAGCGCGATGGTCGAGCGGCGAATCGAAGCGCGCAATTCGTCGGCGGTGATTTTCTCGCCGTTCAAATATTTTTCGACCAGCGCGTCGTCATGCTCGGCGATATATTCAACCGATTTCTCGCGATGCTCTTTGTAGTAATTTTCATCCAGGGCGGAAAATTTCAGAGCGGCGGCAATGTCCGGGCGGGTGGCGATGAAGGCAGGATCCCACAGCTTGGCCACGTCAAACACTTCAAATTTCGCGCCCAGGGTTTCCTCGAGCCAGATAATCGCTTTCTCTTCCAGGAAATCGATGACCCCGATGAACAGATCTTCCTTGCCGATGGGGCACTGGATGGGCACCGGATGGGCGGCCAGGCGCACGCGCATGGTCTTGACGGCGTGCTCGAAATCGGCGCCGGTGCGGTCCATCTTGTTGATAAAGGCAAGGCGCGGAACGTGATACTTGTCCGCCTGGCGCCACACGGTTTCGGATTGCGGCTGCACGCCGGCAACCGCGTCAAAAATCGCCACCGCGCCGTCCAGGACGCGCAGCGAGCGCTCCACTTCCACAGTGAAATCCACGTGGCCGGGCGTGTCAATGATGTTGATCAGAAACTCTTTGCCGTTGCGCTTCCAAGACGCCGTGGTGGCCGCGGAAGTAATGGTAATGCCGCGCTCGCGCTCCTGCTCCATCCAGTCCATGGTGGCCGTGCCTTCGTCGACCGACCCGATCTTGTACGTAACGCCCGTATAAAACAGGATGCGTTCCGTCGACGTGGTCTTGCCGGCGTCGATGTGCGCCATGATGCCGATGTTGCGCGTGTCCCCGAGTTGTGCTTTCCGTGACATTCTGAATTACCGCGACTTTCTCCCCTGTGCCTTGCGAACCACCCAACTCCCCCTACTGCCGGACCAGAAAAACAAAACGAAAATTACCAGCGATAGTGCGCGAACGCCTTGTTGGCTTCGGCCATGCGGTGCACGTCTTCCTTTTTCTTCATGGCGCCGCCGCGGGCGTTGGCCGCATCGAGCAGCTCTTCGGCCAGCTTGTCGGTCATGGTCTTGCCCGAGCGCGTGCGCGCGTACAAGAGCAGCCAGCGAATGGCCAGCGACTGCCGGCGGAAGGGATTGACTTCGACCGGAACCTGGTAGTTCGCGCCGCCCACGCGTCGCGTCTTCACTTCCAGCACCGGCTTGACGTTCTCAATGGCTTTCTTGAAGGTCGGCAGCGGGTCGCCATTCGTCTTCTGGCCGATCTGGTCCATGGCGCCGTAAAAAATGCGCTGCGCCGTGGAGCGCTTGCCGTCCCACATCATCGAGTTAATAAACTTCTGCACCAGGTCCGAGCCGTAGACCGAATCGGTGGTCACTTCGCGCCGTGGCACAAATCCTTTACGGGGCATTCGCTCGCTCTCCTCGAATCTTTCCTGCTGAACTCTTTCTCGCTGACCAGTTCTTTCCTGCTGTTTGGCCTGCTTGTCGATTCCTTACTTCTGCGCGGCCTTGGGCCGCTTGGCGCCGTATTTCGAGCGCCCTTGCTTGCGGTTCTCGACGCCCGCAGCGTCCAGCGTTCCGCGAATAATGTGGTAGCGCACTCCCGGCAGATCCTTCACGCGGCCGCCGCGCACCAGCACGATGGAGTGCTCCTGCAGGTTGTGGCCGATGCCGGGAATGTAAGTGGTGACTTCGATGCTGTTGGTCAGGCGCGCGCGGGCCACTTTGCGCAGCGCGGAATTGGGTTTCTTGGGCGTCTGCGTGTAGACGCGAATGCATACGCCGCGCTTTTCGGGACAGCCCTGCAGCGCGGGCGACTTCGTCTTGGTCCGGATTTGATCGCGCCCGGATCGTACCAGTTGTGCAAACGTCGGCACGGCTCTCCCTCAAACGAGCTAGATTTCACTTCACTTTCCACAGCGCGGTTTCCCGCACGGCGGCGTGTCGTGGAGTTCAATCAAAAGAAAGGGTACAGCTGCGATTCCGGAGAACCCGACAACAAACTCCGCACTACTCCCAGTGAGCAGGTTCTACTTTCTGGTCGAAGCGGAGAGGGTTACTCGGCTTTGCGGGACTGGCGTCCCATTCCGGCCGCTCTTCTAACCCCGATCCGTCGTACTTTGTTCCGGGGCTTGGAAGACCTTCCCTTTCACTACAGGGCAAAACAATCCCTGACGAAGCCGCAAGTATAGGCAAACCGAAGTACTATGTCAAATGCAAATGCACAGGATCAGTGGAAAACGGGAGGATCTCGCGGGTGATACGCCCGATCCGCCGGAAAGCAGCGGATCATACCTCCGCCCCATCCTCGATTTGTGCATACAATTCGTATATACTTACAGAGGAGGTGACTTCATGGCCAAAGCCAAAATCTTCAAATCCGGCAACAGCCAGGCCGTTCGCCTGCCCAAGGAGTTCCGCTTCGACGTCAAGGAAGTCGAGATTTTCCGCCGCGGAGACGAGGTCGTGCTTCGAAAACGGAAGCGGAATCTAAAACGGGCGCTGGCCATCCTGCGGGCGCTGCCCGAAGACTTCATGGCCGACGGGCGTGAGGACTTGCCGCCGCAGGAGCGCGAGTCCCTGTGAGACGCCGCTACATGCTGGACACCGACATTTGCATTTACCTCGCGAAAAACCGGTTTCCTCAGGTAACCGCGCGTTTCGAACGCCTGCACCCCGACCAGCCGGTCATGTCGGTAATTACCTACGGCGAACTACACCATGGCGCAAATAAGAGCTCTGACCGGCCCCGGTCGCTCTCCTACCTGGCAGAGTTGATCCACCATATCCCTGTGGAGGGCCTCACCGCGTCCGTCGCGGAAGCTTACGGAAGGATTCGCGCGACGCTCCAAGAACAGGGCCGCGTGATCGGAAGTAATGATCTCTGGATCGCAGCACATGCGATGGCCCTGGACATCACGCTAGCGACAAATAACGAACGCGAGTTTCTGCGTGTCTCGGGCCTTTCCGTAGAAAACTGGACAAAATAATCCGGGAGCGCGAAATGACTTAACTACTTCTCTTCTTTTCCCCGGGTGCCGCACCTTTACGGGTTTGAAGGGTGCGGTTCTTACGCCGCGTGACCTGGCGGAAAACCCGCACCCTTGAAACTCACAAGGGTGCGGCACCCGAGCTTGCTGCGGGTTCGTTGAATTGGGACTGCCGTTGTGGGTCGCGATACTTCCGTTACTTTACCTCGAGGAGTTCCTTCTCTTTCCCCGCGCTGAGGTCTTCGATCTTCTTGGTTTCCGAGTGGGTCAGCTTTTCCAGTTCATCCAACGTGCGTTTCTGCTCGTCCTGGCTGATTTTTTTCTCTTTCTCCAGCTTGTCGACCGCTTCCTTGATGTCGCGGCGGATATTGCGCACCGCGGTGCGGTGGTTTTCCAGGACTTTATGCAAGTGCTTGACGATGTCCTTGCGGCGATCCTCGGTCAGCGGCGGAATGGGCACACGCACCACTTTGCCGTCGTTGGTGGGATTGAGGCCCAGATCGGAAGTGCGAATAGCCTTGTCGATCAGCGGCACGGCGCCCGGATCCCAGGGCGCGATGACGATGGACATGGGCTCCGGCACGGACAGCGAGCCCAGCTGGTTCACCGGCATGGAGGTGCCGTGGTAGTCGACGCGAATGTGGTCGAGCAGGGTGACATTGGCGCGGCCGGTGCGCACGCTGGCCAGGTCCTTGCGAAAATCCTCCACCGCCTTTTCCATGCGCGTGCGGGCCTGCGCCATCGCTTCTTTGCTGTTGGAAATTGTGCTCATCGTTCGGAGCCCCCGTTCAGTCCGCCGTCACCGTCGATCCGACTTTTTCACCCATTACCACGCGGCGGATATTTCCCGGCCGGTTCATGTTGAAAATGATGATCGGCATGCGGTTATCCATGCACAGCGAGATGGCGGTCGAATCCATGACGGCCAGGCCTTTTTGGATTACGTCCAGGTAAGTGATGCGTTCAAACATTTTCGCGCCGGGAACTTTTTCGGGATCGGCGTCGTAAATTCCGTCCACCCTCGTGGCCTTCATGATGACGTGGGCCTTGATTTCCATGGCCCGCAGCGCGGCGGCGGTGTCCGTCGAAAAATAAGGATTTCCGGTGCCCGCGGCGAAAATCACCACGCGTCCTTTTTCGAGGTGGCGCATGGCCCGCCGGCGGATGAAGGGCTCGGCCACCTGGGCCATATCGATGGCGCTCAGGAGGCGCGTGATCACGCCCTGCTTTTCGAGAGCGTCCTGCAGGGCCATGCCGTTGATGACCGTGGCTAGCATGCCCATGTAGTCGCCGGTGGCGCGATCGATCGAAAGCGATTTCTGGCGCGTGCCGCGGAAAATATTTCCGCCGCCCACGATGATGGCCATCTGGATGCCCAGATCGCTCACTTCCTTCACTTCGCGCGCAATGCTGTGCACGGTCTCGGCGTCAATGCCGAAACCCTGCGTGCCTTGAAAAGATTCTCCGGAAAGTTTTAGAACGATGCGCCGGTAAAGCGGCGCTGTGGACGTGCTGGCCGGGTTGGGCGTTCGGTCGTCTTTGCTCATGCTCTCGGCGGGCATTCTAACAAAGATTGCTGCACGCCGCACGGGGCGGACGCACAATTCATGCCGCAAGCGTAAAATCGCTGCCGGTTCTCCTCGGGAACCCGGCCGATTAGCGGACGCTTAGCTGGCGGCCACCGCGCTCGGCGACTCCTCGGCCGGTGCGCTGGTGCTCTCTCCCACTTTGAAACGTACGTAGCGCCGGATGGAAATGTTTTCGCCCAGCTTGTGAATCATCTGGCTGACCATTTCCCCGACGGTCATCGATTCATCCTTGATGAAATGCTGTTCGTAAAGGCAATTTTCCTCGTAGAACTTTTCCATCTTGCCGTTGACGATTTTTTCGGCCACTGCTTCCGGCTTGCCGGTGGCGCGCGCCTGGGCCTTGTAGATTTCGCGCTCGCGTTCCAGGATCTCCGGAGTCACGTCTTCGCGGCGCACAAAGCGAGTATCCAGCGCAGCGATGTGCATGGCCACGTCGTGGCACAGGCGCTGAAAATCATCAGTTCGGGCGACGAAATCGGATTCGCAATTGATTTCCACCAGCACGCCGATTTTCCCGCCGGCATGAATGTAATGTCCCACCAGGCCTTCGCTGGCCTGGCGCGCCGCTTTCTTTTGCGCCGCGGCCTGGCCCTTTTTTCGCAGGACGTCGATGGCGCCTTCCATGCTGCCCTTGGCCTCGACCAGCGCCGCGCGGCAGTCGGAGAATCCCGCGCCGGTTCGCTCGCGCAGGTCCTTCACCAGTTGTGCGGGAATCGTGACCGGTTCCGTTGGATTTGTCATGGCTCTCTGGCGTTCCTTTATCGGGTCTCTCTTCAATCAGGTGTCGTGGATCAGTCCCTTTATATCTGGCTCTCGTGTCTTGGCGTCCGGGAAATCGATGGACGAGGTACACAGCCGTCCGCGCGGTTTCGTGCATCCGGCCCGCAAGGCGGTGCTATTCGGCGGCTTTTACGGAATTGTTCGGCTCAGGCTCGGCTTCCGCATCCGGCGCGACTTCCGCGAAGGGTTCCGCAACCGGTTCGGCGAAATCGCCTTCCTGCTTTTCGTACGATTCGTACTTGCTGGTGTCCACGTACTCCACGTTATCCGCGCCGGCAGCCGCATCGGTGGCCGCCTTTTCCTGCGCGATCTGCGAGCGCTCGTATGCCTGGCGCCCTTCAATCACGGCATCGGAAATCTTGGACGTGAACAATTTGATGGCGCGCAGCGCGTCGTCGTTGCCCGGAATCACCCAGTCCACCTGGTCGGGATCGCAGTTGGTGTCCACGATGGAAACCACTGGCACACCCATGCGGCGGGCTTCGCGGACGGCAATCGCTTCGGCGTTGGAGTCAATAACAAACATGGCGTCCGGCAGGGCGGTCATATTTTCAACGCCCGAAAGATTCTGTTTGAGGTGCTTCATTTCGCGGTCCAGGCGCGCGGATTCTTTTTTGGACAGCTGCGCCATGCGGCCGTCTTCGGTCATGGCCTTCAAGGTTTTCAGGCGCTTGATCGATTTCTGCAGCGTCGACCAGTTGGTCAGCGTGCCGCCCAGCCAGCGGTGGTTCACGTAGAACATGCCGCAGCGGTTGGCTTCCTCGGCCACCGCTTCCTGCGCCTGGCGCTTGGTGCCCAGAAACAGAATGGTCTTGCCGCTGCCGCTCTGCTCGCTGACAAATCGCGCGGCTTCGCGGAACAATTTCAATGTTTTTTGCAAATCGATGATGTGGATTCCATTGCGTTCGCCGAAGATATACTCCTTCATCTTCGGATTCCATCTTCGGGTCTGGTGGCCGAAATGAACTCCAGCCTCCAGCAACTCTTTCATCGTTATTTCAACTGCCAAAGTGCCTCCTCAGGAGATAGATGTTTACGGGTTGGGAAAAGTGGCACAGGCTTCAGCCTGTGGGTGTTAGTCCGAACAAGAACTAAACCAGACAGCTGCTACCTGCACCATCTACCGAACCGAACATCCTATTGCCGGCTCCTTGCCGGCCGTGAATTTGTCCCGCCCGAAGGCGGGACAGAACCCATGAAAACCTAGCGCTTACTGAACTGGAAGCGCTTGCGGGCGCCCTTCTGCCCGTACTTCTTGCGTTCTTTCATGCGCGAATCGCGCGTCAGAAAGCCGTTCTTGCGCAGGCCCGCGCGCAGCTCCGGATTGAAAACAGCGAGAGCGCGCGAAAGGCCCATGCGCACAGCGCCGGACTGCCCGCCCACGCCGCCGCCGTTGACCGTGGCGGCAACGTCCACCGATCCGGACGTCTCCGTGAACTTCATAGGCTCGACCGCGCGGTTGCGCCAGGTCACGTTGCGAAAATATTCATCGGGCGTGCGGCCGTTGATGGTGATCTTGCCTGAGCCGAACGTCAGGAACACGCGCGCCACGGATTCCTTGCGGCGGCCGGTGCCATAGAATTTCTGTTTTGCGCCTTCGAGAGGCGGTGCGCTGGAACTCAACTTTCCTCCTAGCCTTCCCTGCAATTCCGATCAATGCCTGAGCCGCCCAACAACCACCAAGCAACCGCCCAGCGGCTGTCATTCTGAGCGCTCGCACCGAGGACTCGCGCCGAGGCGAAGCGAAGAATCTCTCTTCGACCTACCGTCGGGAGAAAGCAGATTCCTCGGCGAACAGCGCCTCGGAATAACAATTTACGGGTTTGATGTCACCGTAAAAAAGGGATTAAAGAGCAGCCGCTTGTGGTTTTTGCCCCGCGTGGCGCGCCAAACCCTTATCGTCCTTGTAAATCCGCAGCTTCTTGGCCCGCAGCGCCCGCAATTTATTTTTCGGGAGCATGCCCAGAACCGCCTCGCGCAGCATCCAGTCCACGCGATCGGGCCGCAAACGCTTGGCGGGAACTTCCTTCAATCCGCCGGGATACCCGCTGTGATGCCGGTAAACTTTTTGTTCCAACTTGTTCCCCGTCATGCGAATTTTGTCCGCGTTGATGACGATGACGTGATCTCCGCAATCCAGGTATGGAGTGTAATTGGCCTTATCCTTGCCGATCAGGATTCGCGCAACGCGCGTGGCCACACGGCCCAAAACCTGTCCCGAGGCGTCCACCACAAACCATCCGCCGCCCTGTTCGATCGTTTCCGTGTCCCGTCCCCGGGGTACGTACGTACGCATGAGTTCAGTCACACCTTTCCATGAATAGTCAAACGTAGACAATATCGGGTATGGGTGCATTTGTCAATGAAAGGTACCTGTGTCGAACCAACCTAACTCCAAACCATCAGGTTGAATTGAACCAATCGAACTTCCATTTCGCGTTTAGAAAGTCCAATAGGAGGTCCGACCTTTAGGTCGGACAACAGATCCACACAAGCGGATGCCTTTAGGCCCTGAAACTTCAGGGGCTAAAGCCCTCGTGTCGAGGGGTACCGAACGTCGGGGCTGAAAGCCCCGACCTCCAACGACCGGAACTCGCGTCGCCAGATCGGCGCTGGACTCCGGGTACTCCCTGTGATACTCAGGCGTGATCACAAGTATCCCGAGCAAAATTTTCCCCGGCATTGTGGAGGAACTATGAAACTTAACGGGCTGCGACAACTTCCACTCCTCTTCGCAATCGCCTTGTTCGCCGCGACGTTCCTGCTTGCTCCGAAACTCGCGCCAATGCTCGCCGATGACGGCGGCCGCATAATCACCGTCGACCACTACGTCTCCGTCCACTCCACCGTGCCGGCCATCTCCGGCCAGATTGCCGAGATCTATGTCCGCGAGCGCCTGCGCCCCGGTGCAATTCTTCGCTCCCCCTCGGTGGCCGGGCGCGTCGTGCTGTTCGTTCACGGAGCCGGAACGCCCGCCGAAGTCTCCTTCGACGTTCCCTACCAGGACTACAGCTGGATGAATTATCTAGCTGAGGCCGGGTTCGATGTTTTCGCGATGGACACTACGGGCTACGGCCGGAGCACCCGGCCCGCGGCGATGAACGATCCCTGCAACCTTTCCCGCGAACAGCAGGCGGGATTTGTACCCGGGCTACTCGCCGCGCCGTGTTCGCCGAGCTACCCGCATCAATTGACCACCATCGCGTCCGATTGGAATGACATCGGCGCGGCCGTCGACTACATCCGCTCGCTGCGCCATGTCGAGCAGGTCAGCCTGATCGCGTGGTCGCTCGGCGGGCCGCGGGCTGGAGGATATGCCGCACAGCATCCTGAAAAGGTGCAGCGGCTGGTTCTTCTCGCCCCTGCATACAATCGCAAATTCGCAACGTCTGCTCCCGAGCAGCTCCCCGGCGAGGGCGCGGCCATGAACACCCAATCGCTCAGCGAGTTCACCGCCAATTGGGACCGCCAGGTGGGATGCGAAAATCAATATGATCCCGGCGCGAGCGAAAGTGTTTGGTCGGAGATGATGCAGTCCGATCCGGTCGGGGCGACCTGGGGGACGGGAGTGCGGCGCGCGCCGAACGTGACTGTGTGGGGCTGGAACGCCGAGATGGTTGCGAAAACGCAGAGTCCCATCCTGATGATCACCGGAGAACACGACAAGCAAGTCCCTTCCGAACGAGTCCGCGATCTGTATGCGGACGCGCCCGCCCATCGCAACGTGTACATCGACCTGGCTTGTTCCTCGCACAACGCGATGTGGGAAAAAAATCATCTGCTGATGTTCCGGGCATCCCTGGAATGGCTGACGCGCGGCACCGTGCAGGGAAAGCAGGAAGGAATGTTGCGCGTCGGGTACGCGGACAACAAGGAAACGCACTAGTAAGTTCGGAGCTAGTCAGTTCTAAGTAAGAACGAAGAGCGGCAGGAAATCAGGCGTGCGCGGGCAGCGCGAGGCGATGGCGGGAACGCCAATCGCCGCGGTGCAACGCGACTGGGCGCGGCACCGCGGGCGGGGCGCTGAGAGCCTCGTTTAGCTGGAAGACTTGGTGACGGATGCGTGGGACTGAGCGGCCGTGGTGCCCGAAGTCGCTCGAGAATACGCGGGCTTGTCGAGGTCGTTGTCGCTGCTCGACGCGCCGGTCCGATCGATTTCAATGGAGCCCTTGAAGTACGCGCCGTCTTCAATCATGATGCGCGCGGTGGTCAGATCCCCGACGACCGAGCCATCCTTCTTGATTTCGATGCGGTCGCGAGCCCGCAGATTGCCCTTCACACTTCCGTACACGACGACTTCGCGCGCTACCACGTCGGCGGTCAGCTTGGCGCTGGCGCCCACGGTGAGCTTGCGGTCTTCGAGCTGAACCAGCCCTTCGACGCTGCCGTCAATATGTAGATCTTCATTTCCGGAAATTTCGCCCTTGATGTGCAGGCTGGCACCCAACCGTGCGGTTGTACCGGACGGCGTGGAACTCAGCGGGCGCATGGCGTCAGTGCTCATGGCTATTCCCTCCGTTTTGGCCGAAGCCGGCTTCGCTTCCGGTGCTGGTGGTTCCGGAGCATTGGCGGTCGTCGGTTGCGGCATTTCTGGCTTTTTGTTTCCCCACATCGAAAACTGGCCTCCTCGGTCAGAGACACGTACAAACTGCGAGTCAGAGACCGGGGCGCAAGACACTGTAGCTCCCCGATCAAAAATGGAACAAGAGAATTACGGGCGTGGTGTTCCTTTAAGTAACACGGGCTGGGCGCCCGGTAGAGAGCGCTTACACTACAAGAATAAGAATGCGAGCGCAACGAAAAAATAATCGTTTCAATGTGGGAAAAAACGATGTGGAAAAAACAAGGAAGCCTTGCTTAATACTTTCTCAACACTCCAACCACGCGGCCCTGAATTTTTACCTCGGCGGCGTTCACAATAATCGGCGCCATTTCCGAATTGGCCGGCTGCAACCGGATTTTTCCTCCGGCTTCGCGATAAAAGCGCTTCAGCGTGGCTTCGTCGTTTCCGACGAGCGCCACCACCGTTTCTCCGGGATTGGCCACTTGCGTCGGCTCGATCACCACATAATCGCCGTTCATGATGTGGTCTTCGATCATGGAATTGCCCTTCACCTGCAGGACAAACGATTTGTCCGACCGCGCGAATTCGCCGAGCGAAAGTGTTTCCCGCTCTTCGACCGCTTCCAGGGGACGTCCGGCGGCGATTCGGCCCATCAGCGGGAGCTCCACTGTGTGCCTCTCGTGCACTTGCTCGCGCACCGGTTTCGGCAACTGCATGACCTCGATCGAACGGCTCTGGTTGTAGCCCCGGCGGATGAATCCCTTGCGCTCCAGCGTGGTGATGTGTTTGTGCACCGTGGCCAGCGAAGTCAGCTTCAGCGAGCGAGCCATTTCCTCGAAGCTCGGCGAGTACCCGTGCTTGTTGTGAAAGCTGACCAGAAAGTCGAGCACTTCTTTTTGCCGCTTGGTTAAGGTCATGGCGCTCCTCCGTGCGCCCACATCATAGGCGAATCAAAAGCGAAAAAGCAAGCTAAATCGAGAATCGCAACCGCCCGGGCCACAAAGTAATGACAGAAGCGCTAACATCGTGCTGTTCGCAACGAAAAGACTTTCTTTTCGCCGAGTGGTGCGCGGCCTAACCTTTGAATTTATCCGTGTGCATCCATGGTTCCCTCGCGCCGCAATTGATCCGCTACGGATCATGGCGCATTCGCAACACAGATTTTCCGTCGCAACGTTACGCGGAAAGATGCATTGTGCTATGCTTACTTATTGGAAGCCCTCGATGGAACTTCGGCTCCGCAATCTGATGGTCCTTTGGGGCATACCGCGTGACTAAAACTTATAATTAAGAATTGGAGCCTTACTAAGCCATGGCTACGATTACGGACCCAGTCGTCCGCGCACACAAGCGCGAGGTCATTGAGAAAGCCGTTCTCCGCTTCTGCGGAGACTCCGGCGACGGCATGCAGATTACCGGGAGCCAGTTCACCAATACAGTGGCCCTGTACGGAAACGACCTCGCCACGTTCCCGGATTATCCCGCTGAAATCCGCGCCCCTGCCGGGACCCTTCCGGGCGTGAGCGGATTCCAGATCCAGTTCTCTTCGGGCGATGTATTTACCCCCGGAGATTCGGTGGACGTGCTGGTGGCCATGAACCCGGCCGCCCTGCGCACCAACGTGAAAGACCTGAAGCGCAATGGCATTCTGATCGTCAACAGCGACGCCTTCACCGACAACGACCTGCGCAAAGCGGACCTGACCACCAACCCACTGGAAGACAATTCCCTGGATGGCTACCGTCTGTTCCCCGTCGGCCTCGAACGCCTCACGCGCGCCGCGCTGCAGGACCTGGGCCTCGATGCCAAGTCCATGGACCGCTGCAAAAACTTTTTCGCGCTGGGCATGTGCTACTGGCTTTACAACCGCTCGATGGACCTGACCTACAAATGGATCGAGGACAAGTTCAAGACCAAAGCGCTGCTGGTGGAAGCCAACAAGCTGGCCATGCGCGCGGGCTACAACTACTGCGAAGCCACCGAAGCGTTTCAAGTCAGCTACGAAATTCCGCCCGCCAAGCTGGTGCCCGGCACCTATCGCAACCTTAGCGGCAACCAGGCGCTGGCCATCGGTTTCGTGGCCGCGTCACAGAAGGCCGGCCTTCCGCTTTTTCTCGGCTCCTATCCGATCACGCCCGCTTCGGACATTCTGCACGAGCTTTCCATGTACAAGAATTTCGGCGTGATGACCTTCCAGGCCGAAGACGAAATCGCGGCCATCACTTCCGCCATCGGCGCTTCCTACGCCGGGATGCTGGCGCTCACCACCACGTCCGGCCCGGGCATGGCGCTGAAGACCGAAGCCATGGGCTTGGCCGTAGCGGTCGAATTGCCCATCGTGATTTGCGACATTCAGCGCGGCGGCCCGTCCACCGGCTTGCCGACCAAGACCGAGCAGGCCGATTTGCTGCAGGCCATGTACGGACGCAACTCGGAAGCTCCCATTCCCATCGTCGCGTCGTCCACTCCAGGCGACTGCTTCTGGGTAGCGGTGGAAGCCTGCCGCATCGCGCTCAAGTACATGGTTCCGGTCATTATTCTTTCGGACGGCTACCTCGCCAACGGCGCCGAGCCCTGGCGCATTCCCAAGATCGATGAAATTCCCGGAATCAAAGTGAATTTCGCAACCAATCCAATCGATTTCCATCCCTACTCGCGCAATCCGGAAACGCTGGCGCGTCCGTGGGCCATTCCCGGCACCCTGGGCCTCGAGCATCGCATCGGCGGCATCGAGAAGCAGGATGTAACCGGAAACATCAACTACGAGCCGCTGAACCACGAAAAAATGGTTCGCCTGCGCGCCGCCAAAGTGGAAGCGGTGGCGCAGGACATTCCGGACCTCGTTCCCGCGGGCGATCCCGACGGCGACCTGCTGATCGTCGCGTGGGGCTCGACGTACGGAGCCATCACCGCGGGCATGAAGACCATGCGCGCCAAGGGGCATCGTATCGGCCACGTTCACCTGCGGCATCTGAATCCGCTGGCGCGCAACCTCGGAGAAATCATGTCGCGCTACCGCCATGTCCTCGTTCCGGAGATGAATCTCGGGCAGCTATCGATGATCTTGCGCGCCAAGTACCTGGTCGACGCGCAAGGTTACAACAAGATTCAGGGACAGCCCTTCAAACAATCGGAAATCGAAGCGAAGATCGAAGAAATTCTGGGCTGAGGCCCCCTGACGGGGGCGAGCCTGAAAGGAATCTGGGAGAAAAAGACCAATGACTACGGCATCGATTCCAGTACTGACCAAGAAGGATTTCCAGACCGACCAGGAAGTTCGCTGGTGTCCCGGTTGCGGAGATTACGCCATCCTTTCCGCCGTGCAGGGCGTATTTCCTGAACTGGGGATTCCGCGCGAGAAATTCGTGGTGATTTCCGGCATCGGCTGCTCCAGCCGCTTTCCGTACTACATGAATACATTCGGCTTTCATACGATTCACGGCCGCGCGCCGGCGATTGCCACGGGCGTGAAGATCGCGCATCCCGAACTGGAAGTCTGGGTGGCCACCGGCGACGGCGACTCGCTGGCCATCGGCGGCAACCACACCATTCACATGCTGCGCCGCAACGTCGGCATCAAGGTGCTGATGTTCAACAACAAGATTTACGGCCTGACCAAAGGCCAGTACTCGCCCACTTCCGAATTCGGCAAGAAGACCAAGTCCACTCCGTTCGGCACCGCGGACCGGCCGTTCAATCCGCTGGGCCTCGTGATCGGCGCGGACACTTCATTCGTCGCGCGCTCGGTGGACGTCTTCCAGGGACACCTGAAGGACACGCTGAAAAAAGCCGCGGCGCACAAAGGCTCGGCCTACGTGGAGATTCTGCAGAACTGCAACATCTTCAACGACGGCGCGTGGTTTGATCTGACCGAGAAGGAAGCCCGCAGCGAGCACGTGGTGCAGCTCGAGCACGGCAAGCCGCTGATCTACGGAAAGAATCGCGACAAGGGCATCCGCCTGAACGGCATGGAACTGGAAGTCGTCCACCTCGGCAACGGCAACGGCCTTACCGAAAAGGACATTCTCGTCCATGACGAGCGCCATCCCAATCCGGCCTATGCATTCATGCTGGCGCAGATGGAAGAGAAGCCCGGCTTCCCCACTCCCATCGGCGTGCTTCGCTCCTGGGACCGCGACCGCTACGAAGACGTGATGGCCAAGCAGGTTCAGGACATCATCGCCAAGCGCGGACCCGGCGACCTGTCCAAGCTGCTGAACGCCGGCGACACGTGGGAAGTGCGGTAGCCGCGAGACGCTTCTCCCGCTCCTTTACATCGGCCTAAGAAACAAAAAGGGCGGCCCGGAAATTCGGGCCGCCCTTTTTTGTGGCGCATGCTTTAGCTTGCGGAATTTCAATCAAACAGTGACAAGATTGCGCAAGCTAAAGCATGCGCCACAACGAACCAACTACCGTGCGCCGGCCGTCAGCACCGGGGTGCGCGTGTAGGAAGCGCTGTGCCCCGCGAAATAATTCTCATCGTTCAGGCGGCGGTAGATCCGGCCTGCCACACTCGCTGCCATCGCTCCCTTGATCATGCTGCTGTGCCCGCGCATCAGCACCACCAGCACGATTTTCGGATGGGCCTGATCCGCGTAGGAAACGAACCAGCCGAGCCGCGAAGCGTTGTCCGAACACGTGCCGGTCTTGCCGAGGGCCTGGGCATCGTCCGAAATATAGCTGGAGCGCGCCGTACCATACAGCACCGCGGCCAGCATTCCGTCGCGCACTTCCGGCAAAAGCGATTCGATGTTCAGCTGCCGCTTGACGCGCGGTGTGAAGTTGGCGCGTTCCTCAGCCGAGCGCGGATACTGCAAGTAATAGAGCGTCCCGCCGTTGGCGAAACTCGAAACGAGCGCGCCGAGTTGTAGCGGCGTCATCTGAATGCCCTGGCCGAAGCTGGACATGCGCGCCACGCCGCCGAACGACGGCGGCTCGGTGGGGAACCCTCCGGGGTGCTCTTCCGGAATCTGATATCCGGCGAGTTCGCCGAGCCCCAGCAAGCGGCCGTAATGCGATACCGTGTCAAAGCCCATGCGCCGGCCGAGTTCCTCAAAAAACGCGTTGTTCGAATGCGCCAGCGCCTCGGTGAGATTCAGGTACTTGCGGGGAGCCACACGGATCATGGTGTCGCTGGTGACCACGCCTTCCTGCAGCGCGGCAATCGCAATCACCGGCTTGATCGTCGAGCAAGGAATGAAGCCGGCGGAAAACGCCAGGTTCTGGTTCACCACCGTCAGGATGCGACCGTTCGAAGGATCGATGGCGACCACCGAACCGTTGTAGCGGCCGAGCGCGGCAATGGCCGCCTGGCGCACAACCGGATCGTCATAAGAAGCCACATCGCCCTTCTCAGAATCCAAAAAAGTCGGCACGCCGTAGCGGGTGGATGAGGATCTTTTAACCTTGATTGAAGCGCGTGCAGCACGGGGGGCAGCCGCAAGCAACGCAGGCGATGCGCCCGCGATGGACAGGCAAAGAATTGCGGCAAGGGCACGGATCTGGCTGGATCGATACGTCATTCTTAAGTTCCGATCTGAACTGATTTCGCGCCCCAAAGCGCGTATTGAGCTGAAGGCTGATTCTAAGTAATTTATCTGTTCGAGCGCAATAGCCAATCGCAACATTTACGTACTATCACGAACTGGACCAATTGCCAGTACCATCGTACCAGCCTGAAAACGCGCCACCTAGGACCGGTGCACGGATTCGCGAGCTGTGTCCGGCGGGGACAATTGGTTCACACCGGGTGCCGCGAAGGATGCGATTGCCGCAGCGGCACCCGGCGATACACGCCATGAGAAACCGATGATGCGATACGAGCGCATCATACGTTTCTTATCAGCAAGACGTCCAACTTAATATTCTCAACATTTATTGGAATTTTCTTGGGATTGCCGCGGGGCGCCGGCGAGAGAGGCCGCACACTAAAAACGGTGTCATTCTGAGCGCTCGCACCGAGGACTCGCGCCGAGGCGACGCGAAGAATCCCTCTTCGTTTTTTGCTTGCACTTAAATCGAAGAGAGATTCTTCGCTGCGCTCAGAATGACAAAACAAGACAACAGTTCGCAGCCCGCGGACGCCGCTACCGCGCGGCCGGACGCGGCTTGTTGTTGGCCGCGGAATTCGCGGCAGCGGCGGCGGCCTGAACAGCAGGCTTTTCCGCGGCCTTTTCGGCGTGCTCTCCCGCGGGAGCTGAGCCATTGGCGGCGCCGGGAATCGGGATGCCCATCTTCTTGCGAAGCTGGTTCTCGACTTTTCCGCGCACGTCGGCGTGCTCCTTGAGGAACAGGCGCGCATTGTCGCGGCCCTGGCCGAGCCGCTCGCCGCCGAACGAAATCCAGGTGCCGGACTTTTCCAGCACGCCCTTTTCAACGCCCAGATCGATCAAGTCGCCTTCGCGGGAAACGCCTTCGCCATAGAGAATGTCAAACTCGGCTTCGCGGAACGGTGCGGCCACCTTGTTCTTCACCACTTTGGCGCGGGTGCGCGAGCCGACCACGCGATCGCCTTCCTTGATGGACTGGATGCGGCGAATGTCCAGGCGGATCGAGGAGTAGAACTTCAGCGCGCGGCCGCCAGTGGTGGTTTCCGGGTTGCCGAACATCACGCCGATCTTCTCGCGAATCTGGTTGATGAAAATCAGGCAGGTGCGCGATTTCGAAACGATGGCGGTGAGCTTGCGCAGCGCCTGGGACATCAGGCGCGCCTGCAAACCCATCTGCGGATCGCCCATGTCGCCTTCGAGCTCGGCGCGCGGCACGAGCGCGGCGACCGAGTCCACTACGATCACGTCGACCGCGCCGGACTGAATCAGCTTCTGCGCGATTTCCAGGGCCTGCTCGCCGTTGTCCGGCTGGGAGACCAGCAGGTTGTCTACGTCCACTCCGAGCTTCCGCGCGTAAACCGGATCGAGCGCGTGCTCGGCATCGATGAAGGCGGCCTGGCCGCCCATCTTTTGGGCTTCGGCAATGATGTGCAGCGTCAGCGTCGTTTTGCCGCCCGATTCCGGGCCGTAAATTTCGATCACCCGCCCGCGCGGCACGCCGCCCACGCCCAGCGCGGCATCGATCGACAGCGCTCCCGTCGGGATGACGCTGACCGGCACCAGCACATCGCGGCTGCCCAGACGCATGATGGCGCCCTTGCCGTAATCCTTTTCAATCTGTGAAATCGCGGTTTCCAGCATCTTGCTCTTATCGTCGGTCATTCCCTTTCACCTCGAAAACCAAGTTGTCACGTTCAGTGACTCGCGCTCCCGTTCGGAGTGTACTACAAAGCCTTCCGCGCGGCGCAATTTCGTTGCGAGAGGCAAGATATCACATGGCGAAGAAAAAGCAAATACTATTTGCATAAACTTAGAGCCGGGGGTCAAAATCGCACTCGGAAGTGAGAAGGAGACCATCAATGCCAGCCTCCAATATGACCACAATAACTGGATATGAGGTAGATTCCGGTACGAAAGTATTTAGTTACTCTCAACCGGCGAGAGACGATAAAGGGAACATAAATCGTCCAAGCCCAAATGACATCTACAGTACGCTCGTTCGCGACTACGTCGTCATCGGCGTACGCGCTCACAGCACCGAAGAGCGCTGGGACATCGACGTTCGTGTTCAGTCGCGGTAGGCTCTCGATCGAATCGCACTCTCACCTTCCGGCATATCCATAAAATCCTCGCCCGCTCTTCCGTCCCAGCCAGCCCGCCGCCACCATTTTTCTCAGCAGCGGGCAGGCCCGGTACTTGGAATCGCCGAAACCATCGTACAGCACTTCGAGAATATTCACACAGACGTCGAGGCCGATGAAGTCGGCGAGTTCCAGCGGGCCCATCGGGTGATTCATCCCCAGCTTCATCACCGCGTCCACTGCTTCCGCCGTGGCCACGCCCTCCATCACGGCGAAGGCGGCCTCGTTGATCATCGGCAGCAGCACGCGGTTGGAAACGAAGCCCGGGGCGTCATTCACGGCCACCGGCTTTTTTTCCAGACGCTCGCACAGCGCCATGGTGGAGTGAAACGTCTCGTCGCTGGTTTGCAGGGCGCGAATCACTTCGACCAGGACCATCACGGGCACGGGGTTCATGAAATGCATGCCGATGAAGCGGTCCGGGCGGCCGGTCGCCGCTGCGAGCGTTGTCACGGAGATCGAGGAAGTATTCGAGGCGAGAATCGCTTCCGGGCGCAACAGCTTGTCCGCATCGCGCAGGACGGAAAGTTTCAGGTCGAGGCGTTCGGGCACGCCTTCGACGGCGAAATCGGCGCGCGAAATTTCGGACAGGTCCGTGGTGGTGTAAACGCGGCCGAGAATTCTGGACTGTTCGCCGTCTGCGATTTTTCCTTTTTTTGCTTCGCGATCCAGATTCCTGGCGATGGTGTCGCGGGCGCGCGCCAGAAAAGTTTCTTCGACGTCGCGCAGGATCACGTTGTACCCGCAGCGGGCAAAGACGTGGGCAATTCCGTTGCCCATCGTGCCGGCGCCGAGAATTGCCACGGTGCGGATATCTTCAATGGTCATTTCTCTCCAAAGTAGGACAGGCTTCAGCCTGTCTGGTTTAAAGTTTAGCCTGCCACCCATCTAAACCAGACAGGCTGAAGCCTGTCCTACTGTCTACTCCGGCGGCGTTGCGTCCACTACTTCGCGGACCACTTCCCTGGCGCGGGCTTCCTGCTTCTGGCTTACCACCAGCCGGGAATGGCCGGCTTCGGAAAATTTGTGCGAGGCGATTCCCACCTCGCGCAGGCAGGCGGCCAGCGTGTCCGCGAATTCATCGCTATCGCCGTTCCATACTTCGGCGACGGGTTCGTCTTCAAACCAATGTTCCGGCAACGCGGGCGGCTGATCGTCCGCAGCGTCGCCGTCGTCCGCGCCTTCCGATTCCGGCAGTGCCAGCGATTCGGCTTCTTCGGGAGTTAACTCGTCGGGATGGGCGCGATCGTCGAGATCATCCAGAATCTTCCTGGCCCGTTCCTGATCCGTTTCCGCCACCCAAACCTCCATGCTCGGCTCGGTGGGCATAAAACTGAAGGAGCTTTTGGCGGCCGGAGCGGTAAACGGAATGCCTGCGCTATCCAGGGCTTCCCCGACCCGCTCGAATTCGGCGGGATCGTTGCCGCGCCAGATGGCCACGATCGGAGCATCCCCCAGGGGATGCGCATCAAGATCGGGAAGCTCGTCCACGAGGGGCACGTCACATTCAGGGCACTGGGTAACGCCGCGAATGTATTGGCATTGGCAATTGGGACAAATCATAAGGGGTGCATTCTACCGCCGCCGCGGACGGGAAATCTATCGGTCTGTAATTTCGCGAACGATCTCTCTCGCGCGCGTTACATCTTCCGGGCGGATGCACAGCCGGGTGCGGTGGCCCTGCTCATCCGGAATGCGGCTGGGGATGCCGTTTTCGCGCAGCGCGCTGGCCAGGTACTCGGCCATCGATTCGTCTTCGCCTGACCAGATTTCCGAAGTCGCCTCGCGGGAATCCCAATCGTACGGAAGCGGCTGCCGCGGATCGAGGCGGTCCGGCTCAAATCGTGACGCGTCGCCTGCGCCGAAATCCGCGGGCTCCTTTTCCTTGCTCTCCACCCATTCCAGCGCGCCGCTCGCTCGTTCCAGGTCGGCGGCGTGCACGCGGATTTCAAAGCCGGGCACGGCCTCCAGATAGTAGGGGCGCGAGGAAAGAAAGCCGCCGGCGGGATCGTAAACCTGCGTCTGCCAGAACGGAATGTTTTCGTCGCGCAGGGCGGCCTGCAGCGCGGTGAATTTCGCGGGGTCAGCGCCGCGCCAGAGAATTTCCAGAGAGTCGTTGGGCATGGGAAGCATTGTAGCTCGCCTCTTCAGAGGCAAGGTTTTCTGGGCAGGCATTCGAGTGCGTATGAGAGCTTTTGCGCATTCGTAGCGCCCGCCTTCAGGCGGGCATTGTGGCGTACCACGGATGCCCGCCTGAAGGCGGGCGCTATACAAGACAAACGCAGAACGTTTAGGCGCGCTCGACAGCCAATGCCACTGCGTTGCCGCCACCAAGGCATAGCGCGGCGATGCCGCGCTTTGCGTTGCGGCGCTGCAATTCGTAGAGCAGCGTGGTCAGGATGCGCGCGCCGGAAGCGCCGATGGGATGGCCGATGGCCACCGC
This sequence comes from Candidatus Acidiferrales bacterium, assembly GCA_035295105.1. Taxonomy (GTDB): domain Bacteria; phylum Acidobacteriota; class Terriglobia; order Acidiferrales; family UBA7541; genus Palsa-360. The sequence continues at coordinate 10,278 of DATGJQ010000091.1, read as the reverse complement.
GCCGCCGTTCACGTTGACTTTTGCCGGATCGAGGCGCAGCGCTCGCGTCACGGCAATGGCTGCGGCGGCGAAGGCCTCATTCAATTCGTACAAGTCGACGCCGTCTCGGTTCCAGCCGGTCTTCTCCAGAATTTTCTCGACCGCATAAATCGGCGCTTCCATGATCCACTTGGGATCGACGCCACTTACGGATTGCGCGACGATGCGCGCCATCGGCGATTTCCCCAGGCGGGCAGCGGTGCGCTCGCTGGTTACCACCAGCGCTGCCGCGCCATCGTTCGTGCCGGGTGCATTTCCGGCAGTCACCGTGCCATCCTTCTTGAATGCCGGGCGCAATTTGCCGAGGGCTTCGAGCGAAGCATCCTCGCGCGGGGATTCGTCATACTTGACCACGACCGGATCGCCCTTCTTTTGCGGAATCTCCACCGGCACAATCTGCGATTCGATGAAGCAGGATTTTCGGGCGCGCACGGCGCGCTGGTGGCTCTCGAGCGAGAATTGATCCTGCTCCTGCCGTGTGATGCCGTATTTCTCCGCCACCAACTCGGCGGTGATCCCCATATGAAAATCGTTGTAGGCGTCCCACAGCCCGTCATGCACCATCGAATCGACGACTTCGGCGTTGCCAAAGCGGTAGCCGGTGCGCGCACCCGGCAGCAAGTAAGGACAGTTGGACATCGACTCCATGCCGCCGGCCACCACGATTTCCACTTCGCCCAGCATCACGCCCTGCGCGGCGAGGCCCACCGCTTTCAGCCCCGACCCGCAAACCTTATTGATGGTCATGGCCGCGACGCGCACGTCCAATCCCGCGCCGAGGCCCGCCTGCCGCGCGGGATTCTGGCCCAGGCCCGCCTGCACCACATTGCCCATGATGATTTCGTCGATTGAACCGGGTTCAAGTCCGGCGCGGCGGACAGCCTCGGCGACCGCCGTCGCGCCGAGCTGCATGGCAGAAAGAGGTGCCAAGCCTCCCTGAAATTTTCCTATGGGTGTGCGGACAGCGCTGAGGATAACAGCTTGGTCCATGGTCGTTTCCCCGCAGATGGAAGACAGCTGTGCCGCCGCCGGATGGCGGCGTCGCCATGGGCCAGTATAGGAGTTCGTTTCAATCGGGTCAATTTCGAGCGGTGATCAAGCCGCCCGAGTTTGCCGCGCAGTCGCTGCGCGAGGGGGAGCTTTCACTTTGCGCTTGAGGTGGAAGTAGACACGCTCTTGCGAAGTCATCTTTCGATGCATTACTTTTTCGAAGATTCGCTCAATCGGCGTCTTTCTAGAGGACGAGGCCCGATTGCGGATTCGATGAGACATGGGGACCCTCCTTTGTCTCAACATGCTGCGTTTTTTGACTGTTTCCAGTCCTTTCGTGAATAAGTAAACCGAACTGTAACACATTCTTAAAAAGTTAATACAAGGATTTATGTAGCTTTTTATGATTTAACACAAATGTTAACAAAAACCCGCGAATCGCCGATCCGATTGCTCCTGTGCTACCTTGGTTTCCAGGACTCATTTCACTTTGACCGATCTTTTTGAGCATGCCGGCGCGCCGGCGCCCGGAATCCAACTGAATCCCGAGCAGCGCGCCGCCGCGCAGCATGGCGACGGGCCGCTGGTCGTGGTGGCCGGCGCGGGCACCGGCAAGACGCGGGTGATCACGGAGCGCATCCGCTATCTGCTGGAGACGCGCCCGGAGCTCACCGGCAAGGAAATCCTGGGCCTGACGTTCACCGACAAGGCCGCGGCGGAAATGAAGCACCGCGTGGTGGCCGCGGCGCGCGATCTCGGTGAGTCGGAAGTCGAGCGCGCCGAGAACGTCACGCTCAGCACGTTTCACGCGTTTTGCAACAGCTTGCTGCAGGAAATCGATCCGGACCTCAAGCCCATCGACGGAATCGATCACTGGATCCTGCTGCGCCGCAACCTGCCACTGCTGCAACTGGAGCATTACCGGCGGCTGGCGGAGCCGGGGCAATTCCTCGGCGACTTCGTGCAATTTTTCTCGCGCTGCCAGGATGAACTGGTGTCGCCGGACGACTGCCAGCGCTACGCGGAGAAACAAGCGCAAGAGTTCCGCAAGGTGCGCGGCTCGCTGCCCGAGGACGAGCGGCGCATCCGCGACGAAGAGGTCGCCAAAATCCAGGAAATCGCGCGCGCCTATCGCGCGAGCGAACTGCTCTTGCGCGAACGCAAGCTGCTCACCTTTGGCACGCAGATCATGGACGCGGTCGTGCGCCTGCGCGACGATGCAGCTTTGCGTGAGAAGCTGCGCGCGCGTTACCAGTACATCCTGGTCGACGAGTTTCAGGACACCAACATTGCGCAACTTGAATTGCTGTGGCTGCTGGGCGGCGAGCGGCCCAATCTGGTAGTGGTGGGCGACCACCGGCAGGCGATCTACCGGTTTCGCGGCGCATCGTTCGGCAGCTTCACCATTTTTCTGAACCGCTTCGCGAAAGGCCCGGCCGCCGGGAATCAGGATCTGCTGCGGCCGCTCACGCTGAACTACCGTTCCTCGGGACGAATCCTGCGCGTCGCCGGGCAGGCGATCCGCCACAACGAAAAGCCGACCAACATTCCCGAATACCCGCTGAGCGCGGTGCGCGAGGACGGCGAAAAAGTGCGCATCGTCACGCACGAATCGAGCGTGACCGAGGCGCGCTGGGTGGCCGGCGAACTGGAACGGCTGCATCGAGCCGGGGCGCGCTGGCGCGCGTTCGCCGTGCTCTACCGGCTGCACGCGCATCGCGACAAACTGGTCGACGAGCTCAAGGCGCGCAAGATTCCCTTCGTCATCAAGAATCTCTCGATCCTGTCGCACCGGCTGGTGCGCGACCTGATCGCGTATCTCCGGCTGATCGATCACACATCGGACGATGTGGCATGCGCGCGCGTTCTGGCCATGCCCGCGTGGGGGCTTCAGCCTGCCGACCTCGTGCGCCTCAGCGAACGCGCCGCCAAGAGCAAGGGAGTCTCTCTTTGGGATACGATGCAGTCCGCAAAAGCCGAGCCGCCGTTCTCCGGTGACGGCCGCGATCTCGGCGCGCTCGTCGAACTGGTCGCGGATTTGCGAAAAAAAGCCCGCCAGTTGACCGCGGCGGAATTATTCGACGAACTAGCCGAGGCGCTGCAGATCAGTACTGCGGTGTCCGGCGAAGACCGAAAATACTTCGATCGCCTCGCGCAGTTCGTTCGCGAGTGGCAGCCCAAGAGCGAAACCCAGCGGCTCAAGGAATTTGTGGAGTACCTGGATTATTTCGAGCAGGCCGGCGGGTCGATCAACCTGGAGCAGGAATCCGGCGACGCGGTGCAGTTGATGACCGTGCACGCGGCGAAAGGCCTGGAATTCGATCACGTCTACGTGCTGCGCGCCGTGCAGCGCGGATTTCCCGCCGGCGAAAGGCCACGGGTCCTGGAATTTCCCGCCGAACTGATGAAGGAAGAGCAGCCGCAGGGCAGCTTTCACATTCAGGAGGAGCGGCGGCTGTTTTACGTGGCGGTGACGCGAGCGAAGGACCGCCTGACGCTCAACACCGTGGTGAACAAGCGCTCGAAGGCTTCTCCGTTTCTCGATGACATTCTGATGGACCCGCAGATCAAGCGGCGCGACATCAAGCAGCTCGCGCCGGCCGCGGCGGCGGAAGCCGCGCCCGCGCTGGACGACACCATGGGCTTTCTCTTCGATCCGCCGAGGCTCAGCGTGCGCATCGGTTCGCTCATCGGCGAATGGGCCACCGCGTACCGGCCGCCCGTGCCGGACCCGCTGAAGATCAGCCCCTCGCAGATCGGCACGCTGGTATCCTGCCCGCAAAAATACTTATTCAGCTGCGCGTGGAAACTGCGCGGCGGGCCGGCCGCGGCCATGAGCTTCGGCAGCGTGATGCACAACACCATCAAGTATTTTGTCGGCGAGCTGGCCAAAGGCACGGCGCTTCCGTTTGACGAGGTGCGGCGGAAATTCGAGTTGGAGTGGACCTCGGCCGGATTCGAGGATGACTACCAGGAGCAGGAGTACAAGAAAGACGGCGTCGAGCAACTGCGCGCGTTCCACGCCGCGACGCTCGCTGCGCCGCCCGAGGTCATCGCGCAGGAAAAAGTTTTTGACCTGCCCATGGACAATAACGTGGTGCTCACCGGCCGGATGGACCAGGTGAACCGCATCGGTCCCGGCGAAGAGGAAATCGTCGACTACAAAACGGGCAAGCCGCGCAACGAGGAGAAGGCCAGAAAAGATGTGCAGCTGAGCGCCTACGCGCTCGCCGCCCGCGAAGTGTTTGACTGGAATCCCGCGCGGCTGACGCTGTATTTCCTGCAGACGAATCATCCCGTGAGCGCCACGCGCAACGAAAAGGAACTCAAAAAAGTGCGCGATGAAATTCAGGACGCTGCTGCCGACATCCGCGCCGGCGAATTTCCCGCCAAGCCCGGCTTCGCCTGCCGGTTCTGCGATTACGAGCCCATCTGCCCGGCGCGCGAGCAGGGCACGGCGGCCAGCGCATCGGGCGAGGAGTGAACGGTAGCACAGCCGGCGCTCGCGGAGCTTACTCCAAATAAAAAAGGCGGCCACCGAAGTGACCGCCCTTTCATGGAAACGTTTCTTTTAGACCAGACTCGGCTTGCGTTTCCTGTTGTGCCGTTCGCGCAATCGCTCCGTAAACCATTCTCCCCTCGGAGCAGCGAATCAATACTTCACAGACTCGCTAAAGCACTTTTACGAGTGTGCGTGCCGGAAGTCAAGAAGAAATTCCGGAGTGTGCAAAAAGAAAAACTTGATTGTAGTTTTTTGTTTTTTCCCGTACCAATGATGCAGACTTTCAGCCCCACGAAAAAACATTTGCTGTCATTCTGAGCGAAGCGAAGAATCTCTCCTTCTTTTCGTCCTTGCACAAACCGCAGAGAGATTCTTCGCTTCGCTCAGAATGACAAGCAAAGAAAGAACGATCACGGAGTCGCGTTCAGGTAGTAGCCGTCGCGCGTGAGCAGCGACAGGCCGGGGCGCTTCACGCGCACTTCAATCGTGTGGTAGGGCTTGGAGCGGTCGGTATGCGCGCCGGAATAGGCGATGGTGTACTGGTTGCGCGCCTGTTCAGAGACTCGCGCGTACAATTCTTCCAGATTCTCACGGCTGATCCCGCCGTAGAAAATGTCTCCGCCGGTGGCGTGCGCGTACTTCGATAGAATATTGTTTCCCAGAAACGTGATGCCGCGATTGAAATTGGCCTCGCCCACGCCCACCGCATAGACGGAAATATCGGCGGACAGCAGCAACTGCAGTGTCTCGTCATATTTGTGGGTGTTGTTCTTGACGTTCTGCCCGTCGGAAATCACAAAAATAATTTTACGCCGTTCGCGTGGCCGGTCTTTCAACTGGTCGGCGGCGGCGAAGATGGCGTCGGTCACGTGCTTGGTGTTGGGATGCCCGTTGGCTTCGGTGGGAATTTTCGCCGGGCCGGGAGGCGCCGCGGTATTCACGCGCGGGCCGTCGGTCATGGTGTACGAACCGATGCCGGGGAACGACGTGCTGAGGTCGACGCGCTTCAACTGCGTGAGGAGCTGGTCGTTATCGGCGATAAAATCCTCGGAAATCTGCTCGGGCACTTCATCGAACCGCCACAGGGAAACTTCGTCGGACGCGCTGAAGGCTCCGGCCAGCGTCTCCAGAGTCTTCTGAACCTTCTCCGCCGTTCCGCGCTTCAGATCGTTGTCAATCAGGATCGCCGCCGACAGCGGAAAAGCATCCGTCGAGAACAGCGCAATGGGCTGCTCGATGCCGTCTTCAAATACGCGGAAATCGTGTTCGCCGAGGTCGGTCACCAGTTCGCCGGCGCTGTCTTTCACCGTTACAGGCACCACCACCAGGGACACCGTGGTGTGAATTCTGGCGCGCGGGTCCTGGCCTTGGCTGTCCTGCGCGCTGGATTCCGGCGCGGCCGGTTCAGGCGCCCGCGATCCGCCCGATTTCAGCGACGGCGCCGGACCTTGATCCTTTGGCTGCTCCTTCGGCTTCCCGGCGTCCTGCGCGTGAAGGACTGCAAGAGTCGCTCCGGCCAAAGCTACGGCCAGGGCTGCGGTCAGGAATTTTCGTGGACAATTCATGGGCGTCCCGTCAGTATTTCCAATCAGGCGGCCAGCGGCGGCCGCGCTTCTAGCATCTTTCCAATCCGGCAAAGCATCCTACGCCTGTCGCAGCCGGAGGAGATTATACAATGCGGATCCGAGCCATTCTTTCCTATCTGTGCCTTGCTTCGCTCGCCGGAGGCATGGCCCTCGCCGCGTCTCCCGGCCAGATCCGCGTGCAGGTGAACCTGGTCAACCTCTTCGTAACCGTGCGCGACAAACACAAAGCCATTGTGACCGGCCTAACTAAGGATGACTTTCAGGTCTACGAGGATGGCCAGCCTCAGGAAATTACCAATTTTTCCGCGGAATCCGATCTGCCGATCACTCTGGGCATCCTGCTGGATACCAGCGGCAGCGAATACTACATGCTGGGCGGAGAAAAGGAAGCCGGCTCGCGCTTTCTCGCGCGGGTGCTGCGCAAGGGCGACCTGGCGATGATCATGACGTTCGATACCGACGTCGACTTGCTGGCCGATTTTACCGATGACCGCGGCCTGCTGGACCGCGCCATCAATCGCGCGCAGATCAACGCACCGAGTGGCGGGATGATTGCCCAGGGGCCACTGCCCACCAGCGGCACCGGCGGGACGAATTTTTATGACGCCGTGTACCTGGCCGCGCATGACAAGCTGTCCGGCGAAGCGGGACGAAAAGCGATCGTCGTCCTGACCGACGCGGAAGATACCGGCAGCCGCTTGCGGCTGAACGACGCCATCGAAGCCGCGCAGCGCACCGACACGGTGGTGCACATCCTACTGGTCGCGGCGGACGGCGGAGACCAGAGCGTCGCGCGAAGGCTTACCGATGAGACCGGCGGGCGCATGATCATCGTGCGCAGCGAAAAAAATCTGGAAGCGGCGTTCGATCAAATCTCCGAGGAACTGCGCAGCCAGTACACCATCGGCTACGTCCCCACCAACAAGGCCCATGACGGAAGCTATCGCAAAGTGAAAGTGGAGCTGAAGAACAAGGATTATTCGGCTTTGACTCGTCGCGGATACTACGCACCCAACGAGTAAAGCTCGCAGGACTCGAGTGTGACTCGTGTAGCGCCCGCCTTCAGGCGGGCATTGCGGCGTACCGAGGATGCCCGCCTGAAGGCGGGCGCTACATGACCGTCAAATGTTTCGCGTTGTCATCCTGAGCGAAGCGAAGGATCTCTCTTCGATTTAGGTGCGAGCAAGGACACTAAGAGATCCTTCGCTTCGCCTCGGCGCGGGTCCTCGGTGCTAGCGCTCAGAATGACAGACTTAGTATGAACGAATCTACTGCGTGGCGGGTTTCGCGCCTGAACCCGGAATCGGAATCGAGTAGTATCCCTTGCGGGCGCGAACGATTACGTCCTTGCGGTCGGCCTGAATCTTGATGGTGTGATATTTCCCGTCGGGTGAGCGTCCCGCCGGGCTGTAGGCCAGCGCATACTGGTGGCGCAGTTCATCGCCGATATCCAGAAACGACTGGCCCAGATCGTCGACCTTGTACGGGAAAAACGCGCGCCCGCCTGTTTCGCCCGCCAGTTGTTCCATCACTTTATCGCCTTCGCCTTTTTCATACTTGCGGCTGATGCGCTTGGAGGGATCCTTTTCGTCTTCGGCGGAAATCCAATCAGTGCTGGTGCTGATCGAGTAGATGATCACGCCGGCGCGCTGGGCCATTTCCACGGATTCGCCGCGCGAATGGCCGCTGCTGTTGTCGTCGCCGTCGGAGATCACCACCAGCACGCGGCGCACATCCGAATTCGGGCCGGGAGGCATGGGCGAATCTTTCTGCAGGTGTGTGCTGGCGGCATAGACGGCGTCGTACAGCGATGTGCCGCCGCCGGCGCGCTGTTTCAGGATGGTGTCGCGGATGTCTCCCGTGTCGCCGGTGAAATCCTTGATGATTTGCGGGCCGTCGTCAAAGGTCATCAGGAAAGCCTGATCGCGGCCGCGGCGGATAGCGTTAAAAATGAAATCGATGGCGGCGTCCTGCTCAAACTTCAGGCGCTCGCGGATGCTGTTGGACGTGTCCAGCACCATGCCGATGCGCAGCGGAAGATCGGTGGGCTGGCTGAAGTCGGTGATCTCCTGCTGCGCGCCGTCGTCAAAAACTTTGAAGTCTTCCTTGTTCATGTCGGTGACCAGCTTTTCGCGCTTGGTCACCACGCTGAACAGGACTTCCACCAGGTTGACGTTGCGGACAATCGCTCCCTGGTCTGGCGGCCGTGCCGCAGGCGGCGCCTGCGCGGCGGGCGGAGCGGGCGGCGTCTGCGGAGGCGCGGGCGGCTGAGCCTGCTGCGCGCTCACGGCCGCGACTGCCGCGAGAACGCCGGCAATGGCCATCCCAAGAGCGGTTTTTTTTGTGCCGGTCATTTTCATGCGGCCATTCACGAGGTCAAACGTACGGCGCGAGCGCAGCCCCAGTCTCCGCGGCGCGCCAGCCTAAAGATGATGCCAACTGATCGAAGTATACCCGCAAATCCCGCGGCAGCAGAGCGCGAACTTCCACCCACGCGCCGCTTGAGGGATGCGAAAAACCGATGCGCGCAGCGTGCAGAAAATTTCGCTCCAGCAGCGGAAGTTTGCGCGGGCCGGCGCGCAGTTCGCGCGGCGCTCCGTACAGCGTGTCTCCGACCACCGGATGTCCGATGGCCGCGAAATGCGCGCGGATCTGGTGCGTGCGCCCGGTGTGCAGCACCGCCTCGATCAGCGTGCAGCGCTCCAGGCGCGCAATCACCCGCCAGTCGGTGCGCGCGTGGCGGCCTTTTGCCTGGCGCGCCGTCATGCGCGTGCGGCGATGCGGATCCCGCGAGATGGGCAAGGTGATCGTGCCGGAATCGCGCGGCATCTTTCCGTGCACCAGCGCGATATAGATTTTCCGCACGTTGCGCGAGCGGAATTGCTCGGACAGATGCTCGTGCGCCCGGTCGTTCCGCGCCACCACCATGGCGCCGGAGGTTTCGCGATCCAACCGGTGCACAATGCCCGGCCGCAGCGCACCGCCCGCGGACGGCAGGTTTCCCAGGCGATGCAGCAGCGCGTTGACCAGCGTCCCGCGCGAATGCCCTGCGCCGGCGTGGACCACCATACCGGCGGGCTTGTTCACAATCACAAAATCGTCGTCAACGAGCAGCAAGTCGAGCGGCAAATCCTCCGGCTGCGCTTCCGGCGCCGGCCGCGGCAGCACTTCGATCTCAACAGTCTCGCCCGCCGACAGGCGATGCGCGGCCTTCGCGATGCCGCCGTCGACGCGAACGTGTCCGTCGCGGATCAGCTCCTGAATGCGTGTACGGCTCAAGTCCGGAACGCGCTGGGCGACAAACAAATCCAGCCGCCGCCCCGAGTCACCCGATGCGGCGGTCAGTTGTTGCTGGCGGGTCGCACCGGCATCAGCCTGTGGATTCTTGTTTGAAGTGTCCAAGGTTGTGAAGATTAGCGTGCGTGCTTTCGTCTGCAAAAAAGCTAACCGGCTGAACAGGCTGCGGAAAAGTCAAAAAGTTGTCATTCCGAGCGAAGCGAAGAATCCCTCCGTGGTTCTTTGCTTACACTTAGATCGAAGAGAGATCCTTCGCTTCGCTCAGAATGACAAAACGGACTTTTTCCGCAACGTGTGAAGCCTGTGCCACTAAACGCGCCCGCGCTTCTCAGATGCCGGTGCATGCGGCTGGCGTCCCGCGAACAGAAGCTCATAGAGCACCAGAACCGCTGCAATGGTAATCGCCGAATCCGCTACGTTGAACGCCGGCCAGATGTAGGTCCAGAGCCGCACTTCCATAAAATCGGTGACGCTGCCGTGCAGCACGCGATCCAGCGCATTGCCCGCGGCACCGCCGAGAATCAGCGCCAGACCGCACTGCGCCAAGGCCCCACCGGCGCGGCCGGTCACAATCACCCAGACCAGCAGAATCATGACCAGCAGCGAACTGCCCACCAGCAGCGGCGTAAGCCAGGACGCCTTCGATTCCGAAAACATGCTGAACGCGATGCCGGGATTCTGGCTGTGAACCAGCACCACAATGTCCGAAATGATCGAGTGCCGGAATAGCGGGCTGGTGCGCTCGATGGCGTATTTGGTGGCGCGGTCCGCGGCCAGCACCGCGAGCGATACCCACAGCCAGCGCGCCTCGCGCATCAGGAGGCGGCCCCTTGCCCTTCCGCGCGGCCGGCAGCCTGCTGCGTC
>DATGJQ010000090.1:0-5263 GCA_035295105.1 Candidatus Acidiferrales bacterium | reverse complement strand
CAGCAGGCTCGGAATCGGCGCGTATTCGTGGTCCACGCCGCGGTCGGACAAAATCAGCAGCGTGTAACCGGACTTGATGGCCAGCGAGGCGCTGCGGCACAACCGTTCGATGGATTCTTCGAGCTGGTGATCGCCGTTATTGACGCGGAATCGCATCGGCAAAGTGGTTGCCAGGAAACTACCCCAGCTCACACGCCGCAATTTTTCCAGGCGCCAGTTGGAGATCACCGGATGCCGCAACTTCAGCGTGTGGCAATTCTTCGGCGTCTCTTCGAGAATGTTGCCTTCGCTGCCGATGTAGGAATTCAGCGACATCACCAACCCCTCGCGGATCGAATCGATCGCCGGGTTGGTGACCTGCGCGAAGGTCTGCTTGAAATAGCTGAAGAGCATCTGCGGCTTGTCGGACAAACACGCCAGCGGCGTGTCCACGCCCATCGAACCGACGGGCTCTTCGCCGCCGACCGCCGACGGGAAGAGAATAGTTTTCAAATCTTCATCCGTGTAGCCGAAGGCACGCTGCCGCATGCGAATGGTTTCGTGATTGGTCGGCAAAACGTGCGTCGGGCTCGGCAGGTGATCGAGCGTGATCTGATTTTCTTTCAGCCACTGCGCGTACGGCTGCCGCGCGGCCAGCTGCTTTTTTACTTCCTCGTCGGTGATCAGCCGCTTCTGCTCGGTGTCCACCAGGAAAATTCGGCCGGGCGCGAGCCTTCCCTTCATGCGCACATCTTCCGGGCGGATGGAGAGCACTCCGGCCTCGGAAGCCAGCACGACCAGCCCGTCGTTAGTGACCAGGAAACGTCCCGGGCGCAGCCCGTTGCGATCCAGCTTCGCGCCAATCACGCGGCCATCGGTGAAAGCTACCGCCGCGGGGCCATCCCACGGCTCCATCAACGACGCGTGGTATTCGTAAAACGCCTTAATGTCCTCCGGCATGGTCGCGTCGTGATCCCAGGCTTCGGGAATCAGCATGGACATCACATGCGGAAGCGTGCGTCCGGAAAGCGTGAGCAACTCGACCGCGTTGTCCAGCATGGCCGAATCGCTGCCGCCGGCGGTGATGATCGGCAAGAGCTTCTTGATGTCGTCCCCAAACAGCGGTGACGCCAGCACGGATTGCCGCGCGTACATCCAGTTCATATTGCCGCGCAGCGTATTGATTTCGCCGTTGTGGCAGATGTAGCGGTACGGGTGAGCCAGCTTCCAACTGGGAAATGTGTTGGTGGAAAAACGCTGGTGCACCAGGCACAGCGCGCTGGTCAGCTCCGGGTCCAGCAGTTCCTTATAGAAATCAGTGATCTGTGGCGCGAGCAGCAACCCTTTGTAAATAATCGTGCGCGAGGAAAGAGACGGAATGTAGAAAAAATCCTTCTCCTTCAGGTCGGTCGCGGCGATGGCCGTTTCGGCGCGCTTGCGCACCACGTACAGTTTGCGTTCCAGCGCATCCTGATCCATGCCCGCGCCGGTGCGCACAAAAATCTGTTCGATGTAGGGCTGCGAGGCGCGCGCCAGCCTTCCGATGGTGTTGCCGTTAATTGGAGTGTCGCGCCAGCCGAGAACCGACAAACCTTCCTCGCGCACAATCCGTTCGATGATTCCTTCGCAGATCAGGCGATCCTGGGTATCGACCGGCAGAAACACCATGCCCACACCGTACTCGCCCGGACCGGGCAGCGAAAAACCCAGGCTGGCCGTTTCGCGCGCGAAAAACGAGTGCGGAATCTGAATCAGAATTCCCGCGCCGTCGCCCGTTTGCGGATCGCACCCGCAGGCGCCGCGATGCGCCAGGTTGATCAGGATCTGAATGCCCTTCAGAACGATGTCATGCGATTTGCGGCCTTCGATGCTGGCCACAAATCCGATGCCGCAAGCATCATGCTCATGCTCGGGACGATACAGTCCCTGAGCGGGCGGCAATCCCCGAAATGGGTATAGTTCACTCATATAAGCCGAAATTAACGATCTGGGAACTTCGCCGCCGGCCGGTGTAATGCGTGAGATTTAGAACGGCCGAGCCGACCCACCACGTCCCCCGAAACGCCACTGCCTCCTGGGCCTGAACATCAGATTCAAAATTGAAAATATCGATTCCGAGGCATCGCTGCAAGCACAGCAGCGTCCCGAAAAGCGGCGCCCTATACACCTCTACGCGGTCTTCTGAGCGGCCTACTGGAATGTCTATCCTATCATTCTCCGGCCCGGTTGTCCCCCGGGCTTTGGGCATCTTGATTTGCTATCGGTGGCATTATTTTTTTGGATTGATTGCGGGCCGTCGGGGCCATTCTGCTATAATTTCCGCCTCAACCATGGATTTCGATCAGCTCACCACTTTTATTGAAATCGCCAAACTCGGCAGTTTTTCGCGCGCCGGGCAGAAATTGTTCCGCTCGCAGCCGGCGGTCAGCGCCCAGGTGCGCCAGCTTGAGCAGGAGTACGGCGAGAAGCTGTTCGACCGCGGGCGCAAGTCCGTGCGCCTGACCTCGGCGGGCGAAACACTGTTTGAATATGCCGTCCGAATGGTGAACATGCGCGCCGAATCCCTGCGCGCGGTAGCTGACAAGGCCACGACGCCGCGCGGCGTGCTGGCCCTCGGCGCGAACGAAGCGACCTGCCTGTACGTTTTGCCCGAAATTTTCGCGGAATATCACCGGCTGTACCCGTCGGTGCAGATCAGCATCTATCGCAATTTCAGCCACAAGGTGCTGCAAAAGGTGGAGGACGGTTCGATTGACGTGGGCATCGTAACGCTGCCGGCGAAATCGCCCAGCCTGAAATTTCATCCGATCTTCCGCGATCGCGTGATGCTGATGGTGAATCCGCGCAACCCGCTGGCGAAGTTAAAGAGCGTGCGGATGAAGGATATCGCCGAGCAGCCGCTGATTTTTCCGCGCACCGGCTACACGCGGCAACTGCTGGACAAACATTTCCGGCCGTATAAACCGCAGTTGCAGATCACCATGGAGCTGACCAGTGTGGGCATGATCAAGTGCTTCGTGGCGGCGGGACTGGGTGTGTCGCTGATCAGCGCCAGCTTCGCGCGCAACGAAGTGCGCGCCGGCGAAGTGAAACTGATCCCCATCGCGGACGTGGAATTGTGGCGCGAATTGGGCATTGTCTACCGGCGGGACCGCACCCTCCCGCGTTCGTCCGCCGCGTTTATCACCCTCGTCCGGCAGCGCGCCGCGGAAAATCCGGATTTGGAAATCGTGCAACCCCGCAAGGCAGCGCGCGGCAGCGAACCCGCGACGATCGCGTAGTCCCGCCTAAAACGCTGTCATTCTGAGCGAAGCGAAGAATCTCTCTCCTTGTGTCCTCGCCCATACTTAGATCGAAGAGAGGTTCTTCGCCTCGCTCAGAATGACAGGAAGAAGCGCGTTTTTCGCAGGCGGGCGGGTCGGTACAGCCGAATCCTACCGCACGGCGATCGGATCGATCGTCGATCCCGTGGCGCCGTCGATCTTCAGCGGCGTCATGATATACGCGGCTTCGTAGGCGTGTTCGGCCGCGAGCTGTTCAAGCCTCAAGTTCTCCACCAGGTAAACCCCGTAGTCGATCAGGAACATGGCGTGAATCGGCAGATTCATTTTCTGCTCGGGGTACGGCCGCACCTCGACGCAACAGGTATCGGTTCCCACCAGCATCGGATTCTGCTTGATCAGCCACTCGCCCGCCTCGATGCCAATCCCCGGCGAGTTCTTCAAATATTTGTCCTTGTCCTTCACCGTGTACAGCTTGCCCCAGCCGGTGTTGATCATCACGGCGTCGCCCGGCTCCAGCTTTAGCTTTTCCTTGGCCAGCGCCTGCTGCAAATCGTCGGCGGTGATCACGTAACCGCCCTGCAGCATGTCCACGTTTTTCAGCCCCGCCACGTCAATCAGCACGCCGCGCGTCATGATGTCCGGAATTTTCTCCACGCCCAGCTTGGGAAAACCCTGGCGGGCGCCGGCGCTCAATTCGGTGCTGCTGGTGTCTGGAAAACTCATCTCATGATTGGTGATGCAGTTGTAGTATTCGCCGCCATAAATCTGGTGCGCGAAGGCGTCCAGTTGCGTGCCCACCTGTCCCAATTCAGTGATTACGATTTCTTCATTCTCGCCGCGCGTTCCGGGATCAGTCGCGGTGCTGCGCTTGGTGTGCAAATCGAAACGCCGCGAGCCGATCAGCGGCAGCGCCGCGGAAAGATGGAATCCCAGCGTGAAGACTTCGCCAGTGTGAATCAGCTTGGCCGCCTTCAAGGCCATTTCCGGCTTCATTAAATTTCCGGAGCCGATTTCGTCTTTCGCGCCCCACTTCGACGGGCAGCGCTGCGCGTCGCTGGGCATTTCCCAGGACTGCGCGTGCAGCGCAGTGCCCGCAAATGCGCATAGGAAACTCAGAACAATCAGCCGAACCAGAACCAACATCCGCATTGTTTCCTCCACATTGATTTTGGAATGGCCAAAGTCTCTCACAAGCCGTTCGAGTTGAGCAGATTTTTGTGGCGCATGCTTTAGCTTGCGGAGTTTCATTTGGCAAAATCGGCGGGAACGAAACGAAATTCCGCAAGCTAAAGCGTGCGCCACGTTTGCTGTCTAAACAGGACGGTCGCGCAGCAGGCCCAGCATATCGGGGTCGGAATTCTTGGAAGGAACGCCATTCGCTTCGGCCGGGTCGGGAATTTCCCCCTCGCCGGTGGCCAGAAACAGATTGGCTTCAAGGCCATGCTGCTTGTCGTAGAGTTCGCGGTACCGGCCGCCCAGCGCGTAGAGCACGGCGTGAGTGCCGCGCTCCACAATCTTTCCGCTTTCGACCACCAGAATCTGGTCGGCGCGGCGAATGGTGGAGAGGCGGTGAGCGATGACGAATGTGGTGCGCCCGCGCATCAACTGCGCCAGGCCTTGCTGAATCAGCATCTCCGATTCGGAATCGAGGCTCGAAGTGGCTTCGTCCAGGATCAGGATGCGCGGATCGGCCAGGATCGCGCGGGCGATGGAGACGCGCTGCCGCTGGCCTCCGGAGAGTCTGACTCCGCGTTCCCCCACGATGGTGTCGTACTGCTTCTCGAACTTCTCCGCGAATTCGTCCACGCGCGCAATGCGGCAGGCTTCCATGATCTGATCTTCGGTCGCGGGCGGCCGCGCGAAGGCGATGTTCTCGCGAATGGTGCCATCGAACAGGAAAGTATCTTGCAGCACGACGCCGAGCTGCGTGCGATAGGAACTCAGCCGCACCGTGGAAAGGTCCACGTCATCCACCAGGATCCTGCCATCGGCGGGTTCAT
>DATGJQ010000089.1:0-16988 GCA_035295105.1 Candidatus Acidiferrales bacterium | reverse complement strand
GTTGCGTGTGATGGATCGACGACGACCGGCAGGTGGCAGAGTTCCTTCGCCAGAGCCACGCCCGCCAGGTCCAGCGTGTTCCGCAGCTCCGCGTCAAACGTCTTGATTCCCCGCTCGCACAGTATGACGTTGGGATTTCCGCCGGAAAGCAGGTACTCGGCGGCCAGCAGCCATTCCTTGATCGTCGCCGAGGGCCCGCGCTTCAACAGCACGGGGCGCGGAACAGTGGCCAGGCGCCGTAGCAGCGGATAATTCTGCATGTTGCGCGCTCCTACCTGCATCAGGTCGGCGTATTCGACCACGGCGTCCAGATCCTCAATGCCCATCACTTCGGTGACGATCGGCAGGCCGGTTTCCTTGCGCGCGTCCGCCAGAATTTTCAGGCCTTCGACGCCCAGTCCCTGGAAATCGTACGGAGAAGTGCGCGGCTTGTAAGCCCCGCCGCGCAGCAGGTTGGCGCCTGCCGCCTTCACGCCGCGCGCGGTTTCCATCAACTGCTCGCGTGACTCGACCGAGCACGGACCGGCAATGACCACGAGGTCCGGCCCGCCAATCTTTACGCCGCCGACGTCCACCACAGTGCGCTGCGGCTGCAGCTCCAGGCTGACGAGCGTGTAGGGCTGCGAGATGATCAGAATCTCGTCCACCCCGGGCGCGACGCGCAACGCTTCGACTTCCGCGCGGCGGCCGCGATTCTTTCCGACCACACCAATGACCGTGCGCTCGGCGCCCTGGATCAGGTGAGGGAGGAACCCGCATTCCTTGATTCGGTCCATAACGTGTTGAATCTGCTCCTCGGTCGCGTTCGCTGACATATTGACGATCATCTTGGATCTCCTCGGCTGAATTTTGCGTATAAAACAAAAAAGCCGCGGACCCTGTGGGTTCTCGCGGCCAGTTTCGGAATCTCTTCGCGCTATTTAGTGCTCGGCTTTACCTCGACTCGCGCGCGATCCGCCTCTGGCCGCTTCCCGACCATGGGAAGCGGTACGTAAAGGCGAACCAAGAATAATAGCGTGAGTGCATTGCGAGCCCGAGAATACGCAGTTACAGCCCAATTGTCAAGAACATAGGAAGGACAGGCTTCCGCCTGTCAGGCTACCCGTTGCGGGTGCCGCACCCTTGTAATTTTCAAGGGTGCGGGTTTTGAATTCCGCAGTAGGGGAAAGTTTCGAAACAAACACTTCAAAGACGCTCGGGAATAGGCCCCGCTCTAAACCCGCACCCTTAACAAACGTAAGGGTGCGGCACCCGTCACGGCCGCTACTCTCCGAGCCCGCGCCGCACGTCCTCGCTCAACACGATCGCTTCGGAAACTTCCTTCATGGACTTCCGCCGCTGGCGGCTTTGCCGCTGGATTGTGAGGTATGCCTCTTCTTCGGTGATCTTCAGTTCCCGCTGCAGAATTCCCTTGGCGCGTTCCACGAGCTTGCGGGTTTCCAGTTTCTCGGAAAGATGCAGGTTTTCGCTTTCCAGCCTTGCCATCTCGATTTCCGCTCCCACCAGAAATCCGATGGTGGAAATCAGCATGATCTCGCGCTCGGAATATTCGTGCGGCTCGCGATTCTGCAGATTGATTACGCCCACCACGCGCCCGCGGCACAGGACCGGCACGGAGAGAAACGCCTCAAAGCGGTCTTCCGGCAAATCCTTGAACAATTGGAAGCGCGGATCCTGCGACGCGTTTACCGCCACGGCCACGGGTTTTCCGTGTTCCGCCACCCACCCGGTGATGCCCTGCCCCAGGCGCAGCTTGAGACGGTCCACCACATCGGGATGGGCATTCTTGGAACAGCGAAGAATCAGTTCGCCCTCTTCCAGAGCGTAGAGGAAACAGGAGTCGCAGCTCACGACGGAAGCGGCGAACTCCACGATTTGGGAAAGAACTTCATGCAGGGGGTCGGCCGCGGCCATGCGGCTGGCCATTTTGTGGATGAAATCGACTTCGTAATTTTCGGTCATGCCGGATTTGGAAAATTCAGTGGTCACACTTCAAGGCTAAGCGGCAGGGCGGGCGCTGTCCAATTCGTCCTATGGATACAAATCATCAGGCTTTGCTGGGCGTCACGCAATATTCACAATTGGCGTGTAGTTCCGCTGATTCAGCGGATAGTGGAATTAGGCGCGTACCGTAGCCAGTAGGACAGGCTTCAGCCTGTCCTACTGTCGCTTCAATCGGAGAATTTCACTGCTGCGCTGGGCGGCTTCGCCGACGAGCAAGCCCATTTTCGGATGGCTCGGCTCCATGTCCGGAACGATTCCGAATTCGCGCAGCCGTTCGCTGGTCGTCGGCCCGATGGAGGCAACGAGCATGCGCGAAAGAGAGCGGCGCAGGGCGTCTTCTTCGCCCATCTCCGCCGCAATTTGCAGCAGATGATCGGCCTGCGTCGCCGTCGTGAATAGGATCACGTCCATTTCATTCCGCGCGACGGCCGTGATCGCGGAACGCAAGGGCGCCATGTCCGCCGGCAACGCCCATTCGTAGACAGGAACGGAAGTAACGTGCCCACCCCGCTCTGTCAAACCTGCCAGCAACTCCGGATTTGAAATTCCGTACTCCTGTACGGCGACTCGACGGCCCCGCACTGGAGCAGCCGCGCCGTTGGCATCGAGCGCGCGCAACACTTCGCGCCAGGTGTTCGGCTCCGGCGCGGTCACTGCGATCGGCACGTTCCAATCTCTCAGAACTGCGACCGGCTTCGGGCCGCGTGCCACAATCGCGATTTTCCGGAGCTCGCCCAGGTACTCCTCGAGTGGGTAGACCGTCTCCGCTACACGCGCCAGCGCGCGCGTTCCGACCCCGGTCAGGAAGATCACCATATCGAATCCGCCGGCCTGTAGAGCGCGGGCAAATTCAAGCGCCGCCGTATTGCTTTCCAGGGGAACCTCCCGCATTGAGGGCGCAACGACGGCTTCGCCTCCATGGTTGGCGATCAGCTTGGCCATTTCCGGGGCGCGGCGGCTTTCCAGGGAAAGCACGCGAGCGCCGGCAAAATCTTTCTTCGATTGGACGTTGTCCATGCGTATGATCATGCCGCAATCCACGGATTTCTTCCACGCTTCGCGTCGAGCAGGGCTGGCTTCGGCTCCGGAAATGAGTCTGTGACTGAAGTCGGCTGCGCAAGCTGAAGCGTGCGCCACAAATCCCAATAGAAAACACCGGCGGATCAGTGTAGAAGTGTTCGATGTTTCTGCTGACAATACCAATGGTGCGAGGTGTACGTGGCAGATCAAGACCCCCAGAAAACTGAACATCCCGGCCAGTTTCCCGTCGTTGAGAAGCTGGAAGAAGAAATCAAATCCAAGTGGTACGAGCTGCGTGACGGCGAAGTGTGGTTCTCCGAGGAAATCAAGCGCGAGCACCAGCGGCTGAAGACGTCGCTGGCGCGGTACGTGCTGCAATCGCGCGTCCTGGCAATCCTGACCGCGCCATTTATTTATGCGGTGATCATTCCGTTTGTGCTGCTTGATCTGTTCGTCACGGTGTACCAGACCGTTTGCTTCCCTGTCTATGGCATACCGAAGGCGAGGCGCAGGGATTACGTGGCGATTGACCGCAACCAACTGCGCTACCTCAACGCCCTCGAGGGTATCAATTGTATGTACTGCTCCTATGGCAACGGCGTTCTGGCCTATGCCGTGGAAATTGCCGGGCGCACCGAGCAGCACTGGTGCCCCATCAAACACGCGCGCAGGGTAAAGAACGCGCATGACCGCTACAAGAATTTTCTGCCGTACGGCGACGCCCGCGCCTATCGCGAGGAAATCGAAAAAGTGCGCAACGATTTCAAGGATTTGAAAGTGCTGAAGTGATTCAAATGATTGTCATTCTGAGCGAAGCGAAGAATCTCTCCGGGGTTCTTTGCCCGTACTCAGATCGAAGAGAGATTCTTCGCTTCGCTCAGAATGACACAACAAGACACTTTTCCGCAGTCTGTTAAACCACGCGACATCGGTAATCCTCCTGGCGCTGATTTCGGTGGTAATATCCCCGCGAAAGGATACGCCCATGACGCCCAACAACCGCGTGTTCCCCTTCACCCGCCGTGAATTCCTGAAACAAATTTCCGCCGTCGCCGTTTCCAGCGGCTTGGCGCTGCCCATCTTGAATGCGCAGGGTGAAAACTACGCCGTCGCCGAAACCGCGTTTGGAAAAATTCGCGGCGTCGATAACGGCGGGATCAAAATTTTCAAAGGAATTCCGTACGGCGCCAGCACCGCGGGTGCCAATCGCTTCATGCCGCCCGCGGAACCGGCGGACTGGAGCGGAGTGCGCGACGCGCTGGCCTACGGACCGAGCGCGCCGCAAAAGGAACCCGGCGCGCCTCCGCCTCCTCCCAACGCTCTGGGCGTATCCGGCCGCAATCTGCCGCCGGAGGGCGAAGACTGCCTGGTGCTGAACGTCTGGACGCCCGCGGTGGGCGCGTCGGCCGGCAGCCGCAAGCGGCCCGTGATGTTCTGGTGCCACGGCGGGGGTTTTGCCACCGGCTCGGGATCCTCTCCTGACAACGATGGAACGAATCTCGCGCGGCGCGGCGACGTGGTGGTGGTAACCGTCAATCACCGGCTCAACGTTCTAGGCTTCGCGGACCTGAGCCAATTGAATGACGTTTTTGCCGCATCGGGCGATGCCGGCATGCTGGACATCGTTCAAGCCCTGAAATGGGTGCGCGCGAACATCGCGCAATTTGGCGGCGACCCCAATCTGGTCACCATCTTCGGACAATCGGGCGGCGGTCGAAAAGTGGAGACGCTGCTGGCGATGCCCTCGGCCAAGGGACTGTTTCACCGCGCTATCATCGAGAGCGGCGCGGCGGTCAAAGTGGTCGATCGCCAGGTTGCCGCACGCAACGCCGAACAACTTCTCGCCAAACTAGGCATCGAGAAGTCCAACGTGCGCGCCGTGCAAAAGCTCCCGGTGGAAAAAATAATGTCTGCGTATTTTGCAGTAGTGAAGGACAATCCGGATGTCGATCCGTCTCTCGGCGGTTTCTCTCCCGCGGTGGACGGCAAAATCCTGCCGCAGCATCCCTTTTTCCCGAAAGCCTCGCCCATTTCGGCCGATGTGCCGGTGATGATCGGCAACACGCGCACGGAGATGACGCTATTCTCCCTTAATGACGCGTCCGCGTTTTCGCTGGACGAGGCGGGCATGCGCAAACGCGTGACCGACCTACTCGCCGACCGTGCTCCCGCGATGATCGATCTCTACCGAAAGCTGAACCCGGGAGCTTCGCCGTCCGACATCTACTTCTTGATCGCCAGCGACCTGCGCTACGGCGCGCCCACCATGCTGGCCGCCGAACGCCGCGCCGCGCTGGGCAAAGCGCCGGTCTATTTGTATTACTTCACCTGGGAGACACCCGTGCTCGGTGGGCGTTTGAAGTCTCCCCACACCATGGAAATTCCTTTTGCTTTCGACAATGTACAGATCTCCGCGCGGATGACCGGCGGCGGACCGGAAGCCATGGCTCTCGCCGACAAGGTCAGCGATGCCTGGATCGCCTTTGCGCGAACCGGCGATCCCAATACGCCGAAGCTGCCGCATTGGCCCGCGTATGACGCGAAAGACCGTTCAACCCTGGTTATCAATAACGTCAGCAAAGTGGTGAACGACCCGGTGCGCGAACAACGCCTGGCGATGTACCAGGCGATGAATGTTAATTGAAGGCCGAAGAGGCAGGCACTGCTAACTTCAGGTTGAAACCGGCGTTTCCGCCGCCCGGTGGAAACTGCGTCCCTTGCGTTCTTTCCCCAGCGAAATCGTGACGATCAGCACCGCGATGGTGACAATCTCAAATCCCGCCAGCGCCCACTGATATCCGACGTGTTCGCGCAGCAAAAACTCCACCGAATTCGTCGGCGCGGCGATCAGAATTCCCAGTTGGTACGCCAGGCCCGGAACGAGGCCGCGCGTTTCATCGGCGGAAAGCTCGCTTAAATGCACAGGAATAATGCCCCACGCGCCCTGCACCCCCGCCTGCATGAGGAACGCCCCGATCGCCAGCACCGCGATGGTATTGCCGAATGCCCACAGCGGAATGACGAGCAGCGCCAGCGCCAGAGAACAAACCATGGTCATTCTTCGGCCCAGCCGTTCCGAGAGTTGTCCAAAGATGATCGCGCCTACGATGGCGCCAATGTTGTAGAGAATCGCCATGTACGACTGCATCGCCGGGGCCATTTTGTGGACGGTGCCGAGGAAATCGGGGTACAGGTCCTGCGTGCCATGGGAAAGGAACATCATGAAGGTCATCAGCAGCACAAGATAGAGAAAGCTTTTCCATTGCGTCGCGACGATCCGCAGAACCGCGCCTGTCGACGGCGCTCGGTGCTGCTTCCAGGCTTCCGATTCCGGCACCCGCGCGCTGATGTAGAACGCCAGCAACGCCGGCAAGCCGCCAAGCCAGAACATGGGCCGCCAACCCCAGGTCGGCAGAACAAAACGTGCCACGATCGCCGCGAGAATGTACCCGGTGGAATAGCCGCTTTGCAAAATTCCGGAAAGAATGCCGCGCCACCTCGGCGGAACGGACTCCATCGCCAGCGAAGCGCCGATGCCCCACTCCCCACCCATGCCGATTCCGTACAGCGCGCGCATCACCAGGAAAAACGTGAGATTGGGAGAAAATCCGCAGGCCAGCTCGACCAGCGAAAAGAAAACCACATTGGTCATCAGCGGAATGCGCCGGCCGTAGCGGTCGGTCATCAGTCCGAAAATCAGCGCGCCCACCGGACGCATCACCAGCGTGACGAACAGCGATGCGATGATGGCTTTTTTCCCGACGTGAAAATCCGCCGCCAGCCGGTCGATCAGAAACACCACTACGAAAAAATCGAAAGCGTCGAGCGTCCAGCCCAGAAACGACGCGGTCACCGCATGGGCCTGTCCCGAGGCGGATAGCCCGGCGACTCCACTGTCGCGGTCCTTGTTGAACAACGGATCCTCCTGTGGTTCCGACGCTATCGTCCCGACGCCAATGGTTCCGATGCTAACGGTTCGGACGTGACCCGCAGCGAAATGTCGCGATAAAGCATGGCGCCGCAAACGGCGGACATCGCCAGCAACGCAAATCCGGCCGCCGTTTCTCCGAAGCACAACTTGCCGATTCCGAAGAGCGCCGCGTAGACCATTGCGCACCCTAGCGCCCAGGCTAACAAATTCTGCCCGAGGTCACGCGTTTGCGCCAGTTCCGGAGCGAGCTCCGCGACATGTTTCCACCCGGCGGCGTGCGGCCGCACTTTCCTATAAAAACGCAGCAAGACTTCGGTCGGCTCGGCCGGAGTGAGAAGTGTCACCGCGACCCACACCGCCGTCGTCAGAGCCGTGGTCGCGAGCGTGGTCTTGGCAAAAATAACCGGCGCGCTACCGCTGAAAATCTGCCAGTGGTGCAGCGCAAGGGTCATCGCCAGCGCCGTGGCCATTGCCGAAATCTCGCTCCACGCATTGATGCGCCACCAGTACCAGCGCAGCAGATAGACCCCGCCGGTCCCAGCGCCCACTTCTAACACGGCCTCCCAACCCTGGCCGATAGAAACCAGTTGCGCCGAAACGTAGGCCGATGCCGCCACCAGCAAAAGCGTCGCGATCCGGGAAATGTTCACGTAATGCTTTTCCGAAGCGTCGCGCCGGATGAACCGCCGGTAAAAATCCTCCACCAGATACGAACTTCCCCAGTTGAGCTGCGTCGCGATCGTGGACATGAACGCAGCCATGAACCCGGCGATCAGGATTCCGCGCAGCGCGTGCGGCATAAAAGTGTTGGCCACCATCATGTATCCCGATTCCGGATGCTGCAATCCCGGATAAAGCGCTGCGGCCACCAGAGCCGTGAGAATCCACGGCCACGGACGCAGCGCGTAGTGCGCGATGTTGAACCATAGCACTGAAAGCAAACCGTGCCGCTCATCGCGCGCGCTGAAAATTCGCTGCGCAATATAACCGCCGCCGCCCGGCTCCGCTCCGGGATACCAGAACGCCCACCATTGCACTCCCAGGTGCACAAGAAATGTGAGCACCGGAAGCGTCCACAGCGCCTCCCCGGTCAGCCCGCGCGAAAAGTCCGGAAACATCGCCGTGATATTCGACGCCGACGGACCGGCCACCGCGCGCATCGCGGCAAGCTTTGCCAGCATCGCGTGCATCCCGCCCGCGCCGCGCACCCCATAATAAGCGACCGCAATCACGATGCCCATTTTCAAAACGAATTGAAATAGATCGGTCCACAAAACGCCCCAAAGCCCGCCAAGCGAAACGTAAAATCCGGTAAACGGAATCAGGAAGAAAATGCAGATGGCCAGGCTGGCGTTCTCGCTTTTCCCAAGCACCGAGCCCACGATGCTGGTCATGGCCTTGGTAACCCATCCGAGGATCAGGCAGTTCATCAGCAGCCCGAGATACACCGCGCGGAATCCTCGCAAAAAAGCGGCGGGGCGCCCGGCGTAGCGCATCTCCGCAAACTGCACGTCGGTCAGCAGTCCGGATCGCCGCCAGAGCCGCGAGAACAAAAACACGGTCATCATTCCCGACGGCAAGAAACTCCACCACAGCCAGTTCCCCGCGATTCCCTGCGTGTAAACCAGGCCAGTAACCACCAGCGGAGTGTCCGCGGCGAACGTCGTCGCCACCATGGAGGTGCCCGCGAGCCACCACGCTACCTGCCGGCCGGAAACAAAATACTCTTCCGTGTTGCGGCTGGAGCGGCGGCGGAAATAAATTCCCAGCGCCAGCATCAGCAGCAGATAGCCGGCGATCACCGCCCAGTCCAGTAGCGTCAGTGTCATGAATTTCTTAAGGCTGTGGGAACTCCGGCCGCCCGACGGCCGCGAAAGCAGTTTGTCCAGGGATCGGCTGCTCAGTTTCGTTGCGCGGAGACGAAGTGTCAAACGAAAATCCGATCAGTGGTGGCACAGACTTAAGTCTGTGGGGGTTAGTCCTTGCAGGTGCTGAACCCCACAGACTAAAGTCTGTGCCACCTGGCGTGATTGCTCGGTGATCCGTCGTGTACAATGCCTTCCGCCATGCACAGCCTTGTCTCCCCATCTCTGGCACGAGTGCCGGCCGAAGCGCTTTCGGTAGCCCATGAATAATTGGCCGCGTTCAATCGCTTCCCCGCACGTGGTCAACATCGAAGACCTGCGTGTGCGCGCCGAGCGTCGCCTGCCGCGCGCGGTGTTCGACTACCTCGACGGCGGCGCGGAGACCGAGCGGTCGCTGCGCGAAAATAGTCGCGCGTTTGAGTCGCTGACCTTCCGCCCGCGCAACGCCATGGCCGTGCCGCAATGCGATCTGCGCGTGAAAGTTCTGGGCGCCGAGCTGGCTTTCCCCGCGATTCTCGCCCCGATCGGCTACAGCCGTCTGATCCATCCGGAGGGAGAGGTAGCCGCCTCGCGCGGAGCGTCCGAAGCCGGCACAGCTTACATTCTCTCCACAATTTCCGGGCACAAGATGGAAGACGTTCGCGCCGCATCGAAGGGCCCGCTGTGGTACCAGCTGTATCTCCTAGGCGGCCGCGCCGCGGCGGAAGCGGCGCTGGCTCGCGCCTGGAAAGCGGGCTTCACCGCGCTGTTCGTCACCATTGACACCGGAGTCGCGGGCATGCGCGAGCGCGACATCCGCAACGGCGTTGGGCAGCTGATGGGCGGAAACTGGATCGGAATCATTCCGCACCTCTCGCAATTTTTCTCGCGGCCCGCGTGGGTGGCGTCCTACCTGATGGATGGCGGCCTGCACGGCTTGCCAAACGTAATTATTCCCGGCGAAGGCCCGATGCAACTCATCGACGTAGCCGCCGCGCTCGCGGAGTCCGTGGTGACCTGGCAGGATTTTCGCTGGCTGCGCGAAGTGTGGCCCGGCCCGATCGTCGCCAAAGGAGTGCTCACCGGAGAAGACGCGCGCCGCGCGATCGATGTGGGCGCCGCGGGCGTGGTGGTTTCCAATCACGGCGGCCGCCAGCTTGACGGCGTTTCCGCTACGCTGCGAGTCCTGCCGGAAATCGTGAAAGCCGCCAACGGCCAGATCGAAGTCCTGATGGACGGCGGCATCCGCCGTGGCGGCGATATCGTCAAGGCCCTCTGCATGGGCGCCCGCGCCGTGCTGGTGGGCCGCGCCTACGCCTACGGCATGGCCGCCGCCGGAACACCGGGCGTAAGGCGCGCCATCGCCATCCTGCGCGCCGATCTGGAACGCACCATGAAGCTACTAGGCTGCGCGACCATCAGCGAGTTGGACCAGACGTACGTAGATCTTCCGCCAGACTGGCCGGGAAACAGGCTGTAAGTAGAAAGCCGAATAACGCAAGGCAGGACCAAAAAAACGAAACACGGATCACGAATCACGAGGCACGAATCACGGCCTCAAGGGGGGAGGAGAAGGCCCCGGGTTCGTCAGGGGGATGCAAACCCGGGGCCGGGGGGATGAAACAGAAGCGGGGCCGGAGTAAAGTCAATTTCGAATGGTGCGAGAATCAGGTTCGAACGATTCGCGAACCTCTACAGCAAACTCTTACGACGTCGGGCCGACGATCAGGCGGCACAGCCGGTGCAGTTCCTCGTACGTGAACACCAGCCGCAGGTGCGTTGTGCCTTCTTCCATGCGTCCCAGGCCGGACATCTCGCAAATCTCACGCAGTTGAGACATTGGCAGGCCCAGCAGAAAAGCGGCCCGGCTTTCGTCGACAATTTCCCTGCGTGCGGACGCGTTGGTCATTTCCCTCAGCCTCTCAGATCAGATTTTGTGTGAAACCTTACCGACTAATTCATGACCAGGCTGGCCCAGTTGTCCTGCTCCACGGCCAGGATCATGGGCTTGTAGATATCGATGTCCCAGGTGTCGCCGATGCGGAACCGGATGGCGCCATCGGACTCGCCCACGATGATGCCGCGCAGAGGCACGCGCAAATCTCCAGCTGCTACTTGCAGGATTACCGCCTGTCCCACCCACGATGCGTAAGCGCTTGGCATCTTGTGTCTCCCCTCAGACCGTTTGAACTCCCGCTGACAGTTGCCATCTTGCCGACCGGCCGCGGGAGCGCCAATGGTACCGAGGCCACAATTGAATAGGAGAGAAGTACTGTTAGCCGTTGCGGCACAAATTTTTAGCCACCCTGGCCTACAGTACGGGAGTACCGAAAGTCCGGCACCTCAGCTTCATTGCCCGCGGCGTGCCGCCACGCCAATCTTGCGACATGGCTACCGCCCGTGATCCCGAGCCGAGTTTCGCGCGCGATTTAGCGGAGGCGCGCACGCACCGGGCGCCGATTGCCGACCCTGAGTTGGGGTTGGCGCTGGCACTCGGAGGCGGATTCTCGCGCGGATTCGCGCACCTCGGAATTCTGCAAGTCCTGGAACAGGAAAATGTGCCGATTTCCGTGATTGTCGGCACCAGTATTGGCGCCTTGCTGGGCGCGGCGTATGCCGACGGCGTTGCGGTTCGCGATTTGTGCGACCTGGGGCGGCGGGTGCGCGTGCGGGATTTCCTGCGCTTTCGCCAATCGGGCCAAAGCACGGAGAGAAAGGACCGCATCAGCCAGTTTGTCGAAGAATGGTTGTGCGCGGCGAACGTGGAGGAATTGCGAATCCCCACCGCGATCGTCACCACCGATCTGAATACCGCCGCTCCGTACGTATTTACGTCCGGCCCGCTGGCGGTGGCTCTCCGTGCCAGCTGCGCCTTCCCCGGCCTGGTAAAGCCGGTGGAATTCGATGGGCGCATGCTGGCCGACGGCTGCATCGCAGCTCCCGTTCCGACGGCCACAGCCGCCCGAATCAACGGCGGGTGCGTGCTGGGAGTGAGCGTCGGTTCAAACCTGGCGAGCGCTTCGCCCTCGGAAAACATAGTGAAGGTGCTCGATCGCGAGTTCCGGTCTTCGCACCGCATCGCGCTGGAACCTTCATGGTCCAGGCATGCGGATATCCTGCTCGAACCGCAGGTGCACCACATCGACTGGAATGATTTTTCGAGAGTGGACGAAGCGTTCTCCGCAGGTGTTGAAGCCGCGCACCTGGCGCTGCCCGCGATCCGGGAATTGCTCGACCGGCGATTCCAGCAAGGGCGCGCTGCGGGGATGCGGTTGCGCGCGGAAAAGGCGCTGTCCCTGTGAACCTGCGCCCCTCATCGCTGGTGCGAACGCTCATTGTCACCTTGGCATTAGAGTGGGAACTGTGCGGGGAAGATCCGGTTGTTTTCTGCTACCGTATAAGTAGGAACCTGCGCGCGCCCGCCTCGTCGGATTCGGCGAGCGTCGGTGAAGATGTTTCGGGCGCGGAGTGCGGTTGCAGCTTGCAAGGACACGGATGCGGGACATTCGTCGGACCCGCCACAATAACCAATGATCGGATCGCTTCAGAACCTGCTGCACTTCCTCTTCAACGTTAAGGGCCTGATCGAGTGGGGCGGTACGCTGCTGGTGTGCGTGATCGTGTTCATCGAGACGGGATTTTTCGTGGGCTTTTTTCTGCCGGGCGATTCCCTGCTGGTCACCGCCGGCGTGTTTGCCGCCTCCGGACAGCTGCACATCGCGGAGCTTCTGGTTCTGGTGCCGCTCTGCGCGATCGCCGGCGACCAAATCGGCTACTGGATCGGCCGAAAAGCGGGCCAGACGCTGTACCGCCGGGAAGACTCGCTGGTCTTCCGGAAGAAACACCTGGAACGCGCCCACGAATTCTACGAGAAGTACGGCGGAAAAACGGTGATCCTGGCGCGCTTCGTTCCCATTGTGCGCACATTCTGCCCGCCGGTGGCCGGCGCCGCGCAGATGCCGTACGCGCGTTACGTTGCCTATGACATCGCCGGCGGACTTCTGTGGGGCGGCGGCATGGTTCTCGGCGGATACCTTTTGGGCCGGCAAATTCCCAACATCAGCGAGAACATTCACTACGTCATCGCGGTGGTTATTTTTCTCTCTCTGCTTCCGCCGATCATCGGCATGCTGCGCGCGCGGTCCGCGGGATCGTCAAAATCTTCCGCGGTGCCGGAGCCGGCGCCCAACGAGCGGGACTAACCGTGCCATTCCTCGGGCCTCCCATCGAGCGCACGCCGCGCGCGATCATCTTCGATATGGGCCGCGTCATCATTCGCGTGGATCTGTCGCGATCGATGGGCGCGCTTGGCCACCAGCGGGCGCTGTCGCACCTCCAGGTCCTGCGTGAACTGGAAGCGGACCCACGCTGGCCCGATTGGCAGGAAGGCCGGATGTCACCGCGCGACTGGTACGCGCACCTTTCCAAAAAATTGAAGTTTTCGCACAGCTTTGAAGAGTTCTGCGCGATCTGGAACAGCGTCCTCGAGCCCGAGCCGATCTTGCCCAATCGTTTGTTCCAGCAACTCGCCGAAAAATGCCGCCTGGCGCTGCTGTCCAACACCGATCCCATTCACGTCGCGCACATCGAGGCCAGCTACCAATTTGTGCGTTTCTTCCCGGTGCGCGTCTACTCCTGCCGGGTGGGGTGCAGCAAGCCGACTCCCATGATTTATCACCACGCGCTGCGCGAAGTCGGCGCCATGCCCGACGAAGCCGTGTTCATCGATGACATGCACGAGAACGTCATGGCCGCAGCCAGCCTCGGGATCAACGCCTTCCATTTCACTTCCGCCCAGGAACTACTGTCCGAGTTTTCGCGCCTGGGCTTGTGCACTCTCGAGTAACAGGGAACTTCACAGGCTGGGGAGGAAGACTCACACTTGTCATTCCGAAGGGCGGGGTCTGCCCGAGGAGTCTGCTTTTTCCTAGCCGCCGCAGAAAAGCAGATCCTTCGCGTTGCTCAGGATGACAACGATAGGACTTTTTTCGCAATCTCTTAGCCTGTGGCCTTTCATTTATTCTGGCGAATAGGTAACCCAGTTGGCAACGGCGCTCGACAGACCAAGGCTGTGCCCCGGTGTTCAAGAGGGTAATAGTCCCATCCAGAAAACTCCCTAAGCGCGTAAACTTTGCACGGAGCCGGCGCGGGATCAGGAAAGTACCACCACAATATCTCCTTCCGTTTCTTATTTTTGCAGCTCACCTGTCCGTTTGGCCACTTGGCGATTCGCGTGCACATTCCTACCCCAGAGCAGGTATTTCAAAAGGGGGAAATATGTCAGACGAGATGGATACTTCCAGCAACCGCAGCGTACCCGGATGGGTGATTGCAGCGGTAGCTGTCCTTGGAGTTGTAGCTGTGGTTGGGCTCGTCATGGCGCATAACGCCTCGACGCAGACCACGGAAGCGCAGCAAGCGTTCGACAGTAAGGTCAAGGCTATCCAGACTGATTTCACCGGCCAGATCGCCACGCTGCAGCAGCACGAAGCGCAGATGGATACGGCCAATGCCGGTCTGCAGAGCGACTTGACCGTCGTGACCAAGCGCCTTCGCCTCACCCAGTCCGACCTGAAGAAGGCCCGTGACGAAGCCGAAACCATTCGCACCGAGGATCAGCAGAAGATCGCTGAAGTCGACCAGAACGCCAAGACCGAACTGGCTACCAAGGCCAGCACGGACGAAGTCAAGGGCGTGGATGGCAAGGTCGAAGGTGTGCGCACCGATCTGACCGGCACCCAAAATGACCTGAAAATGGCGCGCAGCGAACTGGGAACCCTGATCGCGCGCAACCATGAAGATGTGGAACAGCTCCGCCGCCTCGGCGAGCGCGACTACATCGAGTTCACGATTGACACCAAGAACAAGCCGCAAAAGGTGGGCGCCTTCGTGGTCGAACTGAAGGGCACCAACCCGGCCAAGAAGCGCTACAATGTGGCGCTCGTCGTGGACGACTCCCGCATCGAAAAGAAGAATCTGCCCGTTGACGAGCCGATCTTCTTCCACCAGGGCAACGATCGACGCCCCTTGGAACTGGTCGTCAACACCGTCGGCAAGGATAAAGTGACGGGCTATATCAGCGTCCCCAAAGCCGCTGGCGCTCAATCCGCATCGAGCGACTAAGCGGGGCTGGATGGGTCCGCGCGCTGCTTCAGCGTCCGGACTTGCGTAATCGGCGGGCAAGGCGCGGGGGTGCCTTGTCCGCCGTTGGCGTTTTTAGAGGAATATTTCGCGCGAAACGTTTCCGCCTGCCGCTTCCGTCCGCGACTAGAATTTCCAACTAAAAGAAGCGTTGTCATTCTGAGCGAAGCGAAGAATCTCTCTTCGATCTAAGTATCGGCAACCCCTAAACCGCAGAGGCGTCCATAGTCTCGTCCGGCCCGTTCTGCAACGCCGCCTGCAAAACCTCCATATCAACGCCATGCTCCAGCCGGCCCATCACGATCGTCGCGATCGAATTCCCCAGCACGTTGACCGGCACGAACACGGACGACAGCAGGCTGTGAACGCCAAGAATAAGTCCAATGCTGGCGACAGGAATTACATTGGTCGCCGACAAGGTCGTAGCCAGTATGACAATCGCCGACCCGGCAACGCCCGCGCCGCCCTTGGAAGTGAACAGCATGATCGCCAGCAGCCCCAATTGCTGGCTGATCGACATGTGAATCCCCAGAGCCTGCGCCAGAAACACCGAGACCGTGGCCCAGTACAGGCAAGTCCCGTCGTGGTTAAACGAGTATCCGGTCGGCAAAACCAGCGCGACAATCGATTCCTCCACGCCCAACCGCTCCAGCTTGGCCAGCACGCTTGGGAATACGGACTCGCCGGAACTGGTGCCCACGACGATCATCAGTTCGGCCGCCAGATAACGGATCAATTTCAAAATGTTTACGCCCGCCGCCCGTGCGATCGGGGCCAGCACGAGCGCCACAAACAGCAGGCAGCACACGTAGAACTCGGTGACCAGCTTGCCGAGCGACAGCAGCGTCGCCGGGCCGAACTTGCCCACCGTGAACGCGATCGCCCCGAACGCCCCGATCGGCGCCAGCCACATCACGAAGGCAATCATCTTGAATAAGACCTGCGTGACCGTGTAAATGCCGTCGACCACCGGCTTGCCCTTCGCGCCCAGCGCCAGCAACCCGAACGCGAACAGCACCGAGAAAAACAGCACGGGAATGACGTCGCCTTCGGCAAACGCGCCCACCGCGCTCGCCGGCACCAGGTTCAGCAGAAATTGCCCGAAGGTAATGGGCTTTGCCGGCGCCTTCACGGCAGCATCGGCGAGCGTTTTCAGATCGACGTGCATGGCGGCGCCCGGCGCCCATACATTAACCAGCACCAGAGCCAACACCAGCGCGATGGTCGTCACCACTTCAAAGTAAATCAGCGATTTGATCGCAATGCGACCCACCTTCTTCGCTTCCCCGACGCTGGCGATTCCGTGCACCACGGTGCAGAAGATGATCGGCGCGACCAGCATGCGCACCAGCTTGATGAAGAGATCGCCCAGGGGCTTCCACGAATCGGCGCTTCCAGGCCACAGATAACCGACCGCAGTCCCGAGGATCATCGCCACTAAAATCTGGAAAGACAGATGCTTGTACCAGGCGCGCGCGTGAGGCGCCGCGGCGGCGTGGTCGCGCCTGGTAACCTGCGATTTTTCGTCGGTCGTTGGCATTGCCGATCTAGTCGAGCGAGCGCGTCACGTCGTTAAGTAATTCGTCCACCGCGAAGCCGCGCGGAATCAATCCCTGCCGCTCGGAATATCGAATGACGGTTTCCAGCGATTTGCGCACCGCTTCGACGCCGAATCGCATCGCTCCCGGACGGTTGGAAGGACTGGCAGCCGCACTCTCTTTCAACAGGCGGTAAACCTCGCGAACGACGTCAGGCCGCTCTTTGGCGATCGATTCCTTCACCACCATCATGTGATTGATCGGAACCCCGCCGTGCCCGCCGGCCCAGCGCGCCGCAACCTCCTGCGCATCCGAGATCAGCGGCTTCAGCGGCGTGCCATCAGGGTTTTCCCGTCCGAAAATGGCGGCGTCAATTTCGCCATCGAGCAGCATCTGCAAGAGCTGCTTGCCCTCCGGCGCCCGCTGCACCCACGGCGGATCGGAGAACTCAGCCACGTGCGGGGCCTCGAACGTCATCCACAGGACACGCCGGATGTCGACCCCGAAATC
>DATGJQ010000088.1:0-33794 GCA_035295105.1 Candidatus Acidiferrales bacterium | reverse complement strand
GTGAAGGTGGAGCGGACGGCGCAGGAAGCGGCGAAGAAGAAGTTTTCGCCGGAATTCATGAACCGGCTGGACAAGGTGGTGGTATTCCACCCGTTGCGGCAGGAGCAGTTGGAGCAGATTCTGGAGATTGAGTTGGGGATGGTGCAGCAGCGGGTGCTGGACACGGGACGGGGGCAGTTTCTGTTTCGGGTGACCAGTGCGGCGCGAAAGTTTCTACTGCAAGAGGGAACGGACATCAAGTACGGAGCGCGGCACCTGAAGCGGGCGATTGAGAAGTTCGTGGTGTACCCGCTGGCGAACCTGCTGGCGACCGAACAAATTCGCTTCGGCGACATGCTGGTGGTTGACTGGGACGGCAAATCATTGCACCTTTCGTTTCAGAAGGAAGGCGAAGGTGCAGTGGTCCCGGCAGCCGCCAAGTCGGCTCGCGGCGCTGCCGCTCAAATCGCCAAGGCCACCGGCGGCAAGGCGCTCGAATCCCCCACGCAGGTGATCGTGCGTGAGGCGAAAGCCCCGGCAGCATTGCCGACCGGAACTCCGCCGCCACTGGCTTCCGGCCGCAAGAAAGTTGATCCGCAGTAGCTACGCTTCGGCACAACTAAATCGAATCGTTAAGACAGCGGCCGCAAAAATGCGGCCGCTTTTTTTGCCGCGACGTCAAATCGAATCACTTCGGTCTGACGTCGCGCCAGTGTGTTTCAGATGGACTCTACCTGTACGCGGGCGAAACACTGGGCGCGCGCAGTTTTGAATTTCTTCAGCTCCCTTCGGGCAGTACTCTCACCTAACCTTCGCAGATTCATGCAAATAACTGTTGCCAGCATTTGAGCGTCCTTTGGCCTTGCGTGTGCCTTAATCCTATTCGTGTCGACTGCACATCAAACCGCGATTCGCGACTGGCTTCAGGAGGAACCTGTGAGGCAAGAGAAAACCCTGCTCGACCCGACTCGCCACAGCTATGAAGCGCGGGAATTTCAATCCGCTCTGAGCCGCCGTATTGTGGGCCAGGAAGCCAGCATTCGCGCCGTCGTCGACATGTACCAGGTATTTCGCGCGGGAATGAGCACTGCGGGACGCCCGGTAGGGAACCTGCTGTTCCTCGGGCCTACCGGCTCGGGAAAAACGCGCATCGTGGAAGCGGCTGCGGAGATTCTGTTCCATGATCCGCGCGCGATGATCAAGGTGGACTGCGCGGAGTTCCAGCACTCGCACGAAATCGCCAAGCTGATCGGCTCGCCGCCAGGATACCTGGGGCACCGCGAGACGCACCCGCTGATCACGCAGGAAGCGCTGGCGCAGTATCACCGGGAAGATTTGAAGCTGAGCTTTTTGCTGTTCGATGAGATTGAGAAAGCGTCGGACGCGCTGTGGCAGTTGCTGCTGGGGATTCTGGACAAAGCGACGCTGACGCTGGGCGATAACCGCCGAGTGGACCTGTCGCAGACGATGATATTCCTGACGTCGAACCTGGGCGGGGGAGAGATCACGGAATTGATGACCGGCGGGATGGGATTTGTGCAGCCGAAGGACAAGGTGGAAGAGCAGCTGGACGTGAAGGTGGAGCGGACGGCGCAGGAAGCGGCGAAGAAGAAGTTTTCGCCGGAATTCATGAACCGGCTGGACAAGGTGGTGGTATTCCACCCGTTGCGGCAGGAGCAGTTGGAGCAGATTCTGGAGATTGAGTTGGGAATGGTGCAGCAGCGGGTGCTGGACACGGGACGGGGGCAGTTTCTGTTCCGGGTGACCAGTGCGGCGCGAAAGTTTCTACTGCAAGAGGGAACGGACATCAAGTACGGAGCGCGGCACCTGAAACGGGCGATTGAGAAGTTCGTGGTGTACCCGCTGGCGAACCTGCTGGCCACCGAGCAGATTCGCTTCGGCGACATGCTGGTGGTCGACTGGGACGAAGAAACGCGCGCCATTACCTTTGAGCGCGAAGGCCAGGGAGCCGTAATCCCTGCGCCAACACGACGCCGCGCGCGCCCAGCCCCGTTGCGCAGCGCCGCAGCCGCCGCGCGCGATGAAAAAGTAAAATTCCCGCCAAGGGAATTAGAACCGGTAATGACGAGGTAGTAGGACAGGCTTTACAGGCCGCAAAAAACTCGAAACGCTGTCATTCTGAACGAAGTGAAGAATCTCTCTTCGATTTAAGCGCAAGAAAAGAACAAAAAACGAAGAGAGGTTCTTCGCTTCGTTCAGAATGACCAAACTAACTTAATCCTACGCGTGGGTTTTCGGCTTCCACCGCAGCACGGGTTTTCTCGCCGCGGCGGTTTCATCCAGGCGTCCAACCTTGGTGGAATGCGGCGCCGTCTTGACGATCTCCGGATTACTGGCCGCTTCCTCGGCAATCGAGCGCATGGCGTCCACGAACAGGTCGCACTCCTGCTTCGATTCCGATTCGGTCGGCTCGATCATCATCGCCCCGGGCACGATCAAGGGAAACGCCGTCGTGTACGGATGAAAACCGTAGTCGATCAGGCGCTTGGCGATGTCCATGGTGTTCACGCCGTTCTTTTTCTGCCGCGCGTCGCTGAACACCACTTCGTGCATCGACGGGGAATTGAACGGCAAGTCATACACGTCTTCCAATTTCTTGCGAATGTAGTTAGCGTTCAGCACCGCGTCTTCCGTGGCCTGCCGTATTCCGGGGCCGTAGGCCAGCGTGTAGGCCAGCGCCCGCACCAGAACGCCGAAATTTCCGCCAAAGGCGCGCACCCGGCCGATCGATTTCGTTTTGTGATTCTCCAGCGTCAGCCGCCCTCCTTTGTCCACCAGAACCGGAACCGGCAAGTAGGGCTCCAGAATTTTCTTGACCATCACCGGCCCGGCGCCGGGTCCCCCGCCGCCGTGCGGCGTGGAGAAGGTTTTGTGCAGGTTGAGGTGCATGACGTCCACGCCAAAATCGCCGGGGCGCGCGACGCCGGCCAGCGCGTTCATGTTGGCGCCGTCCATGTACAGCAGCGCGCCGTGCTCGTGCAGAATTTTGGCGGCCTCGGCAATGTTCTGCTCAAACACGCCCAGCGTCGATGGATTGGTGACCATCATGCCGGCGACGTCCTTGTTGACGATGTTCTTTAGTTGCGCGATGTCGATCTGCCCGCGTTCGTCGGACCGCACGTTTTCCACGTCGTAGCCGGCGATCACCGCGGTCGCCGGATTCGTGCCATGCGCCGAATCGGGGATTAGAACTTTCTTGCGCGGATGACCCTCCGTATCCTCCAGGTACGCGCGGATCAGCAGCAATCCGGTTAGTTCGCCCTGAGCGCCCGCCGCCGGTTCCAGCGTGCCGGTGTCCATGCCGGTAATTTCCACGAGGCATTTCTGCAGGAGTTGCAGAATTTTCAGGCAGCCTTGCGACAGTTCCTGCGGCTGGTAAGGATGCTCGGTGGCGATGCCCTCGAGCCGCGCGACGAATTCATTCACGCGAGGATTGTATTTCATGGTGCAGGAGCCCAAGGGGTACATACCCAGATCGATGGCGTAATTCCAGGTGGAAAGCCGCGTGAAGTGTCGAACCACCTCGATCTCACTGACCTCGGGGAATCCCTCAACGGAGTCGCGCGCGTAATCCGCGCCCAACTCCGCGCGCGGATCGACGGCCGGCACATCGAGCGGCGGCAGTTCGAAGCCGCGCTTGCCCGGCGCGGACTCCTCAAAGATCAATCCTTCGTTCCGGACGATGTGGCGTGCCGCGGTTTTGTTGCGCGTCGTCAATGCGATTCCTTCCTTTTTTTTCTAAGGACTACAGTTACCACCGACTTGAAAGTCTGTCCCCCAGAAAAATTCGACCGGTACCGATGTAGCGCGCCGCGCATTTGCGCGTCCCGCACTTTTCCAAGCACAGCAAGACACGCAGTCCGATGCCCGGAGTCCCGGAGGGACGCCATACGGTAGCCCACCGTTTTCAACGATGGGCTACGGCGCAAAATAATTCCAAGCCCCGGAGGGGCGGCACAACTTGGGGCGTCCAGTTTCGCCCCTACGGGGCTTGGCATTGCGCTGTGCCGCATGCCCACCGCTTACGCGGTGGGCTACGATCTTTCGTCCCTGACGGGACTTGCACCGCTGTGCTGGCTAAATCGGCTTCGCCAGGATCTCGCGAATGGCTTCGGCCATGCGCTCAATTTCAGTACGCGGGATGGTTTCCGTCACGCAGAACAGGCCGCGCTTGGTCAGGTCCGTGAAATAGGCGCCGAGCGGCAGCGGGCCGATAATTTTGTGCTTCAACAATTCCGCGTTGACCATTTTCACCGATCGCGGAAACTCCACCACGAACTCGTTGAAGAACGGCCCGGAAAACGCACGCCGCACGCCGCGGATTTGTTCCAGATGCTCCAGCGCGAAGCGGGCCTTGGCCAGGTTCTGCTCGGCGAGCTCTTTCAAGCCTTCCTTGCCGAGCAGGCAAAGATGAATGTTCACGGCCAGCGCGCACAACGCCTGATTCGTGCAAATGTTCGACGTGGCTTTCTCGCGGCGAATATGCTGCTCGCGCGTGGCCAGCGTCAGCACGTAGCCGCGCTTGCCGTGTGTGTCCACGGTTTCGCCGGCCAGGCGTCCGGGCATCTGGCGCACAAATTTGTCGCGTGTCGCGATCACTCCGGCGAACGGGCCGCCATAGCTCTGCGGCAATCCGAAACTTTGCCCTTCCATCGCCACGATGTCCGCCTCCACCGGAGGCCGCACGGCGCCCAGCGACAGGCCCTCGGTAATAGACACGACGAGCAGCGCTCCCTTGGCGTGCGCGAGCGACGCCAGCGCCGGAATCTGCTCGAGGACGCCAAAGAAATTGGGAGACTGCACCACCACCGCGGCGGTTTCGCTGGTGATCGAGCCTTCCAGGCGGCTCGCATCCACCTGTCCCGAGCCCGCAAATCCAATTTCGTCGATGCGCAGCCCGAGATTGCGCGTGTAGGTGTCCAGCACCTGGCGATATTCCGGGTGTAGCGAACGCGCCACTACCACGCGATGCCGCCCGGTCAAGCGCTCGGCCATCAAGACGGCCTCGGTCGTCGCGGTCGAGCCGTCCCACATCGACGCGTTGGCGACTTCCATGCCGGTGAGTTGGCACATCAGCGTCTGAAACTCAAAGATGGCCTGCAACGTTCCCTGGCTGATCTCCGCCTGGTAGGGCGTGTAAGAGGTGAGAAATTCGCCGCGCTGGATCAGCGAGTCCGTCACCACCGAACGCAAATGGCTGTAGACTCCGGCGCCCAGGAAACTGGTGTAGCCAACCGAATTTTCCGCCGCCCGAGCGCGGAAATATTCGATGATCTCCTGCTCAGACATCGCCGCGGGAAGCCCGAGCGGCGCCTTCAGGCGGAATTCTTCGGGGATCGATGCGAACAGCTTTTCGATGGAACTTGCGCCGATGGCGTCGAGCATTTCCCGGCGCTCGGACTTGCTCTTCGGGAGATAGCGCATCAGGCGGAATGTTCCTTTTCGGAGATGAACGCTTCGTAGGCGGCGGCGTCCATCAGTGCGGAAACATCGGCGGGATTGGCGATCTTGATTTTAATCAGCCACCCGGCGCCGTGCGGATCGGAGTTCAATGTCTCGGGATTGTCCTTGAGCGTGGCGTTGGTTTCGGTCACCTCGCCCGAAACCGGCGCGTAAATCTCGCTGACCGCCTTGACCGATTCGACCGTACCGAAAACCTGCCCGGCGGTAATTTTTGCAGCGGCGGCAGGCATCTCGACGAATACCACGTCGCCCAGTTCGTGCTGCGCGTAGTCGGTGATCCCAATCGTGCCGGCATCGCCGGACACCTTGATCCACTCGTGTTCTTTGGTATAGCGGTAGTCGCTGGGGTACATGGCGTGCTCCTTGAAACCGTTAGGACAGGCTTTTGCCCTGAGAAATTTCGAAGGGCAGCCTGTCGCTTTCTTCCTCGCGGCGCGAATCTAAACCAGACAGGCTGAAGCCTGTCCTACTCGTGTTTCGCTCGCTTGTAAAACGGCATGGGCACGATGCGCGCCGGCGCCTGATTGGCGCGGATGCCGATGGTAATTTCCGTCCCTGGCGCTTTCGCCGCCACCGGAACGTAGGCCATGCCGATATTTTTTTTCAAAAAAGGCGCCGGCGAACCGCTGGTCACGCGCCCCGCGACCTGCCCGCCGATGGAAACCGTGCAGGCGTCGCGCGCGATCAGCCGATCCAGCATCTCGAATCCCACCAGTGTCCGCTCAATCCCTTTTTCTTTTTGCCGCACCAGAACGTCGCGCCCCAGAAATTCGCCCTTGGCCGGCTTGCAGATCCAGCCCAGTCCCGCTTCCCACGGCGTGGTGGTGTCGTCAATCTCATGCCCGTACAAGCACATCGAAGCTTCCAGGCGCAGCGTGTTGCGCGCGCCTAGCCCGCACGGCAGCATTCCTTCGCCCGAGCCCGCATCGAGCAAGGCGGACCACAGTTTCTCGGAGTGCTCCGGCGCGAAATAAATCTCGAAGCCGTCCTCGCCGGTGTACCCGGTACGGGCGATCAGGCAATCGACGCCGTCCACTTTGCCGAACGCAAAATGGTAGTAGCGGATCGACTCCAGCGGCGTGGCCGTGAAACGCTGCAAAATTCCCAGCGCCTTCGGACCTTGAATCGCCAATTGTGAGTACCGAGGTCCGGCATTTTCAATTTGCGCGCCCGCGCCATTGTGCGACCGGATGTGCTCGAAGTCCTGATCCTGATTGCCGGCATTCACGCAGAGAAAATAGTGCGTGTCGGAAATTTTGTGCACCAGCAGGTCGTCGACAAACGTGCCGCGCTCGTTCATCAGCCCGGAATAGTGCGCCTGGCCGTCGATCAGCTTGGACGCATCGTTGCAGGTGACGTGCTGCACCAGCGCCAGCGCCTGCGGCCCGCGCACCTCGATTTCGCCCATGTGGCTGACGTCGAACAGTCCGGCGGCCGTGCGCGTAGCCAGGTGCTCGGCGACGATGCCCGAGTACTCCACGGGCATGTCCCAGCCGCCAAAATTGACCATTTTGGCCTTGAGGCGCCGGTGAACGCCATTCAACGCGGTCTTACGAAGTTGGGCAGTAGTCGGAGACGTCACTCGAAATTCTCAGGAACCCCAGCGCGAAATCGAAACTAACATGCGCCTTTGAAAGGTGTCAAGAAAGCGGGGCGCACTCAGTAGGACAGGCTTCAGCCTGTCTGGTTTTGACTAGCGCCATACGCAAATCTAAACCAGACAGGCTGAAGCCTGTCCTACTTGAGCGCCGCGCTGTTGCGTGGCAGGGCACTTGCATCTTGTTCTGGCTCGATGGGCTGGCCTATAGTGTTTTGTGGTGGATTTGCCGGCCGGCGGCCGGCATGTTGCTCGGCGGCCGGACCAAAGGATCATTATGCAGACCACGGTTCTGTGCTCGCAGTGCGACCTGACCGAAGAGAAGTGCACCTGCGACCGCTATTGCTGCTATTGCTATGGCCAGGAACGCGTCCGCCTGTGCGTGGACGGGCAATACTACTGCCCGGACTGCCGGGAAGCATGCGAAGTAAGCGTAGCCCAATCCAATGAGTGATGAACCCGTACGTGTCGTTTTTCATCTCGATCAGGACCCGCGCCTGGTGGGCGTCTTTTGCAGCGCCGTGGAGCACCAGGCCACGCAGGCTGGCCTGCAGTCCGAAGCCGTGGCGCAGCTATCCAAGGCCGCGGCCGACGTTTGCCGCGAAACGATTTCGCAGCACGGCGGAAACGGCGAAATCGTCGATGTGACGCTCGATACTTTCCCGGATCGTTTGGAGATTGCCATCCATTGCCGCGGGCAGGCGCTACCGGCCATCGGCCTGGAGAAGTTTGCGGTCTCTGGTGCGCACGCCGGAGAGGGGCTCGGGCTCGACGGTCTGGAGTTGCTTTCCCGCGTGGACCGCGTCCTCTACAACTCCGACGGCGGCGTGGCGCGAACCACGCTGGTCAAGTTTCTGCCCTCCCATCGTTGAAATCTTCTGCATCACTTCAAACCAGTGGCACAGTCATCAGTTCAAAGCAGTGGCACAGACTTCAGTCTGTGGGGTTTCCGCTGCTGCACCCAGAGATTCACGTGCCAGCCAAGTTCCAATGGAAATCCACAGACTGAAGTCTGTGCCACTGAAGTCCTGACCTTAATTTTTGCTGTAGTCTTAGTCTTGCCTTGGCCTTAATTTTGCTTCAGCAGGATATCGATGGACTGCGTGAACTCCGGCGATTGCCAGTCCTGCGGCCCGACGATCTTGCGGGCCAGCCGGCCTTGCCGGTCGATCAGATACGTTTCGGGATACATCGAGGTGCCGTAGTCCGCGGCGGTTTTCTTGGACACGTCGTCGTACGTCGGGAAAATCACGTGATTATCGGTCAGGAACTTTTGGTAGGCGGCCTTGTCTTCATCCACGCTGATTCCCAGAACCACTCCGCCCTTGGGACCGATGGCCTGCTGCAAAGTGTTCAGGGACTGCGTTTCCTCAAGGCAAGGCGGGCACCAGGACGCCCAAAAATTCAGCACCACCACTTTGCCGTGCAGATCGGACAGGTGCGAAGCGCCGGTAATCTGCATATCGAAGTCCTTGGCCTTGCGTCCGGCCAGGCTGGGCTCGCCCTGGCGGTAGGACGGCGCGGCGAACACATATAGCACCGCCGCCGCAAAGACCAGCGCGATTGGGCCAAGAATCTTGTGCTTCAATGTTTTCTCTCCAGCCCTACTATAATACATTCGGAACCGGGATTCGCGCGACCCGATTTGCTTTCCGATTTACTTTCCATTGACCCCATGACTTCACACCCGACTGTGTCCGCAATCGTCCCGGCGCGCAACGAGGAAGCGACCATCGCTGCCGCCGTCGAATCGCTGGCCGCGCAGCCCGAAATCACGGAAATCATCGTCATCGACGATCAGTCCACGGATGGAACGGCTGCCTTACTCCGGCAGCTTGCTTCGCGCTACGCGCAATTGCGCATTCTGCAGACGGAAGAATTGCCTGCGGGGTGGGTTGGCAAGAACTATGCCGTTTCACTTGGAGCGGCTCAGGCCACAGGGGACTGGCTGCTGTTTACCGACGCGGATGGCGTACACATGCCCGGCTCGACGGCGCGGGCGCTGGCCGATGCCGCCCAAACCGGGGCGGGACTGGTGTCCTATTCGCCCGAGCAGGAAGCGCGCACGTGGTGGGAAAAGGCGATGATTCCGTTCGTTTACACCCGCCTGGCGCACAAATATTCCTACGCCGCCGTGAATCACCCGGATTCTCCAGCGGCCGCGGCCAGCGGGCAGTACTTGCTTATCCGGCGGGACGACTACCAGCGCATCGGCGGCCACGCCGCCGTCTCCGGAGAAGTACTGGAAGACGTGGCCCTGGCGCGCCTCGCCAAGCAGGCGGGCGTGCGCCTCTATTTCGCGTCAGGCTTCGGGATCATGCGGGTGCGGATGTATCGCACCTTCGGCGCGATGTGGCAGGGATGGGCGAAAAATCTGTACCCATTGATGGGCGGCACACCCCGGGAGATCAACCGCGAGCTTTTTCGGGTAGTGCCGTGGATCCCTTTTTTGGTTCTTCCGCTGGCCATCGTGCATCTAATTTGGGGAGTGCTGGGTCTCGCCCTCCTGGCCGGCCGGCACGCCGCCTACGCCGCCGACTTGCGGCGAAATCGTTTTCCGGGGGCCCTTGCCTTATACTATTTGCCGGGAGTTGCGCTGTATACCGCGTCGCTGCTGAATTCAGAATCGCGCTATGCGCGGGGCACAGTGGCATGGAAGGGGCGGGAGTATCCTGTAAGGCGCGACCCGTGATCCGTGGCACGTGACCCGTGCCCCGTGTCGTGGCGGTTGCGCGAATCGCAGTCCTATCCACATCGATTTCCGGCTAACGAGTCACACGACACGAGCCACGGTTCCTGAATCGCGGGTCACGGATCACGAGCGGCGAGTCACGAAAAACAATGGTCTATCTGACGCGCAAGATGGAATTCTCAGCCTCGCACCTCTACCACAACCCGGCGTTTTCCGCCGAGGAGAACCGGCGCGTCTTCGGCAAGTGCAACAATCCGCACGGCCACGGACACAACTACGTGCTGGAAGTGACCGTCGCCGGCGAGCCCGACCCCGCCACCGGCATGGTCCTGGACTTGAAGGAGCTGAAGGAAATCATGCAGCGCGAAGTGAGCGACCGCATGGATCACCGCTTCCTAAACTACGAGGTTCCGGAACTGGCGGGGCAGATTCCCACGTGCGAAAACATCGCCGCGGTGATCTGGCGCCTGCTCGAACCGAAAATCACGCGCGGGCATCTCAATCGCGTGCGCCTGTACGAGACGCCGGACCTGTTCGTCGATTGCTACGGCGAAGGCAACGGCGCGCATGCCAATGGAGGCGCGCGATGAAGCTGCAGCTCGCGCGGCGCTACCGCTTCTCGGCGTCGCACCGCCTGCACAGCGAGCAGTTCGGCGAGGAAGAGAACCAGCGCCTGTACGGCAAGTGCAACAATCCCTACGGGCATGGCCATAACTATGTTGTGGAAGTCGCTGTCTCCGGACCGGTGGACCCGGCGACGGGAATGATTGCCAACCTGGCGGACCTCGACGCCTTTGTCGACCGCGAAGTCATCGAGCCGTTCGACCACAAGTATTTGAACGAAGAGCTGGCCGAGTTTCAGAAATGCGTGCCGACCACCGAAAATATCTGCATCGAGATTTTTAACCGGCTGCGGCGTTTCCCCCGCGCCCGGCTGGAGCGCGTGCGCGTCGAGGAAACCGGCCTGAACAGTTTTGAATATCAGGGAGAATCCACGGGAGCGGCCCATGACTGACGATCGAAAACGAGTTGAGGAACTGACGCTGGCCGAGCCGGAGGGACGGGAACCTTCGGAATCGATTGCCGGCCACATGCGCAAAATTCTGGGTTCCATCGGCGAGGACCCCAACCGCGACGGCCTGCGCCGCACGCCGGAGCGCTTTGAGAAAGCCTTCCGGTTCCTGACCAGCGGCTACCAGCAGGACCCGGAAAAGCTGCTGAACGGCGCCATGTTCACGGTGTGCTACGACCAGATGGTGCTGGTGAAGGACATCGAGTTCTACAGCCTGTGCGAGCATCACCTGCTGCCGTTTTTCGGCAAGTGCCACGTGGCCTACATCCCGGACAAGAAAGTCGTGGGCCTGTCAAAAATCCCGCGCCTCGTAAACATGTTCGCGCGCCGCCTGCAGATTCAGGAGCGCCTGACCAACCAGATCGCCAACGCCATCCAGCAGAAAATCGCTCCGCTGGGCGTGGGCGTGGTGATCGAGGGGCGCCACCTCTGCATGGTGATGCGCGGCGTGGAAAAGGAAAGCTCGCAGACGGTGACCAGCGCGATGCTCGGCTCGTTCAAGGAAAACCCCAAAACGCGCGAGGAATTTCTCGCCTTGATCCACGGAAAGTAATTCTCTGGCGTGCCGGCCTTGGAGTGGGACTATCCAGCGGTGATGTGCCGTCGAGAA
Organism: Candidatus Acidiferrales bacterium; assembly: GCA_035295105.1. Classification (GTDB taxonomy): domain Bacteria; phylum Acidobacteriota; class Terriglobia; order Acidiferrales; family UBA7541; genus Palsa-360. Next base: position 22,360 of record DATGJQ010000088.1, on the reverse strand, counting down.
CAAAACATCAAGAAGGCTGTACCATTCGTCCGAGCGGCAATCCGCTCGGACGAATGCCCTTGATGATTGAGTTTAGGATATGAGAGTGCTTTTCAGCGCCGATATACCCAACCGATAGACGATGGATTGGAAAGTTGCAATCAATCCAGCGCACGCTGGAATGTTCGCCTTCAACGAAGGTTAAGCAAGAACCCATTTCCCCGTCCAATTCAACTTCGTCCTCAGACATCAAGTGACGACCCTTCTTGATCTGCGTTTCAATTATTCCGTCCATCAATTGTTTTCGATCCATTGCCACCCCAACAGACAGGTCAAGTGATGTCACGATTGCATCTGAGGGTGCGTCGCTCCACCTTTCAATCCGCTGAATGATAATGGATTTACTATCACGAAGCTCTATACAGCCCTGCGGAACCGGGACGTCCCAGGCAAGGAATTGAACGGAATCTCCATGACGAAGATGCCACCCGAACGAGGCGACCTCGGGCAAGAACACCGCACTCAGCACCGTTAGCCCTGCGAGGGTAGCCAAAATAACCGATAGCTTCCTTTTCATAGGCTGCCGATCGACTCAACACCCCTGGGAGAAAGGGCGGGTCGCCAACCCTTTCACGTTCTTACTCTTCACGAACATGCGCGGTTGGATGGTACCACTCCAGTATCTCAATGCAGACGACCCAGCTTAGGTTTTACGGGTGGGTACCTTCCGACTCAGCGCTTGGGTCGATCCAAATCAGTTAGTGCGAGGCAAAGTTGCACTCGATCGCTGCCCGTGGGATTTCGATTCGCGCAAGAAAAATTTTGCATGCACCCGCAGCGCTGTGATAGGCTGCTAGTGTCGAAGAGAAGACAAAAACGAGAGCAAGAGAAGTTGGGTTGGGCGGAGAGGACGATTTGAGAGAAGCTAAGTCAATGTTGATCGAGCAGTATCGGGCGCATGTGAAGGATACCGGCTCACCGGAAGTGCAGATTGCTTTGCTGAGCGAACGGATCAACTACCTGACCACGCACCTCAAGGCGCACCTCAAGGACCATGCATCGCGACGCGGGTTGATCATGATGGTCAACAAGCGCCGCCGTCTGTTGGATTATCTCAACCGTCGTGACCCGGATCGGTATCGCGAGATTGTCGACCGCCTTAGTTTGCGCAAGTAATCGCTCCTTTGCAGAAGCGCAGTCGCGCCATCAACATCTCCCGGTCTTCGCGGAGTCCTGTAGCTATCTGGCGGCCCGAGGCAATACTGCCCGGCCGCTTTTTTTATAGGCAGGCTCCGGCACGCCGCTCGCAGTCGTTGGCCGTTTTCTCTTCCCGACAAAAACGGGACTTGTTTCTCCCGCACTCGAATGGTTTTCCGCGCGCGCAGGGCCCGACGGATCGGGACGCCGCGGAGAGTCGAAAGGAATTTCTTCTATGTCACAAGCTGCACCCGCTCCCCATCAAGTTACCGTCGAGGTTGGAGGACGCACACTCACGCTGGAAACCGGGAAAATTGCCAAGCAGGCCAACGGCGCCGTGCTGGCGCGCTACGGCGATACCGTCGTGCTGGTCACCGCCTGCATGGATAGCAAGGCGAACGATCGCGATTTTCTTCCGCTCACCGTGGACTACCGTGAGTACACCTACTCAGCCGGAAAAATTCCCGGCGGATTTTTCAAGCGCGAAGGGCGCCCCTCGGAGCGCGAAATCCTCACGTCGCGAATGATCGACCGCCCGCTGCGCCCGCTGTTTCCCGAAGCCTGGCGCAATGAGACGCAAATCGTGGCCATGGTGCTTTCCGCGGACAGCGAGAACGATCCCGACATGATCGGCATCACCGCTGCATCGGCTGCCGCGTTTATTTCCGATCTGCCGTTTACCACTCCGGTGGCCGCCGTGCGCGTGGGGCTCGTGGAGGGAAAGCTCGTCGCCAATCCCACCACCGCCGAACAGAAGACCAGCCTGCTGAACATCGTGGTAGTGGCCTCCGAGCAGGCCATCGTGATGATCGAAGCGGGCGCCACGGAAGTCAGCGAAGACACCGTCGCCGACGCCCTGGAATTCGGGCACCAGCAGATCAAGCACATCATCGCCGCCATCCGCCAGCTGCATGATCAGCTCAAGCCCAACAAGGTAACCGTCGCCCCGCTGGCTTTCGACGAAGCGCTGGCCAAGGAAATCGAACAGAAATACGGCGCCAAACTTCATGACGCGCTGGACACCAAAAAATATCCCAAGAAGGAAAGCTATCACCTGATCGACGAAGTCAAGAAAGCGATCAAGGAAACGATCCCGGAAGAAGACGAAGAGAAGCGCGCGCTGGCCATGCGCGCCTTTGAACGCCTCCGCGAGCAATATTTCCGCGAGGACATTCTGGAGCGCAACCGCCGTCCCGACGCGCGCGCCTTCGATGAAATTCGCGACATTACCTGCGAAGTGGGCGTTCTGCCCCGCGCTCACGGCTCGGCGCTCTTCACGCGCGGCGAGACTCAGGCGCTGGCCACCACCACGCTCGGAACCAAGGAAGACAAACAGCGCCTGGACCTGCTCTTCGAGGAAGAGTCTTTCAAACGCTTCATGCTGCACTACAACTTCCCGCCGTTTTCCGTGGGCGAGGTGAAATTCCTGCGGGGGCCCGGCCGCCGCGAAATCGGCCACGGCGCGCTTGCCGAACGCGCGCTGATGAACCTGCTGCCGCCGGAAACCGACTTTCCCTACGCCATGCGGCTCGTCTCGGACATCATGGAATCGAACGGATCCTCGTCGATGGCCACCGTCTGCGGCGGCTCGCTCTCGCTGATGGATGCCGGCGTGCCGATTAAGTCGGCCTGCGCGGGCATCGCCATGGGCCTGGTGATCGAAGGCGAAAAGCACGCCATCCTCACGGACATCGCCGGAGCGGAAGATCACTACGGCGACATGGATTTCAAGGTCGCCGGAACCCGCGACGGAATCACTGCGCTGCAGATGGACATCAAGGTAGGCGGCGTCAGCGTCGGATTGATGCGCAAGGCGCTCGAACAAGCTCGCCGCGCGCGTCTGCACATCCTGGACATCATGGACCAGACCATTTCCACGGCGCGGCCCAAGATGTCGGTGTTCGCTCCGCGCCTGCACCAGCTGCAGATCCCCACGGACAAGATCCGCGACCTGATCGGGCCTGGCGGAAAGAAGATCCGCTCGATCATCGAAGCCACCGGCGTGAAGATCGACGTCATGGACGACGGCAAGGTGCACGTGTTCGCCAACAGCGGACCGGCGGCGGAGTCGGCGCTGCAGATGATCCGGGACGTCACGGCCTCGGCCGAAATCGGCAAAACCTATCTCGGCAAAGTGGTGCGGCTCGCGGAATTCGGCGCCTTCGTGGAAATTTTCCCGGGCACTGACGGCCTGCTGCACATCAGCGAAATCGCCGAGCAGCGCCTGCGCGACGTGCGCGACGCGCTGAAGCTGGGCGACCAGGTCCTGGTGAAGGTGCTGGCGATTGAAGGCAACAAGATTCGCCTGTCACGCAAAGCGGTGCTGCGCGACCAGCGCGAAAAACAGCAGAAGGAAAATCCCGGCGGGACGGAAGTCAAAACGTCCTAAGCTGACTGCAGTTGCTGGGCCTGAGAATCATCGACAGGAAATCGAAGGGAATCGGGAGGCGCTGTCTGGCCTCCCGTTTTCTTTGCTGATAGCTTGAAGCGGCGTCAATACAGATCCGGAATGCGAGGATGGGCTCGCGTCAGTCGGCCTTCGACCTCGCCATTTTGTTCGCCACGTGCAGCAGGAGCTTGCGATCGCTCTCGCTGGTCTGACCCAGCAGGCGCCAGAGTTTGGCCATCCATCGCGCATCTTTCTCCGAGCTGCCAAAGCTGTTTTCGTCCGCGTTCCGCGCTTTCGGCAGGTCCATAAGCTCCGGCGGGTTTTCACCCTCATAGAAAATCTGGTACATCGGAATTTGCAGCGCGCTGGCAAATTTCTCCAGCGTTTCCACGGCGGGAACGGTATGCCCGTTTTCCACCCGGGAGATGTAGCAGCGAAGCAAGCCGGTGCGTTTCTCCAGATCGTTCTGGGACAATTGCTTCGCTTCGCGCAACTCGCGCAGTCGGTCGCCAATCAACATGGGCCCTCCGCGCGTCGGTTCACCATCGTGGTACAGATCATTGTTCCTGCTCCTCTCTTCGAGTTTGAACTTCCTGTGAATCTTCCTTCAGACTGATTGTTTCCGTGAGCAACTGAAGCCGGTCGTGGCTGTCCCGCAAAGAGCGCTTGGTTTGCGAGTGCCCGGCGATCTCCATTTCCAGCGCCTGCGCCACTTCTTGCAGCTCGCGCTCCTTGCCGGAAATCGACGCGCGCAGCAGGCTGTGCATTCCCAGTAGTTCCGTTTCATACCGCCGCCGTTCCGCCACCAGCGCGGCCACTACCAGGGTCGTCGTGCCGATCACACCCACGAACGTGTCCAGAAGCACCAACGATCTGGTGCGGTCGGGTGACGCAAACGTGCCAATACCGTGAACTGTACCCCAAATCGCGCTGCCAAAGAGAACAAGAGTGGTCCCCGCGGCTTCCAGCGGACAAAACCGGTACGCCGCCCACAGCAAGAACGGGACGCACAGCCATGCTCTCATCACTCCGGATTTGTTCAGCGTCGGCGCCAGCGGGCCGAACACCAAGAGGCAGACGAAAAACAATCCCAGCAGCAATGCGGAAAGTTCTGTGATTTCCGCGAAATTCATGCGGTGGTGAGATGCGCGAAACACCAGAATCAGGAACGGCGCCACCAGCAGGATGCCAATGCCATGCGCCAGCCACCAGGTGAAAACCAGAAACGCGGAACCCATGAGGTCGGCGCGCCCGCTGAAATAGGTTGCGCCAAAGCCTGCGATGGCATTCAGCGACGGCGCGCAGACGCAGCTGAATAGTACAAAGAGAAGCACGTCCTTCGCGTTATCGAAGGCTCGCACGCCGTGAGCGAATCGGTTGACGAGATAGGCCCCCGCGAGCCCCTCGATCGTCGCGCCGATCGGAACCAGAAAGGAAACGCTTACAAATCCAATCGTGGTCAGGTGGCCGAGCAGCGATCCAAGGAATACCGCCGGCCACACGCGGTAGCCAAAAATAAGAAATGCAACAATTGCGCCGCCCGCTGGAAGCCAGATCGGCGTCGAGTAGGGTTGTACAAAGGCCAGTCTTACGCCCAGCCTCGCGGACAGGAAATAGCCGACCGTCAGGAGGGCAAACAACGCGATATTTTTTGGTGAAAAGGAATCGACGGCCGTCTTTGCCACTTCAGGTCCTGTCCTCGAACGTTGTCAAATGGTTGCCGTAACCGCGTCCACGGTACGGACAAGGTACGGGCGCGGTACGGGCAACGGATCGGCTTACGGGCTCGACTTATCCTATCGTTCTCCTTGATCCGATTCAACAAGGTTGCCGCGCGAAGGCTCAGAATCAGATACCTCACCGGGCTGCGGACGTCGCCGACGATCGTGGGATTGAGCCGCGCGCCGCGCTGGCCGCCTTGACTAGGGGGGTACATTCGTACCGGGGCCCTATTACTCATGAGCTATAGGCGAAGGGTGGCTTCTCCTGCTACTCTTCCGCGGGATTAGAATGGCTATTACTCCCACGATCGATAGGCGCCTGCGGGAAAGATCCCCGCGGCGCGTCGCACGTCACCGGGTGGAGTCGCTGGTGTATCTGGATTTAGGCCCGGATAATGGCGGCTTCCCAATTAACATCAGCGAAGACGGGATGGATTTTCAGGGGGTCAGGGCGCTCCGAAAAGATCAGGAGATCTCCATCTCCTTGAAGCTGAGCGCGAGTGAAGAACCGGTCACTGCCCGGGCCAAGATCGTCTGGCTCTCCGAATCGCAAAAGGCAGGTGGTTTACAATTCGTCGATTTGCCGGAGGCGGCACGGAAGCGAATCCGCGATTGGATTGCCGCCGAGGAACAGGCGGAAGTCGACCGGCGTAACACTATTCTGACTGCGTCGACCTCCAAGACCAATCTCTCGGCATTTCCCCCGGCGACTCCAATGTCAGCCGTGCCCTTAAAGAAATCGGTTCCGGCTCCCGCGGAAGTTCCAACGTTTTGGCTTGATCCGCCGAAAGCGATTCCTGCCAAGCCTCAGGTTGCGGCTCAAGATAAAGCTCGGGTTCCGGTTGAAATTGCAAAGGCGCCAACCACCAGTGCGGAACCGAAATCGCCGATAGCCAAGGCTCCGGCGCCACAGCTTCAACAAAAACCAGCGCCTCAGCTACCAATTCCCGCGAAAGAAATCTTGTCGGCGAGCTATGGAAAGAAGCAGAGCCGTTTCAACGGTTATGCAATTGGCGCGGCCGCTTCGATCGTCGCGATCGCCGTTATTGGCGCGTTGCTCTGGCCGCAGCGGGAAAGCCTGCTGAGCCGATTCGATTTCTTGAAGCCGGCGACCTCGAATGTTGAAACCGGCGCCGCGCCGGCGGTGACGAACTCAGCGCAGCAGCCGCCCGCAACCGTACCTGCGGGCGAACCGGCGACGGACGGCGCCACAAATGCAGCCGCTATTCCGACGGAGCAGGAAGTACTTCCTCTGAAAGCGCCGCCGATTATCAACAGCGCACTCGTGAGTGGTGCAGGACAAACAGCGCCGAAAGCGGCGCAGGAGAATCGCCGGACACCGGCGGCCGTTCCGGCTCGAATGAAAGTTGACGCGCCTTCCGCGAAACCCGCTAACGAGGGAGCGAAGGTTAACCTAGCGGCGGCCACCGCAGCGAAAACCATTCCGGCGACGAACCGGCCGCCGGCGGCTGCAGCCTCGACACCAACATCTTCGACGCCGGCTCTGCCAGCAACTGCAGCGGCGAACTCAACTGTAGCGGCTGCGAACCAACTCACCCCCGAGGCCGCGCCGGCAAAGATCGCCGCACCCGAGCCCGCGCCGCAGCCGGCTCCGGCGGCACCCACCGGAACCGTCGAGATCATTCCGGATCCCTATCCCTCCATCCGCATGCCCGCTGAGCAGGGCGCCAGCGCCTCCCGGCAGGAAACCAGCCTGCAACTCGGACGTTTGACGTCTAGGGTTGAACCAGTCTATCCGCCGGACGCGCTCCAACGCCGGATCGCCGGAACGGTGACCGTGCACGTGGTGATCAGCCGCAGCGGAACGGTTCAGTTGGCTGAGATCGAAAGTGGTCCAGCGCCGCTGGCGGATGCGGCTCTGCGCGCCGTTCAACAGTGGCGTTATGAGCCTGCCAAGCTCGGGGGCTCGCCTATCGAAGTGGAAGAAGAAGTCAAGCTGGTGTTTCGCGTGGGCAGTCCTCCGACGGCCACAAAATAAGCAAGTTTTCCTGCCATCGTTTAACGTTATCCGTTCAGGGTGCTGAAGGGCTCATGGGCGGATGGTTGCTGCTGGCCGCGATGGCCGCGGCGGTTCCCGCAGCAACGCCTCCTCCGGCCAATCCGAGATACAGCCATAGCCGGTGGCTTCTGCCTGCGGATTGCGCGGGCGCCGACGTGGATGCCGGAGTTACCGCCGGAGCAGAAGCGTCGACGGCCGCCAGCTGGCCTTGCGGAGAGATTCGCGCAGCGCGGCCAGCCTGCAGGAAAAGTCCCGAGCCGCCTTGCAGCGGAAGGATTCCCACGTTGCCCGCCGTGCAGGTCACGAGAAATGCTCCGTCCGCGGTTCGCTCCAGGGTAAGGATCGTTCGTTCATTTCGATTGGTCGGGACCACCACAAAGTTTCCCGCGCGCACCACTGCCCCGGCTGTCCCGCCCACGGATTTCACGGAGATGGAACCGGATTTCAATTCCGCGAAGTAGTGCGCATCTTCGGCAAATGTCACTTCGCTGTTTGCGGAAATCTGGAAGGACTTGTCTTCAGGCGTAGTTAGAGTTGCGCTGCCGTTCCCGCCCGTGCGCACGCTATCGCCGGAGTACAAAGTCAGTTCCGACGGCGCGGGCGATTGGTTCACGCGCACTTCACCGTTGGAGGTGAGCGAGCCCAGGCTTTGGCGCTGCCCGTCCAGCGAAGCGCCCTGGGCGCGTGCAAGCGCGGGAAGCGTGAGAGCCAGCTGCGCGAACGCCAGCGTGAAGAAAGCCGCTTTGACCGCGTTTCTGGTTCGTTTGCGGGACGCAATAGGCGCCGCGCGGTGGGTCAGGACCGTGTGAGCCAACGCAGAAATCGCCAGCCCAACGGCTGCGATCAGTAAAATAGTGAAATTCATGCCGCGAGAGTACTACGACCGCCGTTTCCGCCAACATTTCTCACTTGGCTGTGCTACGAATTGAATAATAGGGAAAAGTAGGACAGGCTTCAGCCTGTCTGGTTTAGACGCCGCCCGACACAGATCTAAAACAGACAGGCTGAAGCCTGTCCTACTTGATAGTTGCGGTAGCTTTGCGTTGCGTGCAAACTTCTTCACGTCAATTTATCCTAGCCAACTGAGGGCATCTCATCGTGCGCAATCAAAAAGACAATCGAATCGCGGCGGCCGTCGCCGCCATCGCTGTGATCGCCGCCGCCATCTTCGTGAGCCGGATGCTCGCCTCGCAAGCAACTCAGGCGCAGAACAAGCCCGGCTATGGCGCCGCGGCGCTGGCCGGAGAGCGCGTCGGCCAGGATGTGGACGGCCCCTACAACGTCGATCCCAACTGGCCGAAGCCGATCAGCGCGCTGCCCGGCCATGAGAAGTGGACCTGGGGCGCGGTCGAAAGCGTTTTCGCCGAAAGTCCCAATCGCGTTTTCATTCTCGAGCGCGGAGAAATTCCCAACCTCAAACGCCCCGAGGAAGTTCCGTATCCGTCCGTAGGGCCGAGCATTTCATTTCCGGTCGCCCAGGTGCCGTGGCGAAACGCGTCGGTGGGTCCGGTAACGGCCGCTGGAAATCCCGTCTGGCAGGGAAAACTCGGCGTGGACGCCCGCTGGGAACACTGCATCGTGGTAGTCGACGCACAGGGCAACCTCATCGAGGACTGGACCAAGTGGGACAAGATTCTTCGCCGCCCCCATTCCATCACCATCAACCCGTACGATCCTGAAAAACATGTTTGGGTGGTGGATGACCAGGGCCACGCGGTCTACGAATTCACGAATGACGGAAAGGAATTGGTGAAAACCCTGGGGACGCCGAATGAATCGGGCAACGACAACAAGCATTTTAACCGGCCCACCTTCATCAATTGGCTGCCGGATGGAACGATGTTCGTGACCGATGGCTACGGCAACACGCGCGTCGTGAAGTTCGACAAGAACGGAAATTACCTCATGGCCTGGGGCGAACCGTCCAATCCGCCGGACGACACGCGCCCCGGCACGTTCCACGACGTGCACGGAGTGGTTTTCGATTTGCCCAGGCACCGCGTGCTGGTCACCGACCGCTCCGACCACCGCATTCAGATCTTCGATGAAAACGGAAAATTTCTCGATCAGTGGACCACCGGAAAACCGTCCACGCCGCAGTATCTTTACAAGGCGGCCGACAACTTCATCTGGATCGCCGACGGTTTCACGGCCAAGATCATCAAGTTTGACATGGACGGGCATCTTTTCTACGAATGGGGCAGCCAGGGGGATTGGCCCGGCGCGCTGTGGAACGTGCACGGGATGAGCGTCGACCAGGAAGGGAATCTCTATCTGGCCGAAGTCAACAACGGCAGGGCAGAAAAGTTCCGTCCGCGCGCGGGCGCCAACCCGGCGCTGCTTGTGGGCAAACCAGTTTATTCCGCTTGGAAATAGGTGGGAAGCGATGTTGTGTCATTCTGAGCGAAGCGAAGAATCTCTCTTCGATTTAGGTGCAAGCAAAAAACAAAGAGAGATTCTTCGCTTCGCTCAGAATGACAGCGCTTTTTAGCGCACGCTCGGGTTTCGCGGAACTTCCAGATACCCGAGCATTCCATCCTTGGTGATCTTCGTGGCGATCACTTCCAGCGGAGCGCCGTTGCGCACCACTACGAATTGCACCACTTCGTGGAGCGCGCGGTCCCTCAGATCGATGCAGGAAGGCTGCATGTACACGCAAAGCGTATAGAGCTGTTTCTTCGGGTTTGAGGATTTCAGCACCAGAGACACGGGACCGACCGGCTGCGGATTCGAGCCGCGCAGCAATTCAAACGGAATCGCCTCCATCTCGCTGCGCGCCAGCAACTGTTGCAATTCGCCCTCGCTGCGAACGATGTCCGCGCCCTGCGAGCCGACCTGTCCGGCCATATCCGCGATGCGGTTGGTGGTTGCCTGCCAGGCTTCGCGATTCGCCGCTTCGTTGCTCTCCAGATTTCCAAGTCCCTGCTGCAGCGCAGCCATGCGCCGCGCAATCGCCGGATCCGGATCGGCAGGAGCGACGGCCGCCGGCGCCCCGTTCGGATGCTGCGTTTGCGCAAAGGAAACCTGGTAAACGGTCTTCACTCCGGGCTTTGCCGGCGCAGCGGACTGCGCCTCCGGCTTCGCGGCGTCGGCCTTCGGTTCAGCGTCTTCCTTGCGCAGCGGCGCCGCGGTCTTCTTCGCGGCTTCCAGCTTTTCCAGCCTTGATTCGATTCCCGACAAGCGCACATCGAGGCTCGCCAGCGCGGGATCATTGGCGCTCGCCGATTCCCGCGCCACGCGAGTGATCAGTTCATATCCGAGAAAAGCAATCACAGCGAAGGCGACCATCGCGAGGATCAGCTTGGTCGTTTGCGACGCGCGCCCGGCGGCTGGATCGGGCGGCGGTACAAATGCTTGCCGGTCAAACTCGATTCCGTAGTCTTTGTCGCTCATAGTTGTTGGCTCACTGTCCCGGCCAGCGGACCGAAATGCTTCCCGGATATTCCGTGTTCAACTTCAGAAGAACTGTTTGCGTTTCCTTGGGCATCACTCCGACCATTTTGTGATCGGACTCGTGGCGCGGCCCGCGCATTTCAACGTTGTATTTTCCGGGCGCGACGACCATCAGCAGGGGAGAGTGTCCGACGTAAAGCCCATTGATATAAATTTCCGAATCGGCCGGCTCGGAGCGCAGCAGCAACTTGCCTGCCTGTTCTCCGGCTTTCTTCTCAAATTCCTGACGATTCTTGTCTTCCACCGGCGGACCGGTTCGTTCCGGCAGATCCATCAGCGTGGAGGTTTTATCGGATGCGGCGGCCGGTGCAGCCGCTGGTGCAGCCGCGGGCGCAGCGGCCGGTGCGGTGGCCGTTGCAGAGGCCGATCCAGCAGGAGCATTGGCGGTCTGAGTGGCGCCTGCCGATGGTGAACTCTTGGCGTCCGAATTTGCCGGCGCTTGCGCTCCCACTCCGCACGCGCACAGCGCAACCAGACTCACCAGCATCGCCGCCTTGGAAAATCCGCGCATCAGGTTCACTCCCGCTCCGAGTCGCCGCTTCAGAGTCTGGATTCGGGTATACAAATCCAGCTCACGGAAAAACTGGAAACAGACGGCAATCCCAAGCCAAATCCAATGCTGTGCAGGACACGAAATTACTTTGGTTTGAAGGGTATGACGAGTGCGGAACGTTGACAAGTACCGATTATGATTTGTGAGTACCGGAACCGCTCTAAAACTGCGGAAAACAGCCCCAAATGTCACCTTTTGTGTACACTTGGCCGCGTTATTGCTGCTGCTCGAGAATTCCCGCGCCGAATTGTGGCGTGTCTACTTCGAGCAACAGAAATTGCGTCGGGCTGGCCTGGTACAGGACAAGGTTCTGGGTCAAGACCGGAGTGGCAGCCACGGAAACCTGCGCCTGAAAACGTCCCGCATTGGCGGTGTCGGGAGTAATTGTCGCAGTAGATGTAAGCGCGAGCTTCAACCCGATACTGAGCAAATCGTTGAGGTCGTCGGTCCCAGTCAGGGCAGTCCCGGTGACGGTGGCCACTCCGGTTGCGTCGAGTTCCTTGTTCGTGTTGGAGGCCTGCAACTGCAGCGCAAAATTTCCTGTTGGAGCGGCCGTAGTGGATCCCGGAACGATCAGCAAACCAGAGCCCACGACTTTGGTGTCGAGGTCGATGATCACTCCGCGCAAACCTCCGCCCGCAGAAGCGCTGCTGTTGGGATCAGCAAAATTAATACTGGGATCCGCGAGATACAGGCCCAGAGCGCTGACGTCCTGCGTCGTGCCCGGAGCGATCGTGACGCTGCCGTATCCGTTGGCGCCCATCGTGTAGGTGCCGGTAAACGCGGCGCTCGTCGCATGTCCGTTTTCGTCCACGTCGGCGAAGCCGGAAACATGGCCATTTCCGTCGAACGTCATCTGGCCCGCCGCCGCATAGGTCGCGTCGATGGAGAGGCTGCTGGAATCGCAGAACAAAAACTTCTGGTTCAGCGTGGCGTTGGAAACGCCCGTTGCTCCGGCATACATCGAGCCAACGTCGGCCCATCCGGCGTCAAAGGTCGCCAGCCGGAACGTCTTGGAATTCACCACGTAATACACCAGCAAAGTATCCGCAGGGGTGGTGATGGTGCCGCGCCCGTTGGCATCCGGCGCGGTGACCGTAGCGACATTCGTTCCGCCGTGTTCTCCGGCGCCGTCATCGTTCACATCCACGACGATGTTGGCGCTGCCCGCGCCATTGGCCGTCAGTAATCCGCCGAACACTTCGTCGAGCGTCGTTCTCTTTCCGCGGACGAACCAGACGTAGGGTCCGCTGACTTCCGCCAAGCCTCCTGGAGTCAAGGTCTGAAAGTCCAGACTTCCGCTGGACGTTGCGGTGGCGTCGAACTCGTCGATCAGCGCATGTTTGCTGTTGGCGATGGCGATGCTGAAAGTCTCCGTGCCGGCCACCCCGACGGCAACGTTATTCGTGATCAAGGTCAGCGAGGCCCGCCCGTTCGTCGCGGGCGTCAGCTTTCCGCCGGTAATGCTGTCGCCTCCCGGTTCCGGAGAATTGGCGCCGCTTACGCTGACATAGTTCTGCTCGCCGCCGGTGACATTGCCGTTCGCGTCCAAAACCACAGTGCCCACGATGCCGTACGTCACCGTGTTTAACGTTTCCCCTCGAACCAAAAACACAAATTGCCCGGCCGACAAGGTTTCTGTAGTTCCGCCAGTGGAAACCGCGGCGACTGCGACATTGGCCACGGCGGTCGCCGAGTGATTGCTGGTCGCAGTTGCGGTGACCACCACACTGGCTGCGGCTGCGGGCGCGGTATAAGTCGAGTTTGCGCCACTGGCGGTGTGTGCGGGATTAAACGATCCGCAGGATGCCGCTGGGGTGCAGGTCCAATCCACTCCCGCGTTGGACGTGTCATTGGCGACGGTTGCGGCGACCGTCGCTGTGGCGCCTGCATTCAGGGTCGTAGGTGGCGCGGTTCCCAGGCTGATGGTTACGGCCGGCGGAGGCGGTGGCGGAGGGGCCGGCGAGCCGCTGGTGGTGTTACTGGAAGTGCTCGAACCGACTGCGCCGCATCCCGCTAGAATTACTGGAAGAGAAATGAAGAGAATATTCGCAAGAAATTTCACCCGCAGGGCTTTTCGCATGTAGTCCACAGGATTCTCCATTGGGGTGTCGATTCATTTGTATGATTCCGTACGATCCCGGCGCCGCTAAACGTCGGCCACGCGTTCGGGGGTGAACGCTGGCGCCACGGCGAACATGAACCCAAGCCGTTCCGCCGGCAATCGGGGGATTGCCTGAGTGGGCGGGGACAGAACGGTGTATCCGCAAATTACCCGGCCCCGCATCGTGAAAAAACATGGACCCGCGGCTGGGTGTTTACGTTTGGGATACATACCGAAGCGGTTTATTTCACCCATCCTAAATTTGGAGGCGCGGGACGGAATTGAACCGCCGATAAAGGTTCTGCTGACCTTTGCCTTGTCACTTGGCGACCGCGCCCCCGATGAAACAGCCGCTCCGCCTGCTCCGATACGGAGAGCAGGATAGGCTTGGGGCCTATCGGCATCCATAAGGAATTCCTCGTATTCTGGTAGGGGAATCCCCGTAGGCGGAGCGCCGTTTACGGCACGGTATACACTCCTCGAGATTCCTGTGACGCGACGGCTCCGCGCAAATCATCTTGATTCCCGGTCACAAACGATTATGATTCGGGGCACGGTGGGGGCGGAGTCGAACCCGAAAGACCCTCTTCGATCGCCAAGATGCGCAAACGCAACAGTCACAGCTCGAAACCAGATCCCTGCCAATCTCCCTTCCGTTTGAGCGGCAAATGGGTGGCTCTGTGTGGGCTGGCCATGGCTCTCTCGATTGCGCCGTCCCGGGCGCAAGAAAAAATCAGACCGGAAATCGGTCCCGGACCCACCAGCGGCAACGTCTGCGGCATCAACTCCGGCATCGTCTGCGGCGCCCAGACCGTCGGAGATATCCCGCCGCTGATGAAACCGGTGGTCTCCAACGACGAGAAATGCCTCCCCTGGAATCTTTCCGGCCCGCGGGACAGACCCCTGGCGGTTACCACGCTGAACGTGCCGTCCAAGGCCCGAAGCGAGTACGAAAAGGCCTGTAGCGCTTCCCAAAAGAAAAAATACCCGGACGCCGAGCAGCACTCGCGCGCCGCCATTGAGAAATTTGAAACCTATCCCGCCGCGTGGGTCATGCTCGGAGTGGTTCTCGACGAGCAGGACAAGACGCAGCAAGCCCGCGACGCCTGTTCCCAGGCTGTCAAGATCGATGCCAAATATGTGCCGGCCTATCTTTGCTCGGCCGAATTTTCCTCCCGCAACAAAGACTGGCAGCAGCTTCTGACCCTGGCGAACGCCACCCTGGCCCTCAATTCGGGCGGCGATGGGTACGCGTATTACTACCGCGCCCTCGCTTATATGCACCTGCACAATCTGGTCGAGGCGCAGCGCAGCGCTTTGCAGGCGGTGGAGATAAATTCCGCTCACGATTATCTTCCGCTGTACTTCCTGCTGGCGCAAATCTACGAGGCCCGTGGTGACAAGGCCAGCGCCAAGACGCAGCTCCGCGAAATTCTGAAGCACCATCCCAGCCGCGAACAGGAAGATGCGGTCAACGACTATCTGCGCAAGATTGACGCCAAGCCCGTCACTCCGGTAGCCCAGAAGACGGCCGAGCCCGGCGATCGCGCGGACGCCGAAGCGAGTTCCGGCGATGCCGGTCCGGCGGATTTTTCGGTGGAAGAAAAGCGCAAGCCGAATGAGATCTGGCTGCCCGAAGACATCGATCATTCGGTGCCGCCGGTTTCCTCGGGTGTGGCCTGTTCGCTGCCGGCGGTGCTCGATGGAGCAGGGAAACGAATCGTAGAGCTCGTTCAGAACGTGGATCGCTTTACCGCCACGGAAATCCTGACGCACCGGCCCATCGATCGCTCCGGAGGCTTGGGCTCTCCCATCACCGTGAAATTCGATTACCTGGTGTCCTTCGCCGAAGGCCAGAACGGACTGCTGCATGTGGATGAGTTCCGCAACGGCAACCTTTCTCTCGACCAGTTTCCCACGCACATCGCAACGATTGGCACGCCGAGCATGGTTCTCATCTTTCATCCGAAATATGCCGGAAATTTCAAGATGCAGTGCGAGGGCCTCGGAGAATGGCACGGGCAGCCGGCGTGGCAGGTCCGATTTGAGCAGCGCCCGGACCGCCCCAACCAGACGTTGTCATTTGTCGTGAATCACGGAACGTACGACGTGAACTTGCGGGGCCGGGCCTGGATTCTCGCGGATTCGTTTCAGGTGGCGCGCCTGGAGACCGATCTGGTGCAGGCCAATCCGCAAATTCGTCTCCGGCTATACCACGAAACCGTGGAGTATCGTCCCGCCCAATCGTCCGCGAACAATCTGCAGTTGTGGCTCCCTGCTAGCACGGAACTCTACATGGATTTTCAGGGGCACCGCTTCTACCGGGAACACTCCTTCACCGATTTCCAGATTTTCTCGGTGAATATGCAATATCAGCTAGGAGATCCGAAGGAAGGCGCTACCCGGAAGAATAAAACGCAACGCCAATAAGTGAGAAGGAAGTAGGACAGGCTTCAGCCTGTCAGGTTTAGATTGTCCGCGCCGGGAATTTAAACCAGACAGGCTGAAGCCTGTCCTACTGAATTCAGATGCGGCGGATCTGCGCGCCGACGCCGTTGAGTTTTTCCTCGATGCGCTCATACCCGCGATCGATGTGATACACGCGGTCGATTACCGTCTCACCCTGCGCGACGAGCGCGGCCAGCACCAGCGAAGCGCTGGCGCGCAAATCCGAAGCAATGACCGTGGTGCCGGAAAGCGTGGTAGGCCCATGAACCACCGCGCGCCGCCCGTCAATGGAAATATTCGCGCCCATGCGAATCATTTCGCTGGCGTGCATGAAGCGGTTCTCGAAAATTGTTTCGGTAATCTCCGAAGCTCCCTGCGCCTGCGTCACGAGGGCCATGAATTGCGCTTGCATGTCGGTGGCGAAGCCGGGATATTCCTCGGTTACCACGTCCGAACCCACCAGCTTCTTTGCGCCGCGAACGCGCAGCGTGCCCGGCCCGGTTTCCTGGATGATCACGCCCGTCTCGCGCAGCTTGGCAATCACCGATGCCAGGTGCTCCGGCGCGCAGTGGGTCAGCTCCAGTTCGCCGTTGGTGATGGCTCCGGCGACGAGGAACGTGCCGGCTTCAATGCGGTCGGGAATGATGGTGTGCGACGCGCCATGCAGTTCCGCTTTCCCGCGCACGCGCAGCGTCGAAGTTCCCGCGCCCTGAATATCCGCGCCCATTTTGATCAGCAATTCGACCAGATCGGTCACTTCGGGCTCGCGCGCGGCGTTCTCGATCAGCGTCTCGCCTTCCGCCAGCGACGCGGCCATTAAAATATTCTCCGTCCCGGTGACGGTGATTTTTTCAAAGAACACGCGCCCGCCCGGCAATCGCCGCCCGCGAGGCGCGCGCGCCTCCACGTAACCGTGGGACATTTCGATTTCCGCGCCCATCTGCTCGAGCGCCTTCAGGTGCAGATCCACGGGTCGCGCCCCAATCGCGCAGCCTCCGGGTAGCGACACGCGCGCGTGGCCGGTGCGCCCGACCAGCGGCCCGAGCGTCAGGATCGACGCGCGCATGGTTTTCACCAGTTCGTACGGCGCTTCGGCCCCGTTGACCTGCTCTGCCTGAATGCCCATGCCCGTCGGCGGGATCGCCGGCGCCTCGACGATGGCCCCGAGGTGCGCCAGCAGCTTGCCCATGGTGATGATGTCTCGCACCCGCGGGATGTTTTCGAGGTCCACGCGATCGCTCGTCAGGAGCGCAGCGGCCATCGCCGGCAGCGCGGAATTCTTGGCTCCGCTGATGCGCACCGAGCCTTCCAGAGGCGTTCCGCCTTCGATCAGAAGTCTATCCATTTGATTTGAACGAGTGGCCGTGGACTGGCCGGGCGTCTTTAACCGCGATGTTAAGGGCGTTGTGGACATGGTTTTGGGTATCGCGCAACAGGCGCCGGGCCTGGCGCGCGCTTGCTCCTGTCTTTAGCATTATGAGGGCAGCGCCGAGATTGTGTCCGGATTGCCGCAGCGCGCGTGTCGAGTCGGCCACGCCCGCTCCGGTAGCTTCCATCAGGATCCGCAATCCCCGTGCCCGCAACTTGCTGTTCGTCAGGGCCACGCCAATCATCCAGTTGTCATGCACGCGGCCGAGGCGAATCATCACCGCGGTAGAGAGCATGTTGAGCACCAACTTCTGCGCCGTGCCCGCTTTCATCCGCGTCGAGCCGGTGATCGCCTCCGGCCCGGTCGGCGTAACGATGCTGATTCGCGCCAGCTGCGTGACTGGCGTTCCAGCGTTGGACGTGAGTCCCACGGTCACCGCGCCCTTGCGGTTCGCGAACCCCAACGCTCCCAAGACGTACGGCGTCCCGCCGCTGGCGGCGATTCCGACTACCGCGTCCTTTGCGTTGAGCCCGCGCGCAGCCAAATCCTGGCCTCCTTTCGCGTGGTTGTCCTCCGCTCCTTCCACCGCGTGCGTCAACGCGCGGCGGCCACCCGCGATCACTGCCTGCACCAGCCTCGGCGGCGTTCCGTAGGTTGGAGGAATCTCCGCAGCATCCAGCGCCGCGAGGCGCCCGCTGGTTCCCGCGCCCACGTAGAAGAGTCGCCCGCCGTGCCGCAGCGCGCCGGCAATCGCGTCCACAGTCTGGGCGATTTCCGGGAGGGCCGTGGAGACGGCCTTGGCGACCGAAGCGTCCTCACGATGAATCATTCGCAAGATTCCCGCGGTCGATTTCGTATCAATCGTGCGCGTGCGGGGATTACGCTGTTCGGTAGCCCTCAATGGCGCTGGCGCTATGCTGGCGTTTTTTCTGCGTTTAGACATGAGCGTAAATTTGCGAAAAGCCGGGACCCTATCTTCGCACGCGAAGCAGCGGATGTGTCGCGGAAATTTGTGGCGCATGCTTTAGCTTGCGGGGGGGTAGTTGCGGCAGGGTTTCATGCGATCAACAAAAAAGCCGCGAAGCATGAAACTCCGCAAGCTAAAGCATGCGCCACAAAAATCCCTATCCAACATCGTCCGCAAAAACTCAAAAGCTGTCATTCTGAGCGAAGCGAAGAATCCCTCTTTGTTTTTTTCTCGCACTTAAATCGAAGAGAGATTCTTCGCTTCGCTCAGAATGACACGGCGTCGAGTCGCAGCATTTGACGCTGGGGCTAGCGGCAATCAAGCCGCGGACTATTGTTTGGGAGCGTTGGAAAGCCCGAGCGATTCCATCACCGCGTCATGCACCGCCGGCCGCACCGCCGCGATCTTGTTGTTCTCGCGCGTTGGATACACGCGATTCGTCAGCAAAATCACAAACAGCTGGCGGTCCGGATCGATCCACATCGATGTGCCGGCGTAACCCAGATGTCCGAAACTGTGCGGCGAAAAGTAGTGGCCACTGGAGGAATTGGGCGTCGGCATCATCCACCCCAGCGTCCCAGTGTTGCCCGCCAGCGGCTGCGGCGCGGTGAATTGCGCAATCGTCGCGCGGTTCAGCAGCCGGTGGTAGTCATAAATTCCGCCGTTCAGCAGCATCTGGCAAAACGTTGCAAGATCACCGGCGGTGGTGAACATGCCGGCATGCCCCGCAACGCCTCCCATGGCAAACGCGTTTTCATCGTGAACTACTCCGTGCACTTGCTGCTTGCGAAATGCCGCGTCATTTTCGGTAGGAGCGATGCGGCTCACAATATTTTTCGGCGGATTGAACATGCTGCTGCCCATGTCCAGCGGCGCAAAAATCTGGTCGCGCGCCAGTTCGTCCACCGTTTTGCCCGTCGCGCGCTCCAGAATTTCTCCCAGCAGGATGAAGCCCAGATCGGAATAGACGGCCTTCGTTCCGGGCGCATATTCCAGCGGCTCGCGGCAAATCGCGTCGATATATTCACGTTTGGAATGCAGCGTCTGAAAATATTCCCGGTACGCCGGCAGCCCGGAGGAGTGCGTCAGCAAGTGGCGGACGGTGACCGTCTTGCGCCAGTCGGGATTGGGTCCGTCATTCCATTCGGGAATGTAGCGCGCCACGGGAAGGTCCAGTCCGATGTGGCCCGCCTCCACCTGTTTGGCGACGAGCGTCACGGTCACCACCGGCTTGGTCAGCGAGGCGGCATCGTAGATGGTGTCGACATTCACTGCCGGCGATTTCGGGTCATACGTTTGCCGGCCGAATTCGTGCACGGTCAATTCGTTCTGGTAGCCCACGGCCAGCACGCCGCCCGGAAACGCGTGATCGGCCACCGCCTGATCGAGGATATCGAACGCAGGTTGCAATTTCGCCTCCGCTTTGGCGTCTGCCTCATGCAATTCCATCGGGTGCGCGGGGAGATCGAGTCCCGAACCCAGCGGGGCAACGCCGGGAATATTTACGGGGAGCTTGCCCGCAACCGCAATTTGCCCGAAGAGCGCGCGTCCCACGGCCCACTGCGCCACATCCATGGTGCTGAACGCCGCGATCCAGGTTTTCGCCGACGGAAAGCGCTCGGCAAGATACGGACTGCCAAAGCACGCGACGACCACCGGCTTTCCCGCGGCCAGCAGGCGATCGATCACCGCGGACTCATCATCGGGCAAGCCGATGCTGCCTTTGCGATCCGTTACCCGCACGAAGATCGCCGCGATTGCGACGTCATAGGTGTCCGGCGAAGGGAGTTTCGCGGCGTCGGCGCGCGTAAACCGCGTGTCTATGCGCACACTGGCCAGCGAATCGACGCGCCAGCGAAGTTCGCTTTCCAGATCGGAGGCGGGATACGGATCGACGTCGCCCGAAGCGGCGACCAGCAGCACGCGCAAAGGTTTCGTCGAGTCCAGCGGCAGAAGATGCTGGTCATCGCGCAGCAGCGTGACGCCGCGATCGGCGATATCCAAAGCGGCCGCCTCGTATTCGGGGCGATCGAATGTGCCGGCAATCGCCTCCAGATCCACAAGCTTCGACTTATTCAGGCCGAGTTTGGCCTTGGCGCGCAGAACACGCGTCACAGCGTCGTCGATACGCGCCATGGGAATTCGCCCGGAAGCCACAGCCTCGTGCACCGCTTGCAGCGCCGCGTCCAGCACCGGCGGAACGAGCAGAACATCGGCGCCCGCCAGGATCGAGCGCACCGCGACTTCTCCGGGCGGATAGCGCACCGTCACGCCGCCCATGTCCAGCGCGTCGGTGACCACAAGGCCGTCGAAACCCATCTCGCCGCGCAGCAGGTCGGTGGTGATTTTTGGAGACATGGTCGCCGGCACGTTGGGATCGGGTTCGAGCGCCGGCACGGCCAGATGGCCGGTCATGATCGAGCCCGCTCCGGCGGCAATCGCCGCGCGGAAGGGAGCGAGTTCCACCTGCTCGAGATGCGCGCGATCGCTCGATACCAGCGGCAGATCCAGATGCGAATCCGTGCTGGTGTCGCCGTGGCCGGGAAAATGTTTCGCCGTGGCCATGCCGCCGTTTTCTTCCACGCCGCGCACGAAGGCCGCTACAAATTGCGAGACGCGCGCCGGATCCTCGCCGAACGAGCGTGTGTTGATGATGGGATTTTCGGGATTGCTGTTCACATCGGCGTCGGGCGCAAAAATCCACGGTACGCCGATGGCGCGCGCCTCAATCGCGGTGATTTTTCCCATCGTGTAGGCGTCTTCGGGGCGTCCCGTTGCCGCCACGGCCATGGAGTGGGGAAATGACGATCCCTCTTCGATGCGCATCGACGTGCCGCGCTCGAAATCTGCCGCGACTAACAGCGGCACTTTGGCGTGGCGCTGCAGCGTGTTGATGAGGATCGCCGTCGGGTACACCCGGCTGCGCACGACGATGCCCAGCGGCGAGCCCTGCGTTTGAATCGCGAACGTGCCGATGTGCTTTTCCTCGACATCGCGGAGAAGATCCTTGTAGTCTTGGCTTTCGGTCGACAGGAACGATCCGTACGCCCACACGGCGAAAAGCTGCCCGATTTTTTCATCGAGCGACATCGATTGGAGCGTTTCGGAAACCCAGCGCTGGCCCTCGGGAGAAAGTTTTGCCGCGGTGGGCGCGGCCGGCGCGCGGGGAGATTTTTGAGTGCTGCCGGTGGTAGCCATCGAGAGGAGCGCGAGCGGCAACAGCCAGCGGCTCAATTTTCGCATCGCGCGCATTCCAAGTTGTTCGCCGGCATGCCGCAATTATATATAGCACCCGCTTTCCGGGCGGAACAAATAAGATTGGAACCACGGATGCACACAGATCAACACGGATGAAAGCAAAAAGGCATAGGTATATAGTTTTGAGACCCGGTTTCTTCCTGGTTCTATCCGTGTTCCTCTGTGTGCATCCGTGGTTCCCAGTCGCAGTAGCCGCCGCCCAGACGCTCACCGGGATTGACGTCCTCGAAGCGCAGAATTTTGCGCCGCTGGCCGGCAAACGCGTTGGGCTGATTACCAATCAGACTGGCATCGATCGAAGCGGGCGCAGCACCATCGATCTTCTAGCGCACGCGCCGGGCGTGAAACTCGTGGCACTGTTCAGTCCCGAGCACGGCATTCGCGGCGCGGTGGATGAACGCGTTCCTTCCGCGAGGGACGAAGCGACCGGCCTGCCCATTTACAGCCTCTACGGCGAAACGGAACGGCCCACTCCCGCCATGCTCGCCGGCATCGACGTGCTGGTATTCGACATTCAGGATGCCGGCGTGCGCTTCTACACGTACATCACCACGATGGGATACGTGATGGAAGCCGCGGCGCAGCGGCACTTGCCGTTTTATTTGCTGGATCGTCCCGACCCGCTCGGCGGCGAACGCATGGAAGGCCCCATGCTCGATCGTGAGCGCACCAATTTTGTCGGATATTTTCCGATGCCTGTGCGCATGGCCATGACGCTCGGCGAAATGGCCAAGATGTTCAACGTGCAAAAGAAAATCGGCTGCGACCTGCACGTCATCCGCCTGCAAAACTGGCAGCGCCGCATGAGTTTTGAAGACACCGGATTGCCGTGGGTGAATCCGTCTCCCAATTTGCGTGCCCCAGCGGCGGGACTGCTCTATCCCGGCCTGGAAATTTTGCAG
>DATGJQ010000087.1:0-16215 GCA_035295105.1 Candidatus Acidiferrales bacterium | reverse complement strand
TCCATCCACCGCGGAGCCGCTGGCAGGCCCTGCGGAAAAACGGTCGGGAGAGTTCATGAGCCAAAACGGAAATTACAATGGCAATGCCAATGGTAACGGCAACGGTGCAAAACCACCGATGATCCGGGTCGGAGTAATCGGCTACGGATACTGGGGTCCGAACGTCGTTCGGAACTTCTTCGGCGTGGATCACACGTGTGTCGAGATGCTGTGTGACATGAATCCCAGCGCACTGGCGCGCGCCAAGAAGAATTATCCGAGCCTGCAGGTCACGACCGATCCCGATGAAATTCTGAAGTCCGCCAAGATTGACGCGGTGGCCATCGTCACGCCTGTGTGGACTCACTACAAGCTGGCCAAGACCGCTCTCGAAAACGGCAAGCACGTGTTCGTCGAAAAGCCGTTTACTTCGTCCTCCGAGCAAGCCGAGGAACTGATCGAGCTGGCGGCGCGCAAGAACCTGAAGATCATGGTGGACCACACCTTCCTGTTTACCGGAGCGGTGCGCAAGATTCGTGAACTGACCGAAAGCGGCGCCCTGGGCGATCTGTACTACTACGATTCGCTGCGCGTGAACCTGGGCCTGTTCCAGCATGACGTCAGCGTGATCTGGGACCTGGCTCCGCACGACCTCTCGATCATGGATCACCTGATCAAGGGCGAGCCCGAGGCCATCGTGGCCACCGGCGAATGCCACCTGAACGGCGTCGAAGACGTCGCCTTCATGACCATTTACTTCCCGAACAACGTGATCGCGCACATCAACGTAAACTGGCTCTCTCCCGTTAAAATCAGAATGACCATGATCGGCGGCCAGAAAAAAATGCTGGTCTGGAATGACCTGGTGGCCGACGAAAAAATCCGCGTGTACGACAAGGGCGTGAACATCACTTCCGGCGACAAAGTGCGCGAATTGCTGGTGAACTACCGTTCGGGTGACATGTGGGCGCCGCAGCTTGAACAGCTGGAAGCGCTGCGCGTCGAACTCGATTACTTCGCCGACTGCATTCTGCAGGACAAGTCGCCCTTCAATGACGGCCAGGCCGGCCTGCGCGTGGTGCGCATGCTCGAAGCGGCCGACCGCTCCATCAAGCAGAGAGGAGAACTGGTACGCCTGTGAACGAACACTGCAGCATTGCCCCGGACGTCAAGCTTGGCAAGGGCGTCAAGCTATCCAAGTTCATCAACATGTACGGCTGCACGATCGGCGACGAAACGAAAATCGGCGCGTTCGTTGAAATCCAGAAGAACGCTTCGGTGGGCCGCCGCTGCAAAATTTCCAGCCACACCTTCGTATGCGAAGGCGTGACCATCGAGGACAACGTTTTCATCGGCCACGGCGTGATGTTCATCAACGACATCTATCCGCGCGCCACTGCCAACGGCGAGCTGCAGACCGAGGCCGACTGGAAGGTGGAGCGCACGGTTATCAAGAACGGCGCGTCCATCGGTACCGGCGCCACCATCCTGGCCAACGTGACCATCGGCGAGAACGCCATTGTTGGCGCGGGCAGCGTGGTCACCAAGAATGTTCCCGCGAACACCATCGTCGCCGGAAATCCGGCGAAAGTATTGCGCAAGATTGAATCCGCCGTGGAGGCCCTCAAGTGAGCACACCCAATGGTAAGTCGAATGAAATTCCGTTTCTCGATCTGATCACCCCGCATGTGGAGTTGGAGCAGGAACTGACCAAGGTATTTCAGCAGACCCTGCGCACCGCCGGATTTATCGGCGGTCCGATGGTGGAAAATTTTGAAAAAGCGTTTGCGGAATTCTGCAGCGCGAGCCACGCCGTGGCCGTCAGCAGCGGGACCGACGCGCTGCGGTTCGCCATCATGGGCGCGGGCATCCAGCCGGGCGACGTGATCGTCACTGTGCCGCACACATTCATCGCCACCAGCGAAGCGATCTCCCAGGCGGGCGCGCATCCGGAATTCGTGGACGTCGATGAGCGCACCTACAACATGAGCGCCGACCGCCTGCGCGAATATCTCGAGAAGCAGTGCACCACCGATCCCAACGGCAAGCTGATCAGCCGCCGCAGCGGGCGCCGCATCGGCGGAATCATTCCCGTGCATCTCTATGGGCAGATGGCGGACATGGACGCGATCCTCGCGCTAGGCAACAAATACGGCCTGGTGGTAATCGAAGACGCCTGCCAGGCGCACGGCGCCGAGTATTTTTCCAAGGAAAATAATCGCTGGATGAAAGCCGGATCGATGGGGCGCGCGGCGGCGTTCAGCTTCTATCCCGGAAAAAATCTGGGCGCGTGCGGCGAGGCCGGAGCGGTCACCACGAATGACGCGACGCTGGCCGCCAAGGTGAAAGTGATCCGCGATCATGGCCAGGCCAAGAAGTATTATCACGACGTGGAGGGCTACAACGGCCGGCTGGACGCCATGCAGGCCGGCTTCCTGCACGTGAAACTCGCGCATCTGGCGAACTGGAATTCGGCGCGGCGCGAACGAGCGGCGCACTACAATCAATTGCTGGCCAGCGCGGAGGGCAGCGTGGTTCGCCCGTTCGAGCCATCGTGGTCCCGCGCGGTCTATCACCTGTACGTCGTCCGCACGCATGACCGCGACGGCATGATGAAGCACCTCAAGGACGCCGGAATCAACACGGGAATCCACTATCCCATCCCGCTGCACATGCAGAAGGCCTATGACTATCTGAACTATCGCCAGGGAGATTTCCCGGTTTCGGAGAAGGTCGCGGCGGAAATCGTATCGCTGCCGATGTTTCCGAATCTTCAGCCGGAGCAGCAGGCGCGCGTCGTCCAGGAAATCATGCGCTGCCTGCGCGTCGAGATGGTGCGGTAAATTCGGAAAGGGCTGGCCGCGTTCCACGGCAGAAAATCGCTCCGTGCCGGCCAGCCCATCCGACAGGGCCCTCGATCATGAAATCGACCATCGAAATTCCCGAGGCAGTGGCGCCGCCGTCCGCGTCGCCGGCAAAGCCCATGGCGGTCCGAAAAAAAATCTGGATCGATCTGGACAACTCGCCGCACGTCCCCTTCTTCGTTCCCATCATTCCTGAGCTCAAGGCCCGCGGCTTCGATATTTTCCTCACCGCCCGGAACTCCTATCAAGTCTGCGAACTGCTCGATTACTATGGGATCCACGCACGGGTGGTGGGCAGGCACTACGGGAAGAAAAAAATCCTGAAGGCCCTGGGAACCGCCTGGCGCGCCCTCGAACTGGCCTACCTGGTGCGAAAAGAAAAGCCCGACGTGTCGCTGGCCCACGGCTCGCGCGGCTGCATGCTGGCCTCGCAGCTTTTGGGAATTGAAACCATCGCCATCATCGACTACGAACACTCCTCCAAGATGTCCGTCAGCAAGCTGTGGGTGATTCATCCTGATGTCATTCCGATGGATGCGGAATCGCGCGGCGGAACCAAGCGCCTGACCTACCCCGGCATCAAGGAAGACGTGTATCTTCCAAGCTTCCGCCCCGACCCCGCGATGCGGACGCGCCTGGGCATCGCGCCGGATGAGTTGCTGGTCACCGTCCGCCCGCCGGCCACCGAAGCGCACTACCATAATCCGGAAGCCGAAGCGCTGCTGACCGCCACGCTGGAAAAATTTCGCGACCTGCCGGGAGCGCGGATTCTGCTGCTGCCGCGCAACAAGAATCAGGAAGGCGAACTGCGCGCCGTGTGGACCGCCGAAATCGCTTCTGGCAAGATAGTGATTCCGGCCCGGGTGGAAGACGGCATGAACATCATCTGGAACTCGGATCTGGTGGTCAGCGGCGGAGGCACCATGAACCGCGAAGCCGCAGCCATGGGAGTGCCGGTTTACAGCATCTTCCGCGGACCGATCGGCGCCGTGGACCGTTTTCTCTCCGAGCAAGGCCGCCTGGTCCTACTCGAAAATGTGGAGCAGGTTCGAACCAAGATTCAGGCGGTGCGGCGCGACAAGCAGAACATTTCACTCAACCACCAGAAGAGTCCGGCGCTCGAAGCAATCGTCCAACACATCGTGAACATCGCGGAAGCAAAGCACCGGCAGGGCCAGCAACACGGCAAGTGACGATTTCCCCGGAGGCGGTCAGCCGCTCCGGTGCCGATCGGGACTCATGACCGAAAAAATTCTTCGCCGGAATATCGAGAGCAGCGTTCAGGTTCAGAGCCGCGTGCTGGAATCCTGCCTGCCCGCCATGATTCAGGCGGCGGACGCGCTAATCGCCGCGTACAGCGGTGGCCACAAAGCTATTTTTTTCGGAAATGGCGGCAGCGCCGCCGACGCCCAGCATCTTGCCGCGGAATTTCTCGGGCGTTACCTGCGGGAACGCCGCCCCATGCCCGCCCTGGCCCTCCACGCCAACGCTTCCGCGGTGACCGCCATCGCCAACGATTACGGCTACGAGCATGTGTTCGCCCGGCAGTTGCAGGCGTTTGCGGTACCGGGCGACGTTGCCGTGGGCCTCAGCACTTCCGGGAACTCGAAAAACGTGCTCGAAGCCCTCACCGCGGCGCGCCAGCTGAAAGTTTTTACCATCGGGCTCACCGGGGCATCCGGCGGGCGAATGCGCGACCTGGTCGATGTGCTGATCGCGGCGCCGACCAACGAAACGCCTCGCATTCAGGAATGCCATATTTTGGTCGGGCACGCGCTGTGCGACGCGGTCGAGCAGGCCATCGCTGCGGTACCCTCCACGAAGAGCGCACCCGCAAGGTGAAGTGATGCAGCCGGAAAATATCTGAAAATTCTCAAGAAAGATTTTCCGGGATTCGAGTATCGGGAAACCCTGATCGTGATTCCGGGAAAAGGTTCGCACAGCCATTGAACTTCATCGATCCATTGACCGACAAACGCTGGGCCGAACTGGTGGCAAGCCACCCGCAGGCCTCGTCGTTTCACGAAACCGGCTGGCTGGAGGCCTTGAAGCGGACGTACGGCTACAAGCCAATCGTGCTAACCTTGAATTCTCCCGCCGAATCCCTGACGAACGGAATCGTTGTGTGCCGCATTTCCAGTTGGCTCACGGGAAATCGGCTCGTTTCTTTGCCCTTCGCCGACCATTGCGAACCCCTGGTCAGCGATCCGGGTGACCAATCCCTCTTGCTTGGCGCTTTGGCCCAGGAATCCGTCCTTCAACGGTGCAAGTACTTGGAGGTTCGCCCGCTGCTCGATTCTTCGGAACTGAAGAACGAATTCCAATCCACGGAATCATTCTATTTTCATGAGCTCGACCTGAGCCCCACGATCGAACAGCTCTTCAAGAGCCTGCACAAGGATTCCATCCAGCGAAAAATCAAGCGCGCCGATAAGGAACAGTTGGCGTACGAAGCGGGCCGCAGCGACGAACTGATCAGCACGTTCTACAACCTGATGCTGATTACCCGGAGACGGCATCAACTGCCGCCCCAGCCAATCAACTGGTTCAAGAATCTGGCCGAGTGCCTGGGCGAGGGCCTGCACATCCGCGTCGCCCGAAAAAATGGCGCCGCCGTCGCCGCGATGCTCACGCTGCGGCACGGCGCGAACATTATTTACAAATATGGGTGCTCGGATGGGGCCTTTCACCAGCTCGGAGGCATGCCGTTTCTCTTCTGGAAGCTGATCGAGGAAGGCAAAGCGACGGGAGCGCGATCCATCGATTTCGGGCGCTCCGAGATGGAGAACGAAGGCCTGGTGGCGTTCAAGGACAAGTTTGGAACGACCAAGCGTGTGCTTACGTATTACCGCTACCCGCGGACCGCGAAACAATCGGCGCACTCGTGGGGAGACTCGGGACTGGCGAAGCGAATGTTTTCCATGCTGCCGGACGGCGTGCTCTCTGCGGCCGGCAAGGTGTTATACCGCCACATTGGCTAGCGGCCAGGGCCTTCCCTGCGTATGTCCGGCCGGCGAGATAGCTTCACAATTCTTAACGTAGTTCATGACGAAGTTGAGTTCTAATTTTAGTAAGTCTTCCTAACGAAGCGAGAACAAATGCGAATCTGTCACGTTATCGGAGCCCGACCGAATTTCATGAAGGCCGCGCCGGTAATCCGCGCCCTGGCTGCCTATCCCGTCGAGCAAATTGTCGTTCACACCGGCCAACACTACGACGTGAACATGTCCGACGTGTTTTTTCAGCAGCTGGGTATGCCCGAGCCGGATGTGAACCTGCAAGTCGGCTCCGGATCGCACGCGCAGCAGACCGCGCACATCATGTGCCGCTTCGAGACCGTGGTGCTGGAACGAAAGCCGGACGTCGTGGTGGTGTACGGCGACGTGAATTCCACGGTTGCCGCCGCGCTGGTTTGCTCCAAGCTGATGGTGCGGGTGGCGCACGTGGAGGCAGGCCTGCGGTCGGGCGATCGCGGCATGCCCGAAGAGATCAACCGCCTGGTCACCGACCAGCTATCCGACCAGCTCTTCACGCCGTCCGAGGACGGCAATCGCAACCTGGAGCGTGAGGGCATTGCGCCGGAAAAAGTTTTTCTGGCCGGGAACGTAATGATCGACACGCTGATCCGCATGCTGCCGGAAGCGGATCGCCGGCTGCCGGCCGATGTGGCGGCCCGCTTCGCGCTGGTTACGCTTCATCGCCCGTCGAACGTGGATGATCTGGACTGGCTGCGGTCCCTGCTGGCCAGCCTGGAGCGCGTTGGACATAACCTCGAAGTGATCTTCCCGGTCCATCCGCGCACGCGCCAGAAGATTGCCAGCCTCGGAATCGGCCCCGAAAATAACGGGAAGATCCGGTTCCTTGAGCCGCTGCCCTATCTGGATTTCCTGGCCCTGCAAAAGCATGCCGCCGTGGTCATTACGGATTCCGGCGGGATCCAGGAGGAAACCACTTACCTGGGCGTGCCGTGCCTGACGGTGCGCGAAAATACCGAACGCCCGGTAACCATCACCGTCGGCACGAACGTGCTGGTCGGGCGGGATACGAAGGTTTTATCGCGGGAATTGGAGCGCGTTCTGAGCGGAGATCGCAAGAAAGCCGGCGTGCCTCCGCTGTGGGACGGGCACGCGGCCGAGCGCATTGCCAAAGTAATAATTGGCAAGTAGAATGGCGCGATTTGGTGCAATCGGCATCAAACAAGTCTATGAACTCAGCCTTCGTTGACTATTTTCGGTGCCCCGAAGAGTTCGCCAAATTCGGCGTGGCCGAGGAACTTGGGCAAATCCCGGGCTTCTTCCGGCTCGGGAAAGACATTACCTGCTTCGGCCGGAGCGCCGGACCGGTGGCCCAGGCGCCCAGCGCCGATCTTCCGGACGCGCTTCCGCTCATGCAGTCCCGGGGCAATGACGTATTCCTTCCGTTCGATCCGGATGAAATTTTGGAGAATCTGCGGCGGGAGCGGTACATCCGTGCGGAAAAGGCGTCCTCTTTCACGAAAAATCTGATCCGGAAGACGTATTACGGCGCGCGGCCGTTTCTCTCGGTCGCTGTTCGCAAACACTTTCAGCGCTTTCATCTGCGCGAGCGAAAAAATATCGAATTTCCCCGCTGGCCGATCGATAAAACCGTAGACACCCTGTGCGGGGAATTGATGTCCCTCGCGGTGCAGACCAACGGCAACCAGCGCGTTCCCTTCGTCTGGTTCTGGCCGGACGAGTACACGGGCTGCGCGCTGATGACGCACGACGTGGAACATGAGGAAGGCCGGGCATTTTGCGGCCAGCTGATGGATCTGGACGAACGCCACAGGATCCGCAGCTCGTTTCAAGTGGTGCCGGAAGAGCGCTACACCGTTTCCGATGGATTTCTGGAGAGCATCCGCGCCCGCGGCTTTGAGGTGAACGTCCACGACCTGAATCACGACGGCCAGCTGTTTCACAACCGCGAAGTGTTCCTCGATCGCGCGAAAAAAATAAACGAATACGCTGGGAAATGGCGCTCGGAAGGCTTTCGTTCGGGCGGGATGTATCGCAACGCGGAGTGGCAAGGAGCGCTGGAAGTCCGCTACGACATGTCGTTTCCCAGCGCAGCGCACCTGGAGCCGCAGATCGGCGGTTGCTGCACGGTGATGCCGTATTTTCTGGGAGGCCTCGTCGAGCTGCCGCTGACCACCACCCAGGATTATTCGCTCTTCCATATTCGCGGCGAGTTCTCGATCGAACTTTGGAAAGAGCAGCTGGAATACATCGCCGCAAGCAACGGCCTGGCCACGTTCATCGTGCATCCCGATTACGTGATCGATCGCCGCGAACGCCGCCTCTATGAAAATCTGCTGCAGCATCTAGCGGAACTTTGCGC
This sequence comes from Candidatus Acidiferrales bacterium, assembly GCA_035295105.1. Classification (GTDB taxonomy): domain Bacteria; phylum Acidobacteriota; class Terriglobia; order Acidiferrales; family UBA7541; genus Palsa-360. The sequence continues at coordinate 8,014 of DATGJQ010000087.1, read as the reverse complement.
CCGCGCAAAAATCTGGCAGCCCCTGCCGCGGGACGTGGCGCGCTGGTGGCGCGAGAGAAGCCAGATGCGCGTCGAACATTCCGGCGAAGCCTGGAAAGTTGTCGGCGGGGGTTCGGAACGGGCGCGCGTGGCATTCGCGCAAATCGAGGACGGCCGCCTGACGTACCATGTGGAAACCGCGCCGTGCCGGGAATCCATCGCCTAGGACTTCAGGGGCTATGCGCGCCACGAATTCGCTTTCAGCGCCGCGCGATTACCTTCGGATGGTTGCGCAACCAGCATGATTCCTACGAAAACAATTGAAAAACGGAAGGTTCCCCTGCCATATCGCCTCGGGCGGCTGATGTGGAGATTGCCGCTTCGTTTCGGCATGGCCAATCTTCTGGGCTCGCAATATTCCCTGCGGTGCGTGCTGTTTCATGATGTGGCGGATGAGCCGTCGCCGTTTACTCACGGGCTCGGATCGACAATGTCGCGGCGGGAATTCGAGGATGTGATTCGATTTCTTTCGACCCATTACACTCCGGTCGGGTTGTCGGATGTTTTAGGAGATTCTCGAGCCAGGAAGGTTGCGCGGCCGCCGGTCCTGGTTACTTTTGACGATGCGTATGCTTCGGTGGCTCTCGAGGCGGCGCCGATTCTCGAACGTTACGGCGTCCCGGCCATTTTCTTTGTGAATGCCTCGGCCGTCGGAAACGAGGACCTGCAGCTGGATAATCTGATCTGCTACGTCTTTAACACCTCGGGACTGGAACTGGTGCGCAACGTGGCGCGAGACGTTGCCGGACGCAAGGACCTGGCGATGAATTCGCTGGACGATGTTTTCACCCAATTTCTATGCCTGCAGCCGCAGACTGCTGTGCAACAGTTTCGCGCCGCGCTGTCTTCCGCGGCGGGAATCGACACCGCGGAAATGGCCCGGCAGGCGCAGATGAACGTCAGCCTCGATCAACTGCGCGCACTACCCGCGCGCGGATTTGAAATCGGCAACCACACGTATTCCCACGTGTTTTGCCGGTCGCTGCGCGGCGCTGACTTTGAACGCGAGATTCTTCTGAACAAGACCGAGCTGGAAAACATGACCGGCACGCCGGTGCGATCCTTCAGCGTGCCATATGGAAACGCGGAGGATCTGACCGGTGAGCTGCTCGGCCAGTTGCGGCGCTCCGGCCACGAAGCTACATTCCTGGTGGAGAGCTGCGCGAACACGCCGGACACCGATCTCCACAAGTTGCATCGCGTGAGCGTTCACGCCACAAACAGTCCGGACCTCTTCGCGGAGATCGAAATCCTTCCGCGCCTGCGGTCGATTCGCAATCGCCTGGCTGCGAAGAAGGCCGGAGCAAGCGCCCAGGCTTCGTAAGTTTGCAAATCTGCCCGGCCGGAAGCCGAAACGCCGCCGGCCGGTTCGGAAACCCAAGGGAGAAACGCCGTGGAATCAGCGCGAATCATTGTAATCACGGGTGACGGCCTGGAGCATCACTACGTGACCAACAAGCTGGCCGCGAAGATCCCTCTCGCCGGAATTATCGTCGATCACGGCAAGCCGGTCGGGCGCGTCGAGAAAATTCGCAAGTATTTTCGCCGGTATACCGTGTTGCAGCTGCTTTCGCGCGTGCACCTGGCGCTTTTGAGAAAAATCTGGCATGGGCGTGAACAACATCGACAGGCGTTGCTTTCTGTTTTTGGCCGCGAGAATTGCGAATCGTTTCAGCGTACGGATCTTCTGCACCACGTTCACGGCATCAACACGCCAGACGGAATCCGCACGGTGGCTTCGTTTGAACCGGACGTGATTCTGGTCTACGGGACGGGAATTGTCGGGGGAAAAGTTCTGTCGCAGGCGCGAACGCTCGCGCTCAACATGCACACAGGAATTTCGCCCAACTACCGCGGGTGCGATTGCGCGTTCTGGCCGCTGTACAACGGCGAACCCAACATGGTGGGCGCCACGGTGCACGAGTGCGTGAAGGAAGTGGACGGCGGGCGGATCTTCGGCATCGCTCACGCCGAGCTGCACGCCGACGACAATCTGTTTGCCGTGTTCGGCAGGGCCGTTACGGCGGGAGCGGATCTCTACGCTCGCAAAGTCGAGGAACTTCTGCAGCACGGGCTTCAGGGCGCGCCGCAGGATTTCTCCATCGGCATGGAGTACAAGGCAATCATGCGCGACGCGCGCGCCGAAAAGAAGGTGCGCAACAGCATCCGCGCGGGAATGATCCGTCGTTACGTGGAGTCTCATCCCCATCAGCCGGAGGCAGTTCCGGTCGCCGTGGCCAAGTAGAATCGCCGGCACCGCTCAGCATTGCCAGCGGGCGGAACGCGACGCTTTCTGCCCGCAGCGCGACCTTCGTTTTTCTCCTCTCAACTCCTGTTCTTTTCCCCGCCTGTTTTTTCCGCACACAGATCTTCGCGAATCGTTCAACAGCAATCCCCAAAATGCGGCGTTGGCGCACACGTGTGCCGAACCCTCCCGCTCCAGGTAACATTTCCCGAAAGCGGTTTTTCTAGTGCGAGGGAGGGTTTACAAAGATGGACTGCAGCTGGTCCTGCCAGTCCGGCAATTGAACGGCGAAGGTTCGATGCAAGCGGGCGTTCGAGAGGACCGAGTAGGCGGGACGTTTCGCGGGCGTGGGATATTCCGCAGCGGGGATGGGGATCACGCGGCCGGTGAGCAGCGGCAGGCCGCCGGTAGCTGCCGCAAACCATGGCAGGCTGGCGGGAGTTTCCGCGGCCTTTGCGAGAATGGCGTTGGTGAAATCGAACCACGTGGTCACGCCGCCGGCGGTCAGGTGATAGATCCCGCTCACCGCCGCGAGCGACGACACAGCGGCATCTTTCGCGCAAATTTGCGCGAGAATAGCTGTCGTGGCCCGGGCGATCTCCGTGTTCAGGGTGGGCGCGCCGGTCTGGTCGCGGACAATTTTCAATTCTTCGCGCTGAGTGGCGAGCCGCAGGATCGTCAGCAGAAAATTCTTGCCTTCGGTGGCGTAAACCCACTCAGTGCGAAAAATTAGGTGCGCGGCGCCGGAAGCCTGGATCGCGCGTTCTCCTTCGAGTTTTGTTCTGCCGTATGCGTTCTGCGGATTTGTGGGATCGTCTTCGTCGTACGGCGAAGTTTTTGTGCCGTCGAAAACGTAGTCGGTCGAATAGTGGATGACCGCCGCTCCGATTTTTCTCGCTTCCTCGGCCATCACGGCGGGCGCATCGGCGTTGATCGAGCGCGCCAGCAATTCCTCCGATTCCGCTTTGTCCACGGCCGTGTAAGCTGCCGCATTCACGATGACTTGGGGGCGGCAAGTGCGGATGGCGCGGCGGATATCTTCCGGCTTGGTCATGTCAAGCCGCTGCCGGTCGAGCGCAGTTAACTCGCCGACGCTCGGCAACATTTTGTGCAGTTCGCGGCCGACTTGTCCGTTGGTTCCGATCAGCAGGATGGCGGGTTTCATTTCGCGGGATAAACCGGCAGGAGTTCGCGAGGCATTTCGGCCAGGGTGCGATACTTGGCGTCTTTTTCGGAAATCAGCGGATCGGAGACGCCCCAGGAAATGTTCAGGGCGGGATCATTCCAGATGATCCCCTGCTCGCTCGTGGGATCGTAGATGTCGCTGCACTTGTAGAGAAATTGCACCGTGTCAGTCAGCGCGACGAAGCCGTGAGCGAAGCCTTTGGGAATGAAAATCTCGTTGTGGCGCTCGGCGGATAGCAGAACACTGGCCCACTTCCCGAAGTTCGGCGAGCCCACGCGAATGTCGACGGCCACGTCGAGCGCTTCACCTTCGACGACGCGGCACAACTTCGCCTGCGTATGCCGCAGCTGGTAGTGCAGCCCGCGCAGCGTGCCCTTGGCCGAGCGCGAGTGGTTGTCCTGCACGAATAGATCGGTGATCCCGAAGTCGGCAAATCTCTGCTGGTGGTAGGTCTCCAGAAAAAAGCCGCGCGCGTCGCGAAATACTTTCGGCTGGAGTTCCCAGACCTCCGGTAGTGAGGTGTTAATTTTCTGCAAGAGAATGAGTCCTAATCCGTTGCTGGCGGGCGCGGCTGCTCAGCGCGGCGTTTTCGGCCCGGCGGAAGAGAGCGCGTGCAGCGACGAGTCACGATTCTCGTAATACTTGTCGTAGTAAGAGAGATACTCTCCGTCGCGGACGCCCTCCATCCACTTGGCGTTCGATTTGTACCAGTCGATCGTCTGCCGCAAGCCCTCTTCGAGCGGCACCGCGGGTTTCCAGCCCAGATCCTGCTCCATTTTATCGCAGTGCAAGGCGTAGCGGCGGTCATGGCCGGGGCGATCCTTGACGTAGGAGAGCAGCGACTCGGGCTTGCCGATCAGGCGAAGTAGCGTGCGCGCGATGGTCAGATTCTCTTCAACGTCCAATCCGCCGATGTTGTAGACCTGCCCGACGCGGCCGCGCTCGAGTACCGCCAGAACGCCGCGGCAGTTGTCTTCCACGTGCAGCCAGTCGCGCTGCTGCTTTCCGTCGCCATAGATGGGCAGCTGCTTGTCGTCAAAAATATTGGTGATCATCAGGGGCAGAAATTTTTCCGGAAATTGATACGGCCCGTAGTTGTTCGAGGAGCGCGTGATTACGCCAGGGAAACCGTAGGTGCGAACGTAGGAAAGCACCAGCAAGTCCGAGCTGGCCTTGGACGCCGAGTAGGGGCTGCTGGGCTTCAGCGGCGAATTTTCGTTGGCGAACTGGCCCGGCTCCATGTCCCCATACACTTCGTCGGTGGAGATGTGGACGAAGCGCTCAATGTTCAACTTGCGCGCCACCTGCAGCATGAAGAACGTTCCGGTCACGTTGGTTTCAATTACCGGCGCAGGCTCGTAAATACTGCGGTCCACGTGGGACTCGGCCGCGAAGTGCACGACGGCGTCGCAGCCGCGCATGGCTTCTTCCAGGCCCAAGGCGTCGCAGATGCTGCCCTTTACAAACGAATAATCGGGATGGTTGGCGACCGATTCCAGGTTGGCCAGGTTTCCCGCGTAGGTCAGCTTGTCGTAGTTGACGATCTTGTAGCCCTTCTTCAGGGACAGCACGTGCCGAATAAAGTTCGAACCGATAAATCCGGCCCCACCCGTGACAAAGATTTTCATCGGCCCGTTTCCTTTGGCGCCACCAGTTGTGGCTCGCGATCCCGCGGCATTTTGTTGGCGCCGGTTTTGGCGACCAGGTTGTTGGCGTGCAGCAGGGACTCGAATGTCCCGGCGTCCGTCCACCAGCCATCGAGCACTTCGTAGGTGAGCTTGTCTTCCTCGACGTAGAAATTATTCACGTCGGTGATCTCGAGTTCGCCGCGCCCGGAGGGCTTCAGGCGGCGAATCTTGCGGAATACTGTGTTGTCGTAGAGATAGACACCGATCACCGCGTAGCTCGACTTCGGCGCTTTGGGTTTTTCCTCGATGCCCACCACGTGGTTGCCGCGAATTTCCGCCACGCCAAAGCGCTGCGCATCGGTCACTTCCTTGAGCAGAATCTTCGCGCCCTCGCGCTGTTTCTTGAAGTTGTCCACCGCCTGGCAGATGTTGTTCTCGATGATGTTGTCACCGAGGATCACGCAGATGGATTCGTCTCCGGCAAAGTATTCCGCCAGGCCCAGCGCCTGGGCGATTCCGCCTTCGCCTTCCTGATACGTGTAATTGATATGCTTCAGTCCGAAATCACGCCCGTTTCCGAGCAGCCTCAGGAAATCTCCGGCGTTCTTGCCGCCGGTAACCAGCAGAATTTCCTCGATTCCCGCGTTGACCAGCGTCTGGATCGGGTAATACACCATCGGCTTGTCGTAAATCGGAAGCAGATGCTTGTTGGTAACGCGGGTGAGCGGATTCAGCCGGCTGCCGGTTCCACCTGCCAGCACAACGCCTTTCATATCTTCCTCCTGCGGTCCTGCCGCGGTTAGAGGCCATTGTCGGCCCCGAGCCGCGGACAATCAAGATCGTTGTTCCAAACTGAGTCGAATCGGTATCACTCGGCGCCGCAATTTAGGATAAAACGCGGCTAGGTATTGGAAGTCGAAGAAGAGCGGCGAAATATGGAAAGCATGCGGTCCTTCTGCTCTGTTCGCAGGTAGGCGACCAGTTCCGGAGAAATCAGGAACGGTTCGCGCCGCAGATAGGAATCCATAAAGCCGGCCATCCGCACCACGGCCCCGATGATGAAAGGTCCCTGAAGCAGCCGCCCGCCGCACTTGATGAGCTGAAACAATGGGTAGGTGCCGAAACTGTAGTCCAGCTTGCCCAGGCGAAACGCGCTGCGATAGAAACTCGTGGCGCCCCCCGTGGGCCGATGATGAAAAATCTTGAGCTCGGGAATGGATTCCGCTTCCCATCCCATCATGCGCGTGGAGGTTTGCGCGTGCCAGTCCTCGCCGCCGTAGCGCAGCACCGCGTAGCCGCCAAACGATTCGTAGCATTCCCGCCGGACCAGTTGCGCGGCATGCGCCACAGAGTAGACGCGATTGACGCTGCGGCTCTCGAACTTGCCGTTCGATTCCTCGTAGACAAATCCGCCGGCCAGGCCCAGCCGCGGACGAAGCTCAAACTGCCGCAGCAAATCCTCAAAGTAAGTGGGCTCCACGGACAGGTCGGCGTCCATGTTCCCGATGAAGTCGTAGTCGGCGCCCTGCAGAAGATGCTCGCCGCTGTGCAGGGCGACGATTTTGGAGGCGAAATCCCTCCCCGGCGCGCGCGTGACGCGGTGGAAACAGATGAAGCTGTTCTGGTCGGCATACCTCTGAACAATTTCGTTGGTCCGGTCGGTGGAATTGTCGCTGACGATCAGCCAGCGCACCGGACGAATGGTCTGCGCCAGAACGCTCTGAATGGTGCGCTCGATGTCCGCCTCTTCGTTGTGCGCCGCGGTCATCAGGACGTAGGCGTGCGGCTTCCGCGCCCGCGCGGTGTCCGCGGCGGCGGGAGTCAATGGCTCGGCCCTTTCGGCCTTATGTTCGGTAGCGTCGATCATGATTGGCCGGGTCGCTCGCCGGATTCGCGAGACGGATCGCTCTGAGCTTCTGGCCGGGCTCCTCGCCCGCTTTACTGGGCAATTTTTTCGTTCTTGGCAACTTGCAAAGGCTTGTTGACCCGCGCGTTCGGCGGCCGGGGATCGCTGCTCGCGGGAGTCAGCAAGGTTTTCAGCGTGATGCGGTATTTCAGCACCGTAATCCGGGCCGCTTCTTTCGGCGCTCCGGACTTGGCGGCCAAAGACAAAACCTCCGCAACCGCCAGGCGAGCCGCCGCGTTCAACGCCATTGCGCTGCGATACAGGAACGCATAGAACGGGCCGCGAAATTTCGTGACCAGCTGCAGATCGGCCCTCAATTTCATCACCGTTTGCCACTCGCGCGGGCTGCTTACGCCGCCGTAGTGAATGATGTGGCCCGCCCCGACGTAATAATTCGAGTAGCCCGCCCGCAGGACGTTCCAGCACAGATCGAAGTCTTCCGAGTACATGAAGTATTCTTCGCTGTACATCCCGACCTTCTCGAACACTTCGCGGCGCATCATCGTGCATGCCCCGGTAATGACTTCCGCCTTTACCGGCTCGGGATTATCCGAAAACAGCGGGCCGATATCCCACAGCGGAAACGACGGCCAGCGCAGGCGCAGAGCTTCAAACTGAAAAACCTGATTCAAGATGCCCGGGAACTTCATAATGCTGTTAGTCAGCACTTCCAGATTTCCCTGGTACATCTTGCAGCCCACGATTCCGGCGTCCGGCAGCTTTTGCAGGCTGTCATACATGATGTTGATCGCCGGATTGAGCAGCTTCATATCCGGATTCAGAAACAAAACGTTGCGGCCCCGGGATTCCTTGAACCCCACGTTGTTGGCGCCCGCAAATCCCAGGTTGTCGGCGCTCTTGATCAGGATGACGTCCGGAAACTCTTCCTTAATCGCGTCCACGCCGCCCTCGGGCGACGCGTTGTCCACCACGATGATCTCGAAATCGATCCCGTGGGTGTATTCATACACACTGGCGATACACTCGCGCAGATAATTCAGCGAGTTCCA
>DATGJQ010000086.1:0-5666 GCA_035295105.1 Candidatus Acidiferrales bacterium | reverse complement strand
GGCCAGACGATGCAGCAGGTGGCGCAACTCTACAAATCGGACATCGGCCTGGAGGTCACGTTCGTCGACACTGGCGGCTGGGACAATCACGTCAACGAAGGCGGGGCGCAGGGCCAACTCGCCAATTTGCTCCGCGAGTTGGGCCAGTCCATGGCGGCGTTCTCGCAGGACATGGGGGACCGCATGGAGGACATCGTCGTCGTAACCATGTCCGAATTCGGCCGCACCGCGCACGAAAACGGAAATCGTGGCACCGATCATGGCCATGCCAATTGCATGTTCGTGATGGGCGGCCCGGTGAAGGGCGGAAAAGTATACGGCAAGTGGCCGGGGCTCGGTCCAGGGCAGTTGAATGAGGGCCGCGATCTCGCGCTGACGACCGATTTCCGATCGGTCCTCGGCGAAGTAATTGGCGGGCATCTCGGCAGCGGCAATCTTCATACCGTGTTCCCCGGTTTTGACAACAGCCCGGCGAAATTCCCGCGCCTGTTGAAAGCGTAGTCCCGTCCGCAAAAGCACCGTCAGGCGCGACGCACTCAAACCTAGATTTGTTTTCCCGCCGGGTGTATAAGTGTGGCCATCCTGGAGTTCAAACCGGAAATCCCGAATGCCAGGGTAAGCTGGAATCATACCGCTGAATTACCAAAGCTTGGGGCACCAGGAGGGTAATACCATGTCCTCAAACGCCACGGCGTTGCCGCCGGAGACGAACGAAGGCGGCAAAGGGAATCCATGGGTGCAGTTGGTGATGGGCATCATCTGCATGGCCATGGTCGCGAACCTGCAATATGGCTGGACGCTGTTCGTCAACCCCATGGACGCGAAGCACCATTGGGGCAAGGTGGCTATTCAATTTGCTTTTACTCTTTTTGTGCTGATTGAGACCTGGCTGGTTCCGTTTGAAGCGTATTTCGCGGACCGCTACGGTCCTCGTCCGCTGGTGATGATTGGCGCGTTTCTGATCGCTGGATCGTGGATCGTATACGCGCGCGCGGAGAGCCTTACCGGGCTCTACGCCGGCGCGGCAATCGGCGGGATCGGAACCGGCCTGGTGTACGGCACGTGCATCGGAAACGCTGTGAAATGGTTTCAGAGTCGGCGCGGTCTGGCCGCAGGTTTGACAGCGGCGGGCTTTGGCGCCGGGGCTGCCCTGACGGTGATTCCCCTGTCGACTTCGATTGTGGCGAACGGCTATGAAGCAACGCTGATCCGCTTCGCGCTGATCCAGGGAGGCGTCGTGCTGGTAGCGGCGCTGTTCTTGTCAAAGCCGCCCAAAGGCGTCGCAGTGCGGCGCGTAAATCCGCGATTGCTGCAATCGACTCAGGACACCCCTCCGCTGAAGACGCTGGGCAGCCCGGTTTTCTGGGTCATGTACGTGGCGTTTGTTCTGGTGGCCTCGAGCGGGTTGATGGCCACCGCCCAACTCGCGCCCATCGCCAACGGCTTCAAGATCGCGAAAGATCAGGTGAGGTTGCTGGCCATCACGATGCCGGCGCTCACCTTCGCGCTTTCACTCAATAACCTGATGAATGGCCTTGGCCGCCCGCTGTTCGGCTATGTCTCGGATTGGATCGGACGCGAGTACGCAATGGTGGTGACGTTTTCGATGGGAGGGGTGTTCATCCTGGCGCTCAACCGCTACGGCAGCGATCCCTACTTGTTCGTGCTTTTGGCGGCGCTGATTTTCTTCTCCTGGGGAGATATTTACAGTATCTTCCCGGCGCTTACTTCGGACCAGTTTGGCCGGAAATACGCTACGACCAACTATGGCCTGATGTATACCGCGAAGGGTTGCGCGTCGTTCTTCGTGCCCATCGGCGGCTATCTGGCGGCCCGCACGGGAAATTGGACGTTGACGCTCGAAATCGCCGCTGCAGCCGATATTTTGGCGGCGCTCCTGATGCTGTTCGTGGTACGTCCGATGCGGATGCGGGAACTTCGGCAGCAGGATTCATCGGCGGCATCGGCCTACGCTCCGGCAGACTGACGGGCGCGCTTCACGCCCGCGGAATTGCGCCGCTATAGCTGTTTTCCGGAGGGATCGCTCATCGGCGATTGTCTCCGGCTTCTCCGGCTTTTTCTATCCGCACTCGTTTCTGGTAACATAGTTGGCTCGCCCTTCAGGTTTTACCCATCTCTCGGGAGGTTAGGATCACATGGCAAGTCCAATGGTTCAGATTCAGGTTACCGCGCCGGTTTCCGACGCTCACAAGACCGTGTTGACGGCCGAAGCCGTCGAATTTTTGAAGAAACTGGCGTCGACGTTCGAGGATCGCCGGCAGCAACTGCTGGCTACGCGGCACGAACGCCAGGCGCGCATCGACAAGGGAGAATTGCCCGATTTTCTTCCCGAGACTGCCAACATTCGCAAGGCGGAATGGACGGTAGCGTCCATTCCCGCGGATTTGATGGACCGGCGCGTGGAAATCACCGGCCCGGTGGACCGCAAGATGATCATCAACGCGCTGAATTGCGGCGCGGAAGTCTTCATGGCCGATTTCGAGGACTCCAATTCGCCGACCTGGACCAACAATCTGGACGGCCACGTCAATCTGCGCGACGCCATCAACCGCACCATTACCTACACCAGCCCGGAAGGGAAGAGCTACAAGCTCAACGAGAAGACCGCCACGCTCCTCGTTCGCCCGCGCGGCTGGCACCTGGACGAAAAGCATTTCCTCGTGGACGGCAAGCCCATCTCCGGCGCGCTGTTTGACTTCGGCCTGTTTTTCTTCCACAACGCCAAGAATCAGATTGCGCGTGGCACCGCGCCGTACTTCTACCTGCCCAAGCTGGAGAGCCATCAGGAAGCGCGGCTGTGGAACGATGTGTTCAATTTCTCGCAGGATTACCTGGGTATTCCCCGCGGAACGATTCGCGCCACGGTGCTGATCGAGACCATCCTGGCGGCATTTGAGATGGACGAAATCCTGTACGAGTTGAAAGAGCATTCCTCCGGACTAAACTGCGGGCGCTGGGATTACATCTTCAGCTTCATCAAGAAGTTCAGTAAGCGGCCGGACTTCGTGCTGCCGAATCGCGCGGAAGTCACCATGACGCAGCATTTCCTGGCGTCGTATGTGGCGCTGCTGATTGAAATCTGCCACCGCCGCGGCGCCCACGCCATGGGCGGAATGGCCGCGCAGATTCCCATCAAGAACGATCCCGAAGCCAACGAGAAGGCGCTGGCCAAGGTGCGCGAGGACAAGTTGCGCGAAGTGAAGGCCGGGCATGACGGCACGTGGGTCGCTCACCCGGGCCTGGTTTCCGTGGCCAAGGATATTTTCAACGAGTACATGAAGACGCCCAACCAGATCAACGTGAAGCGGGAGAAAGTGAACGTCACGGCGAAAGATCTGCTGGCGATTCCCAAGGGCAACCTGACGATGGAAGGCTTGAAGTGGAATATCGATGTGGGCCTGCAGTACCTGGCGTCCTGGCTCAACGGAAACGGCTGCGTGCCCATCTATAACCTGATGGAAGATGCGGCTACGGCGGAAATTTCACGCGCGCAGGACTGGCAGTGGGTCAAGCACCGCGTCAAGCTGCAATCGGGCGAGACGGTGACCCCGGAACTGGTCCGCGAAGCGACGGCGGGCATCCTCGACAACATGAAAGCCAAAATGGGCGAGGAGAAGTTCAAGGCCAGCAAGCTTCCGGAGGCCGGGAAAATTCTCGTTCAGCTCATGACCAGCACGGATTTTCACGAGTTTCTGACGCTGGATGCGTACGCGGCGCTGGCGTGATTCGTGATTCGTGAATTGTAATTCGTGAAATGCGGGACGGGCCCGATGCTTTTGCATCGGGCCTTTTTTTGGACACCTGTAGGACAGGCTTCAGCCTGTCAGGTTTAAATTTTGCCAGCCACAGATCAAAACCAGACAGGCTGAAGCCTGTCCTACTTTTTTACGGGCAAATCCCTTGCTTGCAGCCGCGTTTGTGTTCGTCGGGAATATCCGCGAAATTGGCCGGCACGAATCCGTTGCGGTTGGGCATCTGCACTTTTGGCAGGGTCTTCTGGTCCAGGACGTCGCCTTCCTGAATGATGTTGCTCTTGAACAGAATGAACGCCGTCACCGCGTAGACCTCGTTCGGCGTCAGCGTTCCGCTCTGTCCTCGCGGCATAGCGCGGCGAATGAAATCCCAGATCGAAGTTGCGTAGGGCCAGTAGCCGCCGGGACTGCGGACCGGCTTCAGCGTGGTGAGTGTCTCGGTATCGGCGATCCCGCCGACCACCCGCGGACCGATCTTGCCCCCCTGGCCTTCCGGGCCGTGGCACACCGCGCACTTTTCGAGGAAGATGGCCGCGCCTTCCTTCGCGTTCCCGTGTCCCTCTGGCAAGCCCTTGCCGTCCGGCCCGACGGAAATATCCCACGCGGCGATTTCGTCCTTGGTCGGAGTTCTACCGATATGGGGGTAGGACTGAGTTTGCGCGAGCGCGACATTCGCGGATGCCAGCAGAAGGGCGGCGCCCAGAAAGCTAGAAAATCGCATTTTGGACGCTCCCGTCGGAGTTGATTTTCCAGGGCTGGATGGCGTTGAAGTCGCCGATCACCTGTTGCGATTTCTTGAGGAAATCCACATCGGCGTTCCACAGCTTGGCGACTTCCGTAACGGTGGGCTGCACCGTGCCGGTATCGTCCGTGCACCGGGATAGCAGAGTCGTTTCGCTTCCGTCCCAGGTCCATGGCAGGGAGAATCGCGTGTGCGCCTTGCGCGCGATGGGATCGTGGAGTTGCGCGTCCTTCCAGGTGCGGCCGCCGTCGGTGGAAACTTCCACGCGCTTCACCGCGCCCGCGCCGGACCACGCCAGTCCGGTAATTTCATGGAAGCCCGGGCCGGGCATTTTGTATCCGCCGGCGGGGCGTGTGATCACCGACTTTGGGCCCAGCTCAAACTCGAACCAGCGCGATTTGCCGTCCAGCCTCATGCTGGGATAGCGGCTCGTTTCCATCATGGCCATGTACGGCTCGTCGACGAGTTTCACGCGGCGCAGCCATTTCACGTTGTTGATCCCCTGCCAGCCGGGCACGATCAGGCGCAGCGGGAAACCCTGCTCCGGGCGCACCGGTTCGCCGTTCTGGCCGTAGGCGACCAGCGCGTCGTCCCACGCCTTGCCGATGGGAATGCTCTTGGAGTGCTTCGGTTCGTCGGCGCCCTCGGCGATGATCCAGGTCGCGCCCTTCTGCACTCCGGCTTCCTTCAGCAGTGTGGCCAGCAGCACTCCGGTCCACTGGCTGCAACTAGTGAAGCCGTGCGTTTCTTGCGGCGTGGCATCCGGCGAAACGCGGGCGTCGCCGCCCGGGCCGCGCGGCGAACTGTTGCCGTGGCACTCCACGAAATGAAAGCGCGTGACGAAGGGCAGGCGCTTGATTTCATCCACCGAAAAAATCAGCGGGTGATCGACCATGCCGTGGATCAGCAGTTCATGCTGCTTCGGATCGATGTCCGGCGGCTCAAATCCGTGTGAAATGGTGAAGTGCAGCGCCGACGGCGTGATCATGCCCACCGAATCCTGGTGCGGAGTTCGCAGGCCGAACGCGACGGGCTCGTCCTTCAGGCGGCGCTCCGGATTGTTGATGCTGCCGTTCCGGACGGTGGTCACGAAATGGGAGCGCTCGCCGTAGAGGTGCAGTTCGTCAACTTTTTCCAGCGGCGGTTCCGCC